>CAZVUU010000001.1:0-46261 GCA_964630465.1 uncultured Christensenella sp.
TGGCTACTCGGTGCAGCTGTTTCCGCTATACGCAAAGGAGCTGGCACCGTTGCTCAGAATTCCGTGGCTGCTGCATATTCAGCGCTTCCTGCTTCACTTCAGCCTGATCAATCTGGGCTTTTGTTTGTTTAACTTGCTGCCCATTCCGCCGCTGGACGGTTTTCATGTTTTCAATGACCTGCTGCTCAAAGGGCGGATCAAGCTTTCAGGCAAAGCGTTCAGAGCAACGCATATGATCCTGATCCTTCTGATGTTCTCAACGGATATTGTCAGCCGCGTCATCGGCTCAGGCATCGACTTTGTGCAAGGGCTGGTGCTGGGCAGTTTCCTCAGCGTGTTTGGGCTGTGAGGGGATGAGATGGCAATTACACTGAAGCTCAAAGATTTCAACGGGCCGCTCGATATGCTGTTGTTCATGATCGGAAAGGCAAAAATCGATATCAAAGATATTTTTGTATCCGAGGTGACCGATCAGTATATTCGCTCCGTGAGGGAGTCGGAGGATCTGGATATGGAAGAGGCATCCTCTTTTATCCGGATGGCGGCGACACTGCTTGAAATCAAGAGCCGCTCCTTGCTGCCAAAACCGGCCCCGCTTGAGGAAGCGGAGGAGGACCCGGAATCTCTTTTGATCCGTCAGCTGGAAGAGTACGCGCGCTTTAAGCAGATCGCGGCTGATATGCAGGGTTTTGAAAAGGTCGCGGCACTGATGTATGAAAAGCTGCCGGAAGAATACCCCTTGCCTCCGCCCAGCTTTGAAATATCGGGGCTGACCCTTTCCGGCCTGATCACGGCTTTTGCGGCTGTGATGGCCAGAACGCCCAGGGAAGAGGAAGAGCCGGAAGAGCTTGCCCGGCGCATTATGCGCGAGGAGTACAGTGTGCCTGACTTTATGCTGAGCATATTAAAGCGGCTCAGGCAAGGCAGCCTTGCTTTTACGGCCCTGATCGGGAAAAAACCGGCAAAGGACGAGGTCGTTACCTATTTTTTAGCGCTGCTTGAACTGCTGCGCCTGGGCCGTATCAATATCACACAGGATGAGGCGTATGGAGAAATCCTGCTGAATCCCGTGAAAAAGAGGAAGCAAGAACATGGAGCTTGAACACATCATCGAAGCGATTTTATATGTGGCAGGGCAGCCTGTGTCTTTGCGTGATCTGGCGCGGGCGCTGGAACGGGACGAGGCGCAGATATCGGCCGCTGCCGGCCGCCTTGAAACATACTATGATGATTCCTGCCGCGGTTTACGGCTTAAGCGTTTCGGCGGTCATATTCAGCTGGCCACCAGGGCGGAATATGCTCCTTTTATTGAGCGTCTTTTGCAGCCTGTTCAAAGGCAGTCTTTGACCCAGGCCGCGCTGGAGACATTGGCCATCATTGCCTATCGTCAGCCGGTCACCAGGCTTGATCTGGAGGCTGTGCGCGGGGTGAAGTGCGACTATTCGCTGCAGTCGCTGATCAAGAAAGACCTGGTCAAAGAAGTTGGCCGAAAAGACACCATCGGACGGCCGATCCTCTATGGTACGACGGACTCTTTCTTGTCTCATTTCGGCTTACGTTCGCTCGAGGAGCTTCCTGATCCCCTGGAGGAGACGCAAGCCGGGCCGGATGACCCGGAAGAAGAGACGGAGGCGCGCTACGAACAGCTGATGCTGTAAAACTCCTCTTGCGGGCATAAAAAAGGACTGATGCTTATACAGCTCAGTCCTTTTTAGTTGATAAGATGGTCAGATCGCCTTGAGCGTGCTGCGGATCTTGCTGAAGACGCCGATGTAATCCTCATTGTATTCAGCCGGATGCTCGATGTGCAGCGTCAACACCCGGTTACCCGGCAGGACGGACATATGAATGCGGCCACGAACGATGGTGCCGTCCATCTGGATCGCTCTGTAGTTGGCGTAATAGCCAGGCGCGTTCAGCAGCGTACGCTCAGCCGTGTTGGATGGCTCCCATCGTTGATAGCTTTGCCCCAGTTCATCCAGCCTGGCGATGACGTCCTTGCGCACATCAGACTTGTTATAGCTGCCGGAAACAGCGGCTTGCGACAAGGTAATGACAACACCCTTGTTGTCCTTCCACATGGTGAGGGGCTCACGCAAAATGAAGGAATCGCCTGAGCTTTCATCGATCTCATATCCCGCCACGCTTTCAAAGGTAAGCCCGAGGCGAGAGGCGGTATAGGCAGCATAGGCAAAGGTCATGGCAGGCCGGGGGCTTGGCGTGGGCATATCAATGGGGTTCAGCGGGATCGGGCTGGACCCGGCAAAGGGGCTGGCCGTGATATTGTCGGCAGGAAAGCTCTGCGCCTGCTGAGCCACGGTCTGCTGTCCGCTGCCTTGCTGTGTGACAGGGAAGATGATGTCCTCCTTGTCCTCGTCGTCTTCCTCAGATGCGGGATCATATCCCTCGGGCAGGTTGAAGCCAAAGTCGGTCGGAGCCTCAGACGCCGCCTCCATGGGATTCGGCTGGGCAGATTGAGTGCCCAGGGTAGGAATGTCATTGATTTCATTGCTTTGCTGGGGCGTGCAGCCGGCTAAAATGGCAACAATCAACAGAATCGCCGGGATCATCAATTTCTTTTTCATCATAACCTCCATCCTGCACCGCGCAGGTTTCAGATTGCTTCGAAATCTTTAACTGATTGTAACAATTCTGTATTCTTTCGTCAAGACTTAATTATCTTCTTCACTCAGATAACGCGGGTGGTACAGCCTTCTGTCAAGCGACCAGATCTTTTCGGAAAACACACCCCGCGGGGTTCGGCGGGTAACAGTATCCATCTCATTCATCCGGGCGTCCATCTCATCGATGATGCTCAGCATCTCTGCTTCCGGGAACATGGGAGGGCGCGGGCTGCCGTGTTCGGCCAGGCCGTGGTGGCTGATGATCATGTGCTGCAGCAGAAGGGCATATTCATCATCTGAAGAGATTCCGTTTTGCCGCGCTACTTCTCGTACCTGCGATACGCCCACCACAAGGTGGCCGAGCAGCAGCCCTTCGGTGCTGTATTCGCTTACATTGCCAAGGGTATCGGACAACATTTCCGTGACCTTGCTCAGATCATGGGCGATGATGCCCGCGCGCACCAGATCTGCGTCCAGAAAAGGGTAGCAGGGGAGCAGCGCGTCCGCCACCTTCAGCATGCTGGTGATATGATGCAGAAGGCCGCTTCGCTCGGCATGGTGCATGCGCTGTGCGGCAGGGTAATACATGACCTGCTCGCGCACCTGGCCGATCAAGCCGCGGCACAGCGTTTGTAAGACAGGGTTGCGCATAGCCCGTATAGCACCGTCCACCGCGGCAATCATCTCTTCGGGCGGGTAAGGAGCCGCAGCCACCAGCTCATTGAGCTCCACCTGATCGGCGGGCAGAGCAGGACGGAATTTATCCACCCGCATCTGCAGGCGTCCGTTGTATTCCGTCACGGCGGCGCGCACCTTGATCACGCTGCCCTGATCGGGCGGCGCGGCCAGCGGGTCCCAGACTTTTGCGTTGATATCCCCTGAATTATCAGCCAGCGTCATGTCCAGATAGTTGGCGCCGTTGTTGCTTTTGCGCTGCTGGGACATGCGCACCAGCAGGAATCCTTCAAAGGCCAGGCCCTTGATAAAATCAGCGATCTTGGCCTGATCCATCATAGTCTCCTTCGTATTTGTCTTCAAACAATGTATACTCATCCAGCCAGTTCAGCCGGATTGTTTCCAGCGGGCCGTTTCTTTGCTTCGCAATGATCACCTCTGCGGTATTGGTGTCTTCGCTGGTTTCATCGTAGTAACTTTCTCTGTGCAGAAACATCGCAACGTCCGCGTCCTGTTCGATGGAGCCGGAATCGCGCAGGTCGGACAGCATCGGCTTTTTGTTGGTGCGCTGGGTATTGGCGCGGCTCAATTGGGCACAGGCAAGCACAGGCACCTTCAGCTCAAGGGCGATTCCTTTGAGGCGCCTTGATATTTCGCTGACTTCGAGCTGGCGGTTTTCTGTTTTACCGTCGGCGCTCATCAGCTGCAGATAGTCAACGACGACCAGGTCCAGGCCTTTATCCATCATCAGCCGGCGGCAGCGGCTTCGCAGCTGCGCGGGGCTGATGCTTGAGGTGTCATCGATAAACAGGCGCATCTGCGAAATGGGAGCCAGCGCTTTGACCAGCCTGGTCCAATCATCCGGGCGCAGGCTGCCTGACCGGGCGCGCTGCATATTGACGCGCGCGTCCGAACAGAGGATGCGCATGGCGATCTGTTCACGCGGCATTTCCAAGCTGAATATCGCGACCGATTTGCCTTTATGAGCGGCGTTAGCTGCAATATTGATGGCAAAGCTGGTTTTTCCCATGCTGGGGCGCGCCCCGACCAGCACCAGTTCACCGCCGTGCAAGCCGGTTAGCAGCCTGTCAAGCTTGGAAAAGCCCGTCGGTACGCCCATGATCTGGCCGCGGTTCTTTTCCAGGCTTTCCAGATGGGCATAGGCACGGGGCATGATGTCTGTGATGGGCTCCAGCTGGTCACCTCCGGTACGCTTCATGACGATATCAAAGATCGCCTTTTCGGCGTGACGGAGGATGGGGTCCAGTTCCATTTCCTGGCTGTAGCAATTGCCGCTGATGGCATTTGCCGCGCTGATCAGCTTACGGAGTGTGGATTTTTCAAGAACGATATCAATATAGTGCCGTACATTGACTGTGGTAGGGACGGCCTGTATCAAGTCGACCAGATAGCCGGTACCGCCGACGCCGGCCAGCATGCCGCTGCGGCTCAGCTCATCATCCATTGTGACCAGGTCGACCGCGCGCGGCTGCTGATACAAAGAACGCATCGCGTTGAAAATAACAACATGCTGAGGCTGGTAAAAATCATCAGCCGTCATCATATCCATTGCCATCATCAGCGCGTTATAGTCCTGCATCAAAGCACCTAAAACGGAGCGTTCCGCTTCAAGGCTTTGCGGCGGCGCTTTTAAAGGTTCGCTTGTTGTATAGGCGGTATGATAATTCTCCATTGCTTCCTCTCGGCGTACTACTGGGCAGCGATAACATTGACCAGCATCTGTGTTTTGATGCCGGCGTAGACCGTGATCTGCACCTCATATTCGCCGACAGCCCGGATGGTCTCAGGGACATCGATCTTACGCCTGTCGATCTCAACCGAGTGCTGCTCCTGAAGCGCCTGAGCAATTTCCTGCCCTGTAACGCTGCCATAGAGGCGGCCCTTATCGCCGGCTTTGGCGCGCAGGGTTATGACTTTACCCTTCAAAGACAGAGCCAGGGCGTCCGCGGCGTTGCGCTCTTCCATTTCTTTCTGGCGCTGCGCGGCGTTGCGCCGCTCAATCTCTTTGACGGATCCCTTGCTCGCTTCCATCGCCCATTTGCGGGGCAGGAGATAGTTGCGGGCATAGCCGTCGGACACGTTGACGATCTGATCCTTCTTGCCGGTTCCCGGCACGTCCTGCAGCAAAATTACTTTCATTTTACTTCCTCCCTGTATCAGAGTTGTTTTGGTTGTCCGGTTTCCTGAGTTTTCGCTGATCGCCGACCTGATCGAACAATCCGATGACCAGCGCGGCCTGGGGCAAGAGCACGGCGAGTATCACAATGGTTAAGCCGCGCATCCCGGGGCGTGTCCCGCGCCTGCGCTGCATGAAGTTCATGGTGCTCAGCCCCTGAATGCCCAAGAAAGCGGAGAATATGTTATAGAGCATTGCCCCGGACAGAGCCAATGCCTCCTGTCCGGAGAACCTTGTCAGCAGCGAGACGCCGCCCATGATCCACAGCGGAGCGGCTGCCTGCTTTGGAATGAACCATTTGTGAAATGGGCTCAGCTCCTTCAGTTCAGGCGGAACCGGGAAGACATCCCCGCCTGATTGCGGAGCACGAAAAGCCCTTCGCTGAGCCTGCCGTCTGCCATAATGATCGCTCATGTATACACCGCCGAATGCCAGATAAATGCTGAAGCTGCTCAGAAGGCTGGGCACCAGCGCGCGCAGCCACAGACCGGCTCTTGCGTGTATTTGCTTGTAAAATTCGGTCAGCACCTCGGGAGACAGCATTGTTCCTCCTTGAGGAGCCTGAAGCACGGCATTCTGGGCCATCTCATCGGGAATGGCCAGAATACCATAGCGATAGGCAGCGGTGAAGAGAGAATCACGCTCGGGCATTGCTTCCAAAGCCTCAATCATCAAGCGAGGCAGCGCCTCAAACGGGGCTTCTCCAAGCAGGCGAAAGGACAGTGCGTAAAGAGCCAGCACTCCTAGAACATAAGAAGCTGCAATCACCGTCATGGTTTTTGCCGCGGGAACTCCCCGGTAGAGGCAATAAGTGTAGGCCGCCAAGGGAAGCAGCAAATAGGCTGCGGCGAATAAGGCGGGACCCGGGCCAAGCTTGATGCCCGCCCCAAACCCGAAAAGGACAAGGGAGGTCAGCGCCGAGCCCGGCCCTGCCGTGCGCAGGACAAGCTGCATAAACAAAGGTAAAATAAATGCCGATGAAACCAGAAGATAGAATCCCGCAAAGGGATTGGCGGCCAGTGCGATGGTGAGGAGGGCAGTCGCCGCAAGGGAAAGAGTGAAGCTCCCTGTGCTGTAGATAAATGTACTCTTTCGCATAGGGTCTCCTCTCATGCAATGGTTTGTTTATTGTAGGGTGCGGGTCACAGCTTGTCAAGGAAGCGAAGGGCTATACGATGATGTCTGTAACGACATTATCAAGCAGTGCAAGCACATAGGGTTTGCCCCTGTCGGTCAGGTTTTGAGGTGCCACTTCAGCGGCTGACAATGGCGTCAGATCCCCTTGTTTTTGAAGCACGGAAAAGCTGCGAGGTTCAGTCAGCCTGGCAAACGCGGCAAGATAACTGCCGTTATTGCCCGATTTGTTAAAGTAAAAGGCGTGAACTCCTTTTCCGCCGCGGCCTTGCGCGTCAGACATGCTGCCCATGACACGCTTGGCATAGCCCCGCTCGCTGAAGAGAATCAGCTGGTCGCTGTTTGTGAGGTTGCCGGCCCAGCCTACCCAATCATTGGGGCTCAGCCTGATTGCCCGAACGCCTCTGGAGGTTCTGCCGGTAACGGGAACATCGTCGGTTTTAAAACGGATCAGCATGCCTTCATGAGTCAGGCAGAACTGGTCCGCTCCGTCCTCGACGGTGCAGACGGTCAGAAGCTGGTCATTTTTCAAGCCGATCGCGGCAAACTTGGCGCGCCGCACATCATACTCAGACGCGGCAGTCCGCTTGACCTGGCCCTGCTTGGTGAAAAAGAGGAAATCAGGCATGGTTTCAAGCTCTCCGGGTGCCAGGTCGAACAGGCTGACGCAGACCTCTCCCTCTTCAAGCCCATTGAGCACGCCGCTTAGATAGAGGCCTCTGTCTCTGGGGCGGTTTGCTTCTTCCAGCTTACCCACTGACAGAGAGTAGCAGTTGCCTAAGTTGGTAAAAAACAGCAGCGTATGCTCGGTGTCGGTCCGGAAGGTATACAAAGGCATATCGCTTTGCGTTTCGGGAAGTTCCAGCCTGTCATAGGCACGAGGGCTCATTCTGCGCAGCTGGCCGCCGCGGGTGAAGAACACCACTGCTTCCTGGGCTTCATCAATATCATCGATCGCGGCCGCCGCTACCGTTTTCGATTCACAGAGGATCTCGGTCCTGCGGGGGTTCCCGTAGCGTTCGGCGATCGCCGTCATTTCTTTTTTGATCAGGCTCATCAGCCTTTTCTCGCTTCCCAAAATGGCCTCCAGGCTACGAATGGAAGCAAGCACCTCCCGGTGTTCCTTGCGAAGCGTGAGGATCTCCAGACCGGTCAGACGCTGCAGGCGCAGATCCAGAATGGCCTGAGCCTGCACATCGGTGAAGCCGAAGCGAGCCATCAGCTTGCCCTTGGCCTCCTTGCCGTTTTTGGAGGAGCGGATCAGTGTCAGGATTTCATCCAGGCTGTCCACAGCCACAATCAGGCCGTCAAGGATATGTGCCCGGGCACGGGCACGCTCAAGCTCATAGTTGCTTCGGCGGGTTACCACATCCTTCTGGTGATTGATGTAGTGGAGAAGGGCTTCCTTGATCCCCATCAGGACGGGCTTTCCCTCCGCGATGGCGACCAGGTTGACGCCGAAAGTAACCTGCATGTCAGAGTATCTGAACAAATAGCCAAGGACCTGCTCGGGGTCAGTATCCTTTTTCAGCTCGATGACAGCGCGAAGACCTGTCCGGTCAGACTCATCCCGGATATCATAGATGCCGCTGAAGGCAGCCTTCCTGTCTTCTGACAGCTTCAGGATCTTTTCAAGCATCTGTGCCTTGTTGACCTGATAGGGAACTTCGGTGATACAGATCAGATTTCTGCCGGCGCGGCCCTGCTCGATATGAACTTTGGCTCTCAGGGTCAGCCTGCCGCGGCCGGTCTCAAAAGCGGCACGGATCTCCGGCGTGTCAAGCAGCACGCCTCCGGTCGGAAAGTCCGGCGCGGGCATGACTTGCATGATCTCTTCCGTTGTCGCGCCTGGCTTGTCGATCAGCAAACAGGTGGCGGCAACGGCTTCCTTTAAATTATGCGGCGGGATGTTGGTTGCCAGTCCGACAGCGATGCCGGAGGACCCGTTGACCAGCAGGTTGGGGTACCTGGCCGGCAAAAGGTCGGGCTCTGACAGGGTGTCGTCAAAGTTCAGCCGGAAAGGAACGGTATCTTTTTGAATATCGGCCAGCATTTCCGTCGCCGGCGGTGCCATGCGCGCTTCCGTATAGCGCATGGCGGCAGCGCTGTCGCCATCGATAGAGCCGAAATTGCCGTGTCCGTCGACCAGGGGGCAGCGCATTGAAAAGTCCTGCGCCATGCGTACCAGCGCGTCATACACGCTGCTGTCGCCGTGGGGATGATATTTACCCAGGCAGTCACCGACGATGCGGGCACACTTGCGATGAGGCTTATCAGGCGTCATGCCCAGTTCATGCATGGTATAGAGTATGCGTCGCTGGACAGGCTTCAGTCCATCTTCCACCCGCGGCAAGGCGCGTTCCAAAATAACGTATTCTGCATAGGGCATCATGCTTTGGTGCAGTACATCTTCCAGCGGTGTCTGAATGATTTCTGAAGTATTCAGGGGTCTCTTCTTTTTCTTTTTAGGCATCGAGGACCTCCTTTGTGACGGAACTTTCAGCAACATTCGGCTTGTTCTGCTGGCCGAAGGTATCAGGCTTGTTGAAATCCGCGTTGGCGCTGATGTACTCGCGGCGCGGTTCAACTTTATCACCCATCAATACGGTGATCAGCCGGTCGGCTTCCGCGCCGTCTTCAAGCATGACCTGCATCAGCTTGCGCTTTTCGGGGTTCATGGTTGTATCCCACAGCTGTTCGGGGTTCATTTCGCCCAGCCCTTTGTAGCGCTGTACAGTATAGTTTTTAAGGCCCTGGGTCAGCGCTTTCAATTCTTTGTCGTCATAGGCGTACATAGAGCTGCTGCCTGTCTTTACCTGATATAGAGGAGGCATGCCGATATAAACATGCCCGCCCGAAATCAGCTCACGCATATAACGGAAAAAGAAAGTCAGGAGAATGGCCCGGATGTGCGCACCATCCTGATCCGCGTCAGACAGGATGATGACCTTATGGTATTTTAGGGTATCCAGTGTAAAGTCCTCATCAATGTTGGTACCCAAAGCCGTGATGATGCTTCGGAACTCTTCGTTGCCAAGCACCTGATCAATACGCTTTTTTTCAACGTTCAAAGGCTTGCCTCGCAGAGGAAGGATGGCCTGAAAGCGCCTGTCCCGCCCCTGCTTGGCGCTGCCGCCGGCAGAATCGCCTTCGACGATCAGCAGCTCGTTTTCTTCCGGCTTTCGCCCCGTACAGCTGGATAGCTTGCCGACCAGCGGGGCCGCCTCCAGCGCGTTTTTTGCACGCGCCACTTCGCGCGCCTTGCGGGATGCTTCGCGAACGCGAGCGGCTTTGACGGCTTTGTCAATGATTGTCTGAGCGACATCCGCGTTTTTTAAATCTTCCAAAAACTCTTGCAGCTTCAGGCTGACCATGGCTTCAACCGCGGGACGAACCTCGGTGTTGCCCAGGCGGCCTTTGGTCTGGCCCTCAAACTGGGGGTTGCGCACCTTGACACAGAGCAGAGCGGTCAGCCCCTCACGATAGTCTTCGCCCGCAAGACCCGTATCTTTTTCTTTCAGAACACCAATCCTTCGGGCGTGATCGTTCAGCGCCTTGGTCAGCGCCGTTCGAAAACCCGTCTCGTGTGTTCCGCCCTCGGGCGTGGGGATGTTGTTGACATATGAGTAGGTCGATTCGGTGTAGGCATCGGTATACTGCATCGCCAGGCTCAGCAGGATATCATCCTTTTGCGCCTCAAAGACAATCGGCTTTTCATGGAGCGCGGTCTTTTCCTTATTGAGGTAGTGAACGAAATCGGCAATACCGCCCTCGTAGCGAAACAACTTGGTCTCATTACCGGGAGCATCGGCCCGCTCATCAGTAAAGATGATGGAGGCTCCTTTGTTCAGGTAAGCCAGCTCACGCAAGCGCCTGCGGATGGTATCGGCATTAAATGCTGTTTCCTCAAAAATCGTTTCATCGGGCATAAAGCGGACCAAGGTGCCGTGTTTACGGGTATTGCTAATTTTATGCAGCGGTTCAACGATCTGTCCGGCTTTCCACTTCTTATCTTTCTTATCGTAGACTGTTTCGAAGCGGATCTGCCAATGCTCCCAATCGCGGAAGCTGTCGACCGTCATCCAGCTTGACAGCGCGTTGACGACAGAGGCGCCCACACCGTGCAAACCACCTGAATACACGTAGTTTTCATGGTCAAACTTGCCGCCTGCGTGCAGCTTAGTGTAGATCACCTCCACGCCGGAGATCCCCAAAACGGGGTGGATATCGACGGGCACGCCACGCCCGTTGTCCCATACGCTGCAGGAGCCGTCTTTATGCAGTGTGACAGAGACCTCATCGGCATGGTTATTGGCGGCCTCATCGATGCCGTTGTCTACGATCTCCCAAAGGAGGTGATGAAGGCCGCGCGCGCCGGTTGAACCGATGTACATGCCGGGCCGCATGCGCACCGCATCCAGACCGTCCAATACTTGCAAGCTGCCGGATGTGTAATCTTTGGGCATAGTATCCTTTCAAATGGCGCTCTGCGCCGAAATTTTGCGTATACAAGATATACCGCCAATTTAAGATTATATCACGTTTACGCTTGTCGCAACAGGGGGTATACTGTCCCCGGAGGGGCAACATCATGATAAACAATCAATCGGGAAGAAAAAAACTCTTGAAGAATCTGGCGATTATCCTGGCTTTGGCAGGGATAGCTTTTCTGCTTTCGCTCACCGGCCCAGGCGGGGGACTGCCCGCTCATACCCCCTTGCCGGAGACGGCTCATCAGCGGGTTTTGCCGCCGGGCGGCAAGAGCGCCGTGTATGCGTATCTGGCGGAGCACGGTGAACTGCCTGATTATTATATGACGAAAGACCAGGCAAGGAAACTGGGCTGGCAAGGCGGAGGACTGGAGCCCTATGCGCCCGGCAAAATGATTGGCGGCGACCGGTTCGGTAATTATGAAGGCCTGCTGCCGGACAAGAAAGGGCGCGTCTGGAAAGAAGCGGATATCGGGAGCATGGGTCAATCAGATCGCGGCGCTGAGCGCATGGTATTTTCAGATGACGGTTTGATTTATTACACACAGGACCATTATGCGAGCTTTGAACCCCTGAAGGGGGAAGAATAGATGCGCCGGGTTATTATTGACGCGCTGGATATGCCCGACAGGGATGCCATGCACCTTGTTCTGAAGGATGCTTTGAATCTGCCCCCTTACTATGGGCATAACCTGGACGCGCTGTGGGATTGCCTGATGGAGATCAAGCCTGTTGAGCTGTATCTGCGGCACCCGGGTCTGCTGCGGGATCTTCCGGATGCTCTGGGAAAAAAACTCATTGTTTTGCTTGAAAAAGCCGCAAAAGTTCACCCCGGCTTTGCGTTCCGACGGGTTGGCAAATAAAGTCCGTGCGTTTGACGCATCCGCTTTGGCAATGCTATAATCATTTATCAAGCTGATCATGAAGGGGGTATTTTGCATGGCGGGTCATTCCAAGTGGTCCAACATCAAACATAAGAAGGGCAGGGCGGATGCCGAGCGCGGCAAGATATTTACTAAGATCGGCCGTGAAATCGCCATTGCCGTCAAAGAAGGCGGGAGCGATCCCGCTGTCAACAGCAAGCTGCGCGATGTCATTGCAAAAGCCAAATCAAACAACATGCCGAATGACAACATCACTCGCAGCATTAAAAAGGCAGCGGGTGAAACGGATAATGTTATCTATGAGGAGATCAGCTACGAAGGATACGCACCCGGCGGTGTGGCCATTATCTGCGAGGTGGTGACCGATAACCGCAACCGCACGGCGTCGGATGTCCGGCATATATTTGACAAGAACGGCGGCACTCTGGGTCAGACTGGATCTGTTGGGTTTATGTTTGATCATAAAGGGGTTCTGGTGGTGGAGCGCGGGTCGGCGGTCGATGAAGATGAGCTGATGATGCACGCCTTGGACGCCGGCGCCGAAGACATGAAGGTTTATGATGATTCTTATGAAATCATCACAGCGCCCAATGATTTCTCCGCCGTGCGAGAAGCCCTTGAAGGGCAGGGGGTGGTCTTTGCGTCGACCGAGCGCGTCAAGATCCCGCAGAATACTGTTGACCTGACAGATGAGGATACCCTCAAGAAAGTTCTTAAGCTGCTGGATATGCTCGATGACAACGACGACGTGATGGAGGTATATCACAACGCCGAACTCCCTGACGAAGAGGAAGAAGAATAAAGACTTTCAGTGATCATCCAAGGCCGCGGGGCCAATAGCCCGGCGGTCTTGATTTATTTCAGGATTCTTTCCAGAATCGGGCTGATGTTTCCGTCATAATAAAGCTTCAGCCAATGCAATGCGCGTGTACTGGCGATATATAAGAGTTTGGCATCGCCTTCAGAGCGGTAGTTCTTTTCATCCGCATCGGGAATGATGACCGCGTCAAACTCCAGGCCTTTGGATAAATAAACAGGCAAAATAATAACACCGCGCAAGCCTCCTTCCGCCGCGCTTTTGGGCGGGGTCAAGCTGACTGACGATGAAAGCAAATGATACAAGCGATCACTGTCTTCCTGGGTCTTGCACAGAATGCCGACGGAGCCATAGCCCATATTGTTACACGCTTCAATATCTGCGCGCAGGGAGTCTGTGATATCGGTGCCTGCCAGGTTACGGATCTGCGGTTCCGCGCTCTCGCGGCCAAAGGGATTCAGCTCAGCGCCTATCAATCCCGCGGCAAAGCGCATAATGCCGGCGGCGCTGCGGAAGCTCTTGTCGAGCTTAAGCATTGAAACCTTTTTGAAGGCCATGATCTCCCTGACCTGCCGATAAAAGTCTTCGTTCTCCTGTTTTTCAACGGTTTGGTTGACATCGCCTAAAAGAGTGAATCGCGCCTTTGGAAATATCTGCCGGATCAGATCAAAATGAATGGGGTAATAATCCTGCGCCTCGTCGATAATCACATGACGAATATGTCTGTAGTCATCAAAATAGTTCCCTTTTAAATACAGATAGACGATGGCCGACGCGTCATCAAACTCCAGGATATCGCTGTGCAGGCTGACTTGAGTATATACGATGATATCATCGATGTCGCCGGGCAAGGGAATCTCTCCCGCCAAGTCTTTCAGACGGCTGTGATCATCAAATAGCTCCTTGTAGAGCGCGGCTGCCTCGGCAGGGCTGTCGAAACGGCGGGCGGCCTCGTCCAGAATGCGAGCAAAGTGTATTGAGGTCTTGAATTCCAGAGCGCGCTTCATCATATGTATCCATGGCTTGGATGACATGAGCGCCTCAAAGAGCTGATCTTTTTTGCGGATGGAAGACTTCTTAAGCACGGCTTCCAGCAGCTCGTCCAGTAACAACGATGTGATATTCTCTTCTCCGAGCTCAGGCAGCACGTTGGAAATATATTGTTCAAACAAGCTGTGAGGAGACAGTATGACAATATGCCGGCTTTCAGGCTTATTGTCATATTCCTGGTATAGAATGTAAGCTGCACGGTGCATGGCGATGGAAGTCTTACCGCTCCCGGCGGCGCCTTGTACCATGAGCAGGTCGCTGTGCATATCCCTGATAACCATGTCCTGGTCACGCTGGATGGTCTGAACGATGTTTTTCATCTTTGGCGATGCGTTATCAGCCAGAGCTTTTCTTAAAAAGTCATCCATGATCTCAAGATCGGCGTCAAAGAAGTATTCAAGCCGGCCTTGTTTGATCTCGTATTGCCTTTTCAGGAGGATCCGGCCTCTCATCCGGCCCATCGGGGCCTCATAAGAGGCTTCGCCAATGCCGTGGCTGTAAAACAAGCCTGCAATGGGGGAACGCCAGTCGTATACCGTCAGCTCATTTTCATCCATCAGAGAAAAGCGGCCGATGTATACTTTTTCCGGTTTGCTTTCATCCTCAAAAAGAAAGTCGATCCGCGCGAAATAAGGCGAATCCAGCTGTGTTTCGCGGCGTTCTATCTGACTGAGTGTATACTCATATCCCTCAATATCGGCAGTGGCTTGCGCCGCAAATTGGCTCAGTTCTACCAGTTGCTCAAAACTCTCCGCGTTGTTTAAATTGCCCAGAGAATGAGAGGTTTCCTCCCTCAGTTCTTTTTTGGAAGAAAGGATCATCCCGCGTTTTTCATCAGCCTCCAGACGCAGGCGGTCCAGCTGCTCATTGATCATCCGCAGGGTATGCTCAAGATATTGCTGCTCTGTACTCTGACGGTCCTTTTTCATGCCAGTCTCCTTACCGTATCAAAATCAGCTCAAAAAATAGCCTGCCATATCCAGCAAAAATCACCACTGTTGTATTAACACAGTGTACAGAGGGCTGTTGCACAAACCGGCTCCCAATCTGTCAGGAGCCGGTTTGATGTTCACGGCATGAGCTTTATCTTGTCCGCCGGGGTTCAACATCGACATAAGGTGTCCAATCCTTTTGCGGCGGGTTTTGCATGGAAGCCGGGCGAATGCCTTCCCGGCGCTCGATCAGGCCGAAGTCTACGTTTAAATTGCGTCCGCCCCCCTTGATGATCAGCCCTTGTATGCTAAGCTCTGCTCCGTCTTCTTGCGGAAGGATGCTCGCGACCAGGGGAAAGTCACTCTGCTGCTTGGTAGCGGCCAGCTCACTGGGCAATGTAACGACCAGATCGTAGGATCCAGGGTACAGATCCCGCAGCAGGTAGCGCCCATAGGCGTCTGTTTGGGCAGAGGCGACAAGCTCACCGTACTGATACAGCCGGATGTCAAGGCCGGGGACACCGGGTTCGCCCGCGTCCTGCATACCGTCGCGGTCAAGATCCAGCCACGCATAGTCGCCGATCTGACCGGGAGCGCCCATCCCTATGTCCTGATCAGTCAGGTGTTCAGCCATATTCAGAGTGAAGGGAAGGGACAGGCCGGTCTGAGCGATGATTGTTCCCTCGTCTGCCGTAATGCGGCTGAAGCGCGCGTTCTTGCTGTCGATGCTGCGCGCAAAAAGATACCCATCAGGAAGAGTGGCTTCCAGGCTATAGTCGCCGGGATACAGGTTTTCAAATCTGAAAAGGCCCGCTATGTCGGTAAATGCCTCAGCCTTTGTCTTGCCGTCAGCCGTAATCAGCCGCACGGGGATGCCTTCAATGAGTTCATCCGTACCGCCCAGATTAAACGCAGATCCTTCAATGGAGCCATATTGCACCAGGCCGATATCCAGGCTGCTTTCTTGCTTGTCGGGGCTCAGGCTGTGTCTGCTTTCCCATACGCCACCCGCCTGTGTTCCGAAAGGAGAATAAAGAATGTGATCATTCTCAAGCTGAATGCTCAGGGAGTAGCTGCCCGGGAACATGGCAGGCAGTTCAAAGGCCCCATTTTCGTCTGTCAAAGCCTTGAATTCAACACGGCTCAAATTGTGCCGCAAACGCAGCTCCGCCTGCTTGAAGCCCGGTTCATCGCCCTGGGCCATGCCGTCCAGGTTGTTGTCATAGTATACTCTGCCGGTCAGCTTGTGGGCAGGGAGGGCAACGATCTGCTGATCCTGCCGTGCTTCACCCATCGTGATTGATACATCAGCATTTGATACGGCGGAAATGGACGGATCAAAGGGGCTCTTCTCGTCATAAGAGAAGATCAAACCCTCCGGCAGCGTCACTCTCAGGCTGTAGCCGCCGGGACGAAGGCCGGCAATGCTATAGGTTCCATCCTCATTGCTTTGAGCTTCACGGGTGTTGGCCTGTATATCGCTTTCCATCAGAATGGTCAGACCGGAGATCGGTTCATCCTGATCATCAAAATAGCCGTTGACATTGCGGTCAATGTAAGCGCGCCCGGAATAGATGCCGGTTTTCACCGAGAAGAGCGGCTGAGCGTCCAGAACATCGCCTGCGCTGACCTGAAAATGGCCGCTGGTGAATTCCCGTTCTTCCGTCAGGGGCCTGGAAAACGCGGTCCCCTCGGGCAGTGTGTATCGAAGGGCATACTGGCCGGGCAGAGCGCCCTTGAGCAGATAGTGTCCCTGGGCATTTGTCGTGGCAACGGTATAGTCGCTTACGGGCTTGCCGTCCTCATCCAGCAGTTCGATGAACACGCCTTCCAGCCCGCCCAAGGTGCCGGAAAATCCGTCATGTTCATCTCCAAGCAGCACATCGCCCTCAATGACGGCAGAGCGGAAGATGGCGCCGTCGATGCGATCGGCCGTCTGGCCGGGCTGTACGGTGAAGGGATCAGTCTGCCCGTACTGCGGCGTTTGAATCAGGAATCTATTTCTGTGTTCTGCTTCCGCCATCGGCATGCCTGAAAAGATAAAGGGAGACTGCAGCAGGATGCGCGCTGAGTATTGCCCCGGGATAAGTTCCGGTGTCTGAAAGCTTCCGTCCGCACCCGTGACTGTCTCTGCCGCTACACGGCCAAGGCTGTCGACAGCCTGTACGCTGAACCCGGACATCATTTCCTCGCCCGGATCCCAGACGGCATTGTTGTTTGTGTCAACAAACAATGTGCCTGCGATTGTTCCGGGAAGCGTCACCCCGGCATAGATCAGATGATCCTGTCCGGGTAACACGGTATAGGGGATACTTACCTCAGAGGAGGCTGTACCTGCAAAGAAGCTGTTTTCGCCCTCATCACCGGCTACGCTGAAAATCTGTCCGTCAGGCAGGCTGAGGTTCAGATTGTATTCGCCGGCGCGGAGCAGAGGAATGCGGGCGATGCCTTTTGAGTCGGATACAGCGGAGGAGATCTGGATATCGTCTTTTAGAACAGTCAGCAGTGCGCCCGCGAAGACAGGCTCTTCCTGGTCATGTCTGCCATTGACATTGCCATCGTGAAAAGCCCGGATACTCAGGGCTGTATTCGGGATGACGCCGATATAGCCAAAGTTGTTGTCCTGCTGCGCGTTTACCTGCACTGTCCTGCTTTGGCTGCGGCTGTCATCGCTTGAAAACAGAGAATGGCCGTCTGACCGGGTAAACATACGGTCCTCGTCCAGCACGGCGGACAGGGTATAATCACCCGGCTGAAGAAGAGGGAAAGCAGCTTCGCCTTTTTCATCGCTTACAACGCTGCGTTCCACCCCCATCTCCTGGTGTTTAAGCGTGATATTGATGCCGGAAAGCCCGGGTTCCCCCTCATCTTTGATGCCGTTAAAGTTGAGGTCATCCCATACCGTCAGCTTGCCCGAACCGGTCAGCGCTCCGCCGATCCCCATGCCCAGGCTGCCGTTTGCTGTTAATGTAATGGGTGCGGAACGACCGTAGTTATCTTCGGAAGGGAGGATGGTGTTGTAAAAGAGATTAATTTTTGATCCGAGGGGGCCGATGATGTAGCCCTCTGTCATGGTAGCGGCCAGTACATAGCTTCCCGGCGCAACGCGCGGCAGGGTCACATTGCCTTCGCGGTCTGTCTCGCCTGAGGCAGCGACATAGTATTCTCCGTTTATTTCGGCCAGCAGTTCGACCAGGACTCCGCGAAGCAAGGGCTCGCTGCTGAAGCGCCCGCCGTTGAGGTTGTCGTCACCAAAGGCAATGGCTCGAACAAAGCTGCCGTTTTTCTGGTTCATCAGGCCAAAGTCGGCATTGAGTGCGGCACCGGACGAAAGCTGCAAGGGCACTGTACGCGCCGTCCGCCCGGCGGACGGAATCAGCTCGCTTCCACCTGTCTGATAGGAGGTGGGGATATGGCCTTCGGCCAGACGCGCCTGAATGACATAGCTGCCTTCCGAAAGTCCGCTGAAGGCATAGGAACCGTCCTGGTCCGTATGCAAGCTGCTTATTTCTTTATCGTTATGGGTCAAAAACAGCTCCACACCCGGCATGCCGTTCTCGCCTGCATCCATGCGGCCGTTAAAGTTCTTGTCAAAAAATACCGTACCAGTAATGAATCCGCTGCCCGCGGGAGAAGCCAGAGTCGGCAGCAGGGCGCTGACAAATGCCATCAGCAGGAAAAGTGCGATTGCAAGACGACGATCAGTACGCATGGTTCCCTCCGGTTTGAATAATAAAGAGGCTGTTCACGGCACATGCGGCCGGTTGCCGCAGAGCACGCAGCAGCGCAAAGTCAGTATACCATAGCCGACACAGCTGAACAGCGCACAGGCGAAAGCATTGCAGAAAATTTACATATAAAATCCTATTTTATCAGGCTGATCTTCGTGCGGTCTATGTCAGGCGCCTGCTTGATATCATCAGGCCTCCCGATGGCAATGGAGATAACGAAACGATCTCCTTCCGGAAAACAAAGGGATTGTTCGAATTCCGTTGCCTCATCGTCCTCAAATGCCAGACGGGCCAGGCCCACGATCACGCTGCCCAAGCCCAAAGATTCGGCTGCCAGGGCAAGCGTCTGTACCGCGATGCCGCAATCCACCTCATAAGCCCCTCTCGGCGCCGATATAAAAACTACTGTCGGCGCGTGATAGAACACATTGAAATCAGGTGATGAAAAACGGTGACTGCGTACACTTTCGTCCAGCAAGGCTGCCTGCCTGTGGGCGGCCTTGTTGATGCGGTTTAAGAGTTCCTTATTCTGAACAAAACTGAAGTGCCAAGGCTGCCTGTTCATCGCGGACGGGCTTTGAAGGGCGGCGTCCATCAGACTTTCCAGCTGCGGCGTGCTGAGCTGCTCAGATGTATAGCTGCGGTGACTACGCCGGCTCGCAATCAGTTGAAGCGTCTGGTTTTTCATTGTGTCCTCCTGTATAATATGATCAGTGGTAAAAGCAGTGAAAGGAGAGCGCGATGACGAGCCATGAGCATTGGATGCGCCTGGCGATTGAGGAAGCGTTAAGATCGGGAGAGGATATTCCCGTGGGGGCCCTGATCGTTAAAAACGGTGAAGTGATCGCCGCTTCGCACAACAGAAGGGAGAAGGACAAATCACCCTTTGCTCACGCTGAAATGCTGGCCATGGCAAAAGCTGCTGAAGCACTTGGACGTCGGAGGCTCAGCGGCTGCACGCTTTATGTTACGCTCGAGCCTTGTCCCATGTGCGCGGGAGCCATTATCATGGCGTGCGTGGACCGGGTCGTCTTTGGTGCCTTTGACAGCGCCTATGGCTGCTGCGGCAGCCTGTATGCCCTGCCGATGGACAAACGGTTTACACATCGCGCTGAGGTGATCGGCGGTGTTCTTGAGGCTGAATCGGAAGCTCTGCTGAAAGCGTTTTTTAAGGCGCGCAGACAAGACCATGACCATGCCGAGCTTCTTCGGTAATTATACCATTGCTGCATCTATGGCGCAAAAAAAATGAACTCCTGTTGACGAAAAACCGCGCAGGCATTAAAATAACACTGAACGCATGAAAAAGGGGGATCAATACGTTGAAAATCAAAACCTTGGCGACGCGTGAGCTTAATTGCGGCCTGGGCGGCTGCGGCGAGTGCCAGACATCCTGTCAGAGCGCTTGCAAAACTTCCTGCGGCGTTGCGAATCAGCCTTGCGAGCAGCAGGAGCAGTAATCCATCCTACCCGCGCCGCATAGCGCAGCAATGCCGTCTGTTATATATATAACGGACGGCATTGCCTGTAAAGGAGCATATGATCCATACATTTACACAAAACGGATTTACCTTGGTGGTCGATGTCTATTCCGGATCCATTCATGTTGTGGATGAGCAGGCAGCAGAATTGATCCGCCTGCGAGAGAACACAACAGGTGAAGAGGCTCTGGAGCAGTTTATGGCAAAGCACCCGGATTCGGATGAGCGCGGCGCGCGGGGATGCCTTGAGGATATAGAAACACTGATCAGACAAGGCAGCCTGTATAAAGACGACGGCGACATCAAGCAGGCCATGCAAAATGGCAGAAAGCCGCAAGAATTAAAAGCCATGTGTTTGAATATTGCCCATGCCTGTAACCTGACCTGTTCGTATTGTTTTGCGGGCCAGGGTAATTATAAAGGGAAGCACGCCCTGATGCCCTTTGAAACGGGCAAGGCTGCGCTGGATATGCTGGTCAGAGAGTCCGGTAAACGCCGCAATCTGGAAGTTGATTTCTTCGGCGGTGAACCGCTTTTAAACTGGGATGTTGTCAAAGGCCTCGTAGAATACGGGCGGTCTTTGGAGCGGGAACATGGTAAACGCTTTCGTTTTACTTTGACTACCAACGGCGTGCTGATTGACGATGATGTGATCGATTTTTGCAACCGCGAGATGTATAATGTCGTCCTCAGCCTGGACGGGCGCCCCGAAGTACATGACCGTTTCCGCGTTGATAGGAAGGGCCGGGGCAGCTACGATATGATCGTGCCAAAATTCCGGGAGTTTGTGCGCCGCCGCGGGGGTCAGAATTATTATATTCGAGGCACCTATACCCGTCATAACCTCGACTTTGTGAACGATGTGCTGCATATGGCCGATTTGGGTTTTACCCAGCTGAGCATGGAGCCGATCGTTACCTCGCCCGGAGATCCGGAGGCTTTGCGTGAAGAGGATCTGCCGGTGCTTTACGACCAATACGAACAGCTCGCAGTCAAGATGCTGAGCCGCAAACAGGAAGGGAAGGGTTTTGATTTTTATCACTATACCATCGACCTTGAGAACGGCCCCTGCCTGTACAAACGTCTGGGCGGCTGCGGATCGGGCACCGAATATCTCGCTGTGACTCCTTCCGGGGATCTCTATCCCTGCCATCAGTTCGTAGGGGATGATGCCTACCTGATGGGCAATGTCCGAGAGGGCGTGACCAGGCCTGATCTTTATAAGGAATTCAGCTCATGCGGTCTCGCCTCCAGGCAGGAATGTGAGAGCTGCTGGGCAAAGCTCTACTGCGCGGGCGGTTGCGCCGCCAATGCTTATCATGCGACAGGTGATATCAACGGCATCTACGAATACGGATGCAAGCTGTTTCGTAAAAGATTGGAGAGCGCCCTGATGATGCAAGCGGCGCTCGCGGCATCGCAGGAGAAATAGATGTATCCATCATGATTATTCCACTGGAGGAGGACAGAACATGCTGTATGATCTGATCATTTTGGGCGGCGGCCCTGCCGGCTATCTGGCGGCTCAGCGGGCCGGAGACGCTGGTCTTAAAGCAGCGATCGTCGAGGAAAGAAACCTTGGCGGCGTATGCCTCAACGAAGGCTGCATTCCGACAAAAACGCTTTTATATTCCGCAAAACTTTATGATGGCGTTAAGTATGGAGAAAAGTATGGCGTGAAAGCGCAAGGGCTGTCGATCGATCATTCTGCCGTGATCCGGCGGAAGAACAAAGTGGTTAAAATACTGACAGCAGGGGTAAGGGCTCAGCTCAAGGCTGCATCCGCGGATGTGTTCATCGCTCGGGCGCGGATCAAGGGCCCTCATGCAGACGGGTTTTTGGTCAGTGCGGGGGAAGAGGATCTGATCGGCAAGCGTCTGCTGATCGCCACGGGATCGTCTCCGTCGGTCGCGCCCATCCCGGGGTTAAAGGAAGGTCTTAAAAGCGGCTTCGTTCTGACCAACCGGGAGATACTGGACCTGGATACACCTCCGGACAGCCTCTGCGTGATCGGCGGCGGCGTCATCGGGCTTGAGCTGGCGGGCTACTTTACTTCTATCGGTACCGCGGTGACGGTGGTGGAGATGCTCGATCACATCGCCGGGGAAACGGACAGGGATATTTCACAGCTTCTGCAGGCTGATATGACTAAAAAAGGTGCCCGTTTTGAGCTGTCGGCCAAAGTCATCTCCGTAAAAGACGGCGAAGTTACCATCGAGAAAAACGGAGAACAGCTTGCTCTGCCTTGTGACAAGGCGCTGCTGTCCATCGGGCGCCGCCCAAACAGCGCGGATATCGGCCTGGAGACCATCGGCGTAGCCACAGAAAGATCAGCAGTATTGACTGATGAAAACATGCGGACCAATGTGCCCGGTGTATGGGCAGCGGGTGATATCAACGGCAAAATCATGCTGGCTCATACTGCCTACCGCGAAACAGAAGTTGCCGTGAACGACATGCTGGGCATCGCCGACATGATGCGCTACGATGCCATCCCGACCGTCATTTACACCAATCCGGAGCTTTCATCGGTCGGCCTGACAGAGCTGGAGGCGCAAAAGCGGGGGATTTCAGTACACGTGGTCAAGCTGCCGATGAACTATGCCGGCCGCTACCGCGCTGAAAATGAAGACGGGCGCGGCATCATGAAGCTGCTGACCGATGACAGGGGCCATGTGGTCGGAGGGCAGGTGCTCAGCAATTATTCAAGTGAGTTTATCGTGACTCTCAGTTCCTTTATAGAGCTGGGGCTGACGGTCGAGCAAATCAAAAAAATCGTGTTTCCGCACCCCACGGTGTCGGAGATCATCCGGGAAGCGGTGTTCAAGCATGAATCAGCTCTATGAAAGCATTTCTCTTGACCCAAGGCTTAATCTGGCTGTCGAAGAAGCCCTGCTTTTAAAAGAAACATCCTTTCCCATGCTGTTCCTGTGGCAAAATGCGAATACGGTGGTGATCGGCCGCGGTCAGAACGCATGGAAAGAGTGCCGGACCGAACTGCTGGAAAAGGAAGGCGGCACCTTGGTCAGAAGGACAACAGGAGGCGGCGCGGTATACCATGACCTGGGCAACCTGAACTTCTCCTTTGTCATGCCAAAGCGTATTTATGATGTCACCAGACAGTTGAAGGTAATTCAAAAGGCTGTCGCTCATTTCGGCGTTGAGGCAGAGGTATCCGGCCGCAATGATATCGTGATCAAACAAAGCGGGGCAAAGTTCTCCGGCAACGCTTTCCGCCATCTGACCGCCAGCAGCCTGCATCACGGCACCATACTCTGTCATGTGGATTTGAACAATCTCGGCAGATACCTGATGCCTTCAGAAGAAAAGCTGAAGGCCAAAGGGGTGCAGAGCGTCCGCTCAAGGGTGGAGAACCTGTCCGACCGGGCACAGGGGATGGATATTGCATCCTTGAAGGAAGCTCTGTTTGCAGCTTTCACAGAGGAGTATGGCCCGGCAAATCACTGTGATTGGCATCAAACCATTGAGAGACCGCGTTTAGAAGAGCTTCAGCAAAAATATTACTCCTGGGAGTGGACCTTCGGTCGCACGCCGGCCTTTGATATCTCGTTTACCCGCCGCTTTGAGTGGGGGCAGGTTGAGCTATTGCTCAGCATGCGCCATGGCAAGGTCCACAGCGCAGAGTGCTATACCGACGCCAATGACCCGGAGCTGTCCAACCGCATCTCAGGCAGCCTAACCGGCGCTCTCTTTGCGCCTTCTGCTCTGGCTGCCGCGCTCAGATCAAAGGGTCAATCGGAGGATGACGACATTGCCGACTGGCTGGCTGAGCAAATTATTTAGGCATTGATTTATGCATGTGCCTGAATCAAAAAGCGGGGCTTTTGATTAATACCTGTATCTTGACAAGAATCGGCAAAGCCTTCACTATAAACATATCAAAAAAATACGCAGGAGGCCTGAAATGAGAAAAACTTTTATGGATAAGGATTTTCTGCTGTCGGGAGAGACTGCACGCGGCTTGTATCACGGTCACGCGGCCAGGATGCCCGTCATCGATTACCATTGTCATATAGATCCCCGTGAGATCTACGAGGATAAGCCCTTTGAGGATCTCGCGCAGGTATGGCTGGACGGTGATCATTACAAATGGCGCGCGATGCGCTCAAATGGCGTGGATGAACGATTTATAACGGGCGATGCCTCGCCCTATGAAAAATTCGAGCAATGGGCGGCCACGATGCCGCTTTTGATCGGTAATCCTTTATACCATTGGACCCACCTGGAGCTCCAGCGGTATTTTGATATATATGAACCGCTCAGCCCGGCCACCTGCCGGGAAATATGGCAGAACGCCAACGAAAAGCTCCGGTCGCTAAGCCCCCGAAAGATCATCGAACAGTCCCGCGTCAAACTGATCTGTACCACGGACGATCCGATCGATGATCTGCTCTGGCATAAACGGCTTAGGGAGGACGCCTCTTTTTCCTGCAGAGTCTTGCCTGCTTTCCGGCCGGACAAGCTGCTCAATATTGATAAGCCGGGCTTTACGGACTATTTGTCCGCTCTGGAAAAAGCGTCAGGTATTAAAATCAAGGGCATGACATCGTTGAAAGCGGCACTGGATCAACGGCTGGACTTTTTTTCGGAAATGGGCTGTAAAGCCGCCGATCACGGCCTTGATCATATCGTATGGATGCCCGGGCAGGATACGGAGGCCGTGCTTAAAAAAGCTCTTGCGGGCGAGAGGCTCACGGCTCAGGAGGCCGAGGGCTTCAAAACGGATCTGCTGCGTCATCTGGCAAAGCGCTACCGGCGCCTTGGCATCGTCATGCAGCTGCATTATGGCGCAACGCGCAATAATAATCCGCGCGCCTTCAAGATGCTCGGGCCGGATACTGGCTTTGATGCCATCGGCGGCGGGGCAGACAGCGGCATCAAGCTGGGCGGCCTGCTTGGTGCGATGGAATCGGACGGGGGCCTGCCCAGGACCATCATTTATTCGCTCAATCCTGCAGATAATGCCCAGATAGCGGCTGTGATCGGCTGCTTCCAGTCGGCTGAGCATCCCGGGAAACTGCAGCACGGCAGCGCATGGTGGTTCAACGATTCAAAAACCGGCATGATCGAGCAGATGACCAACCTGGCCAACCACTCGGTCTTTGGCCGCTTCATCGGCATGCTGACAGACTCACGCAGCTTCCTTTCCTATACACGGCATGAGTACTTCCGCCGTATACTCTGCGATTTGATCGGGTTCTGGGTGGACAAAGGGGAGTATCCGGCCGATATGGAAGCGCTGGGCAAAATGGTGGAAAACATCAGCTATAATAATGCCATGGCCTACTTTGGCCTGACTACATAAGAGGCTTGGTCTTTGCCAATAAATGCGTCATCATGCAGACGATGAAGAGGGTGTAACACACGGCCCCGTGGTCCTTGCTTGCCGCAGCATGAGCATCCTGTATGAAACTGAAAATGTTCACTATAAGCATCGCTTTCCATGGAGGGCGATGTTTTGACACACATGATATAATGACAAAGATTTGATTTTTGGGAGGCATGAACAGCCTCGCTTGAATCAAAGCTCTGAGCGCGGCGGAAGGAGACTTTGCTTTTGTACAGGCCGCCTGGTTTTAATGCAGGTGCCTTGAGAGATTCTCCTGCCGTGGCTGAATGCTGTGTTTTCCTTCTTGGATGATAAGAAGAGTGAGCGATGATGAAGTATTTTTTTGTGATTAATCCTGCGGCGGGAATACGGAACGCGGAAAAAACCTTGCGCGCCGCGCTTGCTGTGTTTAACGGGAAGATCGACTATGAGATCTATGTGATTAAAGGCATACGGGACGCTGAGGATTACCTGAGTGATGCTCGTCAAAGAGAACAGGGCCCCCTTCGCTTTATTGCCTGCGGAGGAGACGGCACGCTCAATATTGTGGTCAACGCGGCAAAGGACATGGAGGATGTCGCGGTTGGCTGCTACGCGAGCGGCAGCGGGAATGATTATATCAAGTATTACGGGACGGTTGATGATTTTCTGGACCTGGATAAACTGTTTGAATCCCGGGTGGAGAAGGTGGATCTGATGAGCGCGGGAGGCAGACTGGCTGTCAACATGGTGCATTTTGGCTTTGACACCACCGTCGTACAGCGAATGGAGAGTATGCGCCGTTTACCCGGTATCGGCGGCCACCGTGCCTATTTCATGGGTGTTTTGGGAGCGCTTCTCAGCCCCTTATCCACGGCCTGCGAGGTCCTGGTGGAAGGAGAGCGTTTTTGCGGCAGCAGGCTCCTTCTGTGTACGCTTGGCTGCGGGAAGTATGTGGGCGGAGGCTATCAGTGCGCGCCCAGGAGTGTCAATAATGACGGAGAGATCGAAGTCTGCCTGGTCAAGCCCCTCTCCCGCCTGAGGCTGCTTAAGCTGATGAGCTTATACAGGAAGGGCTTGCATTTGGATGCGCCGGCGCTTAAAGATCTGATCTGCTACCGGCGTGTCAAAGGCGCAAAGATATCCTTTGCCCGCGAAACCGGGGTTTTGCTGGACGGTGAAATCATCATGGTGAAAGAAACCGATGTCAGCATCCTTCCCCGCAGACTAAACTTTTTGGTGCCTCCGGGGCTGTAAGATCCGGACAAAAAAAACCAGCTCGCTGAGCGATATGCGCGTAGCGGGCTGGTTTATCCTTTGCGGAAGCTTAATCCAATGGGCGGATCAGAATCAGCGGCGTCAGTTCATCACCCTGACCGGAAGGGTTGTCCTTCAGCGCGTCTTGAATCTGCTCATCCGTCAGGGGGAAACCTTCGGACTTCCCAAGCTGATCACGCTGAATATCATTGGCATCCATCAGAACAATCGGGATGCCTGTTTTTTTATACAGCTCATTGCTTAATTCATTGGGGTTCGGAGGATTGATCAGAGCCATCTGCTTATAAACATCAAAGCTGGACCGTTCATAAAACCCATCGATGCCGCCCACCCCCTGCCCGCAGACGCGATAAAATACGCCCTTGATGCCGAAGGGTTTGGTTACAGCGGACAGAAAGGCGGCCAGCAAAACGCGCGGTAAGCCGACCATATCAATGACCAGCTGCATTTTGTAGGGCTCGTGCATCCCTACGCCCGTGCTGTTGATGCCGGCAAAACGCCACATCAGGTTGGCAAAGAAGCCCGGCTTTACCTCGTCGCGCATCTTCACGCTTTCAACGCACATGGCCATTACTTTTGCGCCGAAGCTGAGAACATCGCCCGAAAGATACAGAGGACGGACATACTTTTCCACCAGCTCAGCCTGATCTTCGCCCCGGTTGACGAAATGTGTCTGAATGGCAAAGCGGTCATAACGCTTCCCGTCAGCGCCTCTGAGTTCCCCGCGGTCATAATAGGTGATGCCGTCCTGTTCCCGGCGTTGTTCTTCCAGATTGCGAGATTCGATAATCCCCATGCTGCCCCTCCGATCAAAAATACCTGCATTAATGTACATCCCACGCTTGCATAAGTCAAATGGACATATCTGCCCTTCACGCATTTACCATCTGTAACGCCGGCTTTCGCCCATTGCCTCATAGGCAAAATCCCGCTTGATCTCAAGCAAGCTGCGCAGATCCTGCATCACGGCATACAGCATCGCCCTGTCTTCAAACTCTTTACGGTGACGGGGAAGGGGAAGGCGGTCGTATGCGTGATCGATCTTCTCCAGAGTCTCAAGCATTGGGATAGCTGTGTTGGCCTCCGTAAACCCGTTGGCGACTTCATTAAAAAAATCGGCCAAAAGAAAGTTTGTCTCATGGCCTTGCTCGGTACGAGCAAGGTGTTGCCATATCCGCCTGAGAAAGCTTGCCTGCCTTGAACGCATTTGAAAATATGCCACCGGATACTTTCTTTCCGTCAGCAGATGATTGTCTCTTTCAAAAAGCGCTGCATCTTCGTAAGCGGTCAGCTTTCCTTCCAGCGCATCAAAGAGTAAAAGGATGTCCTGCTCTTCCTGTTTGCTAAGAATCTGCCTTGTTTTGCGGGCCATGGATCGCAGGATCGTCCGAAAGCTGTCCTCGATGTCATCCCGAAACTCAGCAAGCGGCGCAGGTCTGCGGGGGATGATCAGCTTTACCAGCATGCCTGTGAGGGTTCCGATCATCAAAAGGCCAAACTCATTGATGATCAATCCGGGTGCCATGCTTTTTTCAATCAGAAAATGCGTGGCCAAAACGGCGTTGCTTGCGATCACGTTTTGCAGATCAAGAAGATAACATCCTCCGACAAACAGCAGTAAAAAAACGCCGAAACCAAGCACGTGAAACCGCATCGGCAGGAGAGTGATCGCAGACAATAAAACCATCAGGACGAAGGCGAGAATGCGGTGAAGGGCTGTTTTCAGCGTCGCTCCGCGTGTGTTTTGAATGGTCAGCAAGGTTGTAATGCCGGCAACC
Organism: uncultured Christensenella sp.; assembly: GCA_964630465.1. GTDB lineage: Bacteria > Bacillota > Clostridia > Christensenellales > Aristaeellaceae > UBA1038. The sequence continues at coordinate 28,401 of CAZVUU010000001.1, forward strand.
GCGCTGTATTGAAGCCCCAGCGCTCCGGCTAGCAGAATGCCTGCCGTGGTCCCCAGGGCGATTTCCGTCACATTCAGCAGATCGACCGTACTTTTTGCGGATCGGATGAAACGACGCATTTTCTCCCTCCTGACCTGTGATGATATTTTATACAATAAGAGGTTTTGCATTTTTTTACAAGTCAGGGAAAATCCTCCGCATAAATCAAATCCGGCCTTCATATCCCTTGACCTAAAGGACTCTTAGACATAGAATAATGAGACAGAAAAGGCTTATTCTTTTTGATTTAATTTATGTGGAGGGGTTTCATGGAGTTTTCCGGCAGACTTTTTTTGGCAGCAATTGAAGAAGACAATACTCAGCGAGCTTTGTTTCGTGTCCGTCCCTTGCTTGGAGAAGAGGGCAGTATCAGCCAGGAACAGATTGATCGTTTGGGGGATGAAGGCTATTTACGCGTTGTACCTGACAGAGCAGAACAGCATAGTTTCAAGGACCGCATGAGGGAGCTCGGGCAGCTTTGCCTGATTGACTTGCGCAGCGTGCCGTCCGAGGTCAGCAAGGTGCGCAACAACAAGAACTACTCGCCCAATTATGGGGAAGTGAACCGTTACGTTATCTACTCAGACGCGATTCGCTCTTTGAACGAGGCGGATGTGTTCGAGGTAGTCGCGGAGGGGCGAGCGGCTCAGCCGGACACGTCGAACTATTATCTGCGCAAAGGCGGACATATCCAGGGCCCTTATGCCGCCGGTGAAGCTCTGCCTAACGCGCCGCAGCTAAGCTGCATCGCGCCCGACAGCAGCCGTCTTTTCAGTGTTACGATGCCCGACGGACATGAAAAGCTATATTTCTGGCCTGAATCTGCGGATAAAAAAATGGCGTCAGAAGATCAGGCCAGCGAGGAATCCGTTCTCCGGCCGCAATGCCAGGAACAGGACGGAGCCTCAGAGGACGCGGGTCAAGCACCTGAACAGGCTGTGAAGGAGGAGAAGGCACCGGTTCCGTCACTGAGCGCAAAGGACAGAATATTGAGGCTTCAAGCGGCCATCAGTCCTTTGCTGGAGGCACAGGAGGATAAAGAAACAGCGGCGGAGCCTTCTGAGGCTGCGCTGCCAAACAAACCCGGCAAACTCAGCGGGACACCGATCCGCGCCGGTCTTCGCAAGTCTTTTTCAGCGCGGCGGGACTCGCTCAGCCTGTCATCTGTCGTGGACAGAGAAGTGCGCCGCGCAAGTCGCCCTCAGGAGCCTTCTTCCGGCATAGTCGGAGCACGAGGTTTTCGTCCGGTAGAAAACCCGGCGGAGCAGTTCAAACAAGCCTTGCGTCAGCTGTGGAATGCTCCGGAGACAAAGGAACAGGCATTGGACAGCTTCCTGATGATGGATGGAGCGGCCAGGGCTATGGGCGATCGTCTGTCGAAAGGGGAAGGGAATGTCATGCAATCCCTTGCCCATCAGCAGCTTAATGAACTGGAAGCGGAGCGGCTGGCACTCGTCATGGAAATTGACAGCCTGCAGCAAAATCACGCCGATATTTTAAAAGCCGCCATGGTCCGGGGCGGTAAAGAGGCTCAGGCGCTGGAGCTGAGAAAGGCGGAGTTGTCGCAGGCGCTTGAACAGATGCAGACACAGTGTGAGCAGCTGGATGAGCGGCGCACAAAGCTGATGGATGAATTAAATGCCATGTCACCCGGCGGGTGCCGTGCGGTTCCTGGGTTTGGAGAGGACTCCAGCTTTGAAAAGGCGGCCAAACTGGTAGCCCAGTCTCTGAGCGCGGCAGGCTTTGAGGCATCGGCCAATGAGGCTGCCAGCTTTTTGTTGATGGCGTTGGTCTACCCGCAGCTGGCTCTTGAAGGAGACCACGAGGGAGACGCGCGGCTTGCTGCCCGCCTCCTGTCAAGGGCGATCGGCGGGGCCCTGATAGAGTGCGAGGCGGGGGAAGAGCCTGCGGTACTGCCGGGGGGAGACGCGGCGGTATTTGCCCTGTACGGAAAAGAACCAGATGTCGCAGCCAAAGATCAGGCTGTCTATACCCGATTGATTGTTTCTGACAGCGATGTTTTGCCGCGTGTGAGGGTGAAATCCGCTCCCGGCTTCAAGATGGAAATAGCATTTCGGGAAGGGGTTTGCATCCGCGAAGAGTCGCTTCGAAAAGCCATTGATCAGGCGCGAAGAGAAATCCCGACAGAAGCCGTCAAGCTGCTCGCGCAGGCAGAGAGTGCCTTGGGAGAACCGCTGCCGGTATCGATCAAGCGCGATATTGTAAACTATATCGGGCCGGCGCAGACACTGCTGGAGGGCGGCATCACCGCAGCTGTGGATCATGCCTTTGCCGGTTTTATCATCCCATTTGCAAAACAACAGGGCAGAGACTTCGTGGCGCTGCGTAATCTGTGTACTCAGGCCCGGATGCCGATCGCGGTTGCGCTGCTGTGAATGATCCGGCGCGTATGACGGCCGCGCAGATAAAGGAACTGCGCGGCCTTGGGGCAAGAGCGGAGCGCAGGAGACAGGGGCATTATCTGGCGGAAGGCGATCATCTGGTCACTGAGGCAGTTCTTGAAGGCGCAGCCTTATCCATCCTGATCATGGAAGGAAGGGAAGAACGGTTCAAAAGCCGGATGCGTCTTGGGCTGCCGGTCTGCCTTTTGCCGGAACGGGCCTTTTTGCAGCTGTCTGATACCAAAACACCGCAGGGCATCATGGCCCTTTGCCGTTTGCCCCAAAATACCTCTTTTACAGAGCTGGGTGATCGGGTCGTGGCGCTCAATGCGATGCAGGACCCCGGCAATGTAGGCGCAATTATCCGCAGCATTGACGCATCCGGGTTTACGGGGCTGATGATAGACTCCGAGTGCGCCGACCCTTTCACGCCAAAGGCGCTTCGCGCTTCTATGGGATCGGCATTTCGTGTTCCCGTCTGTTCGGTCCCCGAATTGGCAGAGGGCTTGAGCAGGCTGGAGAATTATGAGCTGGTTGCCGGATCGCTTGACGGGACACCGTTTTACAAACGAGACCGCACCCCGAAAAAGGTTTGCCTCCTGATTGGCAACGAAGGGGCCGGCTTATCGCCGGAAGTAAGCGCAATGGCGACAATGCGGCTGAAATTGCCGATGAAGGGCAGGGCCGAGTCCTTGAACGCGGCTGCTGCCGCCACCGTCATGATGTATGATTTTTTGCGGATATGGGAGGAAAGAGTTTGAACTACTCAAAGCGCTTCAGGCGCGCTTTTATCGGAGATAAAGAATTTTATGGCAAGGTCATAAGCCTCATCATTCCGATCATCATTCAGATGTTCGTGACAAACTTTGTCAACATGCTGGATAACATCATGGTCGGCCGCCTGGGAACCGATGAAATCTCCGGTGTGGCGATCGCCAATCAGATGGTGATGGTGTTTAACATATGCGTGTTCGGCGGTGTGTCAGGCCCGGGTATTTTCGGGGCTCAGTTTTTCGGCGCGGGCAACATGGAGGGAGTCCGTCACACGTTCAGGATCAAGCTTTGGATATGTCTGGCCATTTTACTCTCTGCTTTTGTGGCGATTCTTGGGTTCGGCCCCGCGCTGATCGGCCAGTTTCTCAAGGGTGACGGTGATCCTGCTTCCGCGCAGCGAATGATGGGCTTTGCTCTGGATTATGTGCACATCATCATGATCGGGTTTTTGCCTTTTGTTATGGCAATCTCATACGCGGGGACGCTGCGGGAGTCCGGTGAGACCATGCTGCCGATGAAAGCGGGCTTGATCGCGGTCACTATAAACCTTGTGGGCAATTATGTGCTGATCTACGGACACTTCGGCTTTCCTCGGCTTGGTGTGCAGGGTGCCGCCATTGCCACTGTTTTCAGCCGTTTTGTAGAGCTGGGCATTCTTCTGTATGTCGTTCATATACGCGGGAGAGAGCGATTTCAGTTTATGCGAGGCATCTACCAAACCCTGAAGGTTCCGTTCGGTCTGCTAAAGTCCGTCTTGCGCAAAGGCGCGCCCCTGCTTGCGAATGAGTTTTTCTGGTCCATGGGCATGGCAACCTTGGTGCAGACCTACTCTCTGCGCGGCCTGAATGTCCTTGCCGCGATGAACATTGCCTCCACCGTCAACAGCGTATTCAACATGTTTTTTCTTTCGATGGGCAATGCTATCGCGATCATGATCGGACAGCATCTGGGAGCCAATCGGATGAAAGAAGCCAGAGGAGATGTCTGGCGTCTGATGGGGTTCGGCGTCGCGACAAGCCTTGTGATAGGCGGATTAATGGCCTTGTTCTCATCTTTATTCCCGATGCTTTATGATGTGACGGAAGATGTCCGCCATCTGGCGACCAGATTTATTATTACCATGGGACTATTTATGCCCATGTATTCGGCATCGCATGCCAGCTACTTTACGCTTCGCTCCGGCGGGTCCACCTTGATGACCTTTTTGTTCGATGCGGCCTTTGTCTGGGTGATCAGTATCCCTCTGGCCAGACTGCTGATCCATCACACAGCTTTACCCATTGAGCTGCTGTATCCGCTGTGTGAGCTGGCAGGACTGATCAAGCTGGTTCTTGGGATAACGATCGTCAGAAGCGGTGTCTGGGTCAAAAACATTGTTCATAAAGAGCATATTGCCGCCGTACCTCAAGCAGAATGATCGTATGATATCTGAAACAGCCGGAGGAATCGTTCTCCGGCTGTTTCAGTTCTGCGACATATATGATTTCTTTATTTCTTTGAACCGATTTTTTGAAGCAGCTTGATGGACACGAAGAACAGACCGAGAATCAGGAACACACCCGTGAGGCCGATACCCGTGACGATCAAACCTTTTGTGAAAACGCTTGTCATGATTTACCTCCCGTTAAAGCAGCATGGATACTAAAGTAATGACCATACCCCCGGCAATGATGGATCCCAGCTGGCCGGAAACATTAGCGCTGATTGCCTGCATCAGGATAAAGTTGTAAGGATCTTCCTCCTTCGCCATTTTTTGAATGACGCGCGCACTCATTGGAAAAGCCGATATCCCTGCGGCGCCGATCATGGGATTGACCTTGTTCTTGCGAAACAGGTTCAGAAACTTGGCAAACAGCACGCCGCCCGCGGTATCAAACACAAAGGCAAACAGGCCCAGGCCCATGATCAGCGCCGTATCCCAGCGCAGGAAGTTATCCGCAACCATGGTAGAACCGATGGCGATGCCCAGCAGGATTGTGACAAGGTTTGCCAGCTCATTCTGCGCGGTCTTTGAGAGGCGTTCCAGCACCCCGCATTCACGGATCAGGTTGCCAAACATCAAGGAGCCGACCAGCGGCGCCGACATCGGTACCAGGATACCCGCTACGATCGTAACGATGATCGGGAAGAAGATCAGCGCAGTTCTGGAAGAGCGGCCTTCCTGATATGTCATGCGAATTTTGCGCTCGGCCTTGGTCGTCAGGGCGCGGATCACAGGCGGCTGTATCACCGGCACCAATGACATATAGCTGTAGGCGGCGACAGATATGGGGGCCATATAATCCGTCAGCTTGAAATGGTTAGCGACATACAATGTCGTGGGACCGTCTGCCGCGCCGATGATGCCGATGGCGCTGGCCAGACGCAGGATGAGGCTGTCATCGGCACCCGGTACGACCAGGGGGATCAGCACGATAGATAGCAGAAAAGTAGCAAAGATCCCAAACTGGGCGGCGGCTCCGAAGAAAATCATGGAAGGATCTTTCAACAGAGGAGAAAAGTCGATCATAGCGCCGACTGCGATAAAAATAAGCACCGGAAACAGCTCGTTGGCGATGCCGGCGTCAAACAGTACGCGCAAAAACCCGGGCTCTTCAGCCGTGCCCAAAACGGCCGCGACCGATGTCGCGCCGCCTGCCATCAACATGGGCGGCAGGTTTACAAGGATGGCGCCAAAGCCTATGGGCAGCAGCAGCGCAGGCTCATAATCCTTCTGGATGGCCAGATAGATTAGCACCGCGGCGATGATAAACATGACAAGGGTTTTGATGCCGTCGGCAGAAAACAAAAAAGTGACGCCGGAAAACAGGTCATAAATAATGGCGGATAAGCTCATGTCGGTCCTTTCTCGTCCTGAAGCAGTGTGTTGTTGATATCATCGGGATCCCTCAGATTGTACCGAGGACCAAGCGGAGCGTAACGCCTCGAGATCCAGAGGCATACACCCTCCAGTCCGGGGTATAGCATTCGCTCGGAGATGTTGATATAGTCCAGCTTATCGCGGATCTCAAGCTTGACTTCGCGCGGAATGACGATGCGGATAAAGGCCTGATCGGCCCCAGGAAGCCGGTCGATCATGGTTTCAACGTCGCTTGACAGTGAAAACAGCGCATACTGGTTTTCAATGCGGCTGATCAGAGAAGCCGGTTCAAAGAAGAGGCCAAAGGGGTGATCGGACAGGTCTTTCAGCGCTTCAAAGGTCGGAGCTGCCCGGTCAAGCATTTCCTGAGAAAACACATTGGCGCCGCCTGAAGTCAGCAGATCTTTCAGGATTTGGGGCAATAAGCTGTTGATCACTTCCACATCGGCTACGATGATCGCGCCGTCACGGTTATAAGCGGAGGTATCCTCCGTGGCAAAATGTGCGGCCACCAAAGGGGAATAGCTCCAGTCAAGCAGACGTGTGGGCAGCCCGAAGTGCTGCCCCGTTGCCAGCAGCTGCCAAAGGGATTCTGTTTTGTTCAAATCGGCATAGCCGTATTTGCGAAAGCTGCGTAAAATTTGTTTTTCAAGACCCAGGTTATGATGACATACCCGGTTAAGCGCGGGAATGAGGTCCCAATGCATATCCTTGACACCGCGAAAAACACGGTTGTTGCGATATCGGCGTATGGACTCGTCCCAGGCTCCATCAAATACGGCGGATTGAAGCTCATCCCAGCTGTGGATAATTCTGTTTCTCATCTCCTGCTCCTCTCCGCTGATGCCGTTATGCCTTACAGAGCGCCCAGCCGTGTGATGGCTCGCTTTACCCGGGTTATCGTTTCTTGCTTGCCTAAGAGGTAGGCGATCTCAATGGCGCCTCCCGGTGTGCTCATCAGCCCGCTGATGGCAATGCGAAGCGGCCACAGCACCGGGCCGTTTTTACGACCTGCCTCTGCGATGGAGCTCATCACCTTCTCGTGGATGCCGCTCTCTTTCCAATCGTTGATATCTTCAAGCACAGGCAGGATAAATTCCAGAGCTTCCAGGCTGCTTTCCAGACCGGACTTCTGCTTTTTATTCAGGTAAAGTTCGTTGCTGTATTCAGGCATCTCCTTTAAAAAGCGCACCATGCCGGGTATCCGGTTGAATACTTCCGTACGTCCCTGCATCAGCTCAGCCAGGCGGCGATAATCAACTTCCAGATCACCTAAGGCCTGATCAAACCAAGGCTTTGCCATGTCAAGATAGTCGTCAAAAGAGAGCCTGCGTATATACTCGGCGTTAAACCATATGAGCTTGTCCATATTGAAGATGGCAGGGGATTTATTCAAACCTTTTTCATCAAAGGCTTCGATCAATTCTTCTTTCGTGAAAAACTCCCTGTCGTTTCCGGGGCTCCATCCAAGCAGAGCAATGAAGTTGATGATCGCGTCGCGCAGAAAGCCCATCTCCAGAAGGTCTTCAAATGAGGGGTCGCCGTATCGTTTGGACAGCTTGCGCGTAGCATCCTTCATGACGACGGGCAGATGGATATAGATGGGCGGTGTCCACCCGAAGGCCTGATACAATAAGTTGTATTTGGGAGCACTGGACAAATACTCCGTGCCGCGCGTCACGTGGCTGATGCCCATCAGATGGTCATCGATAACATTGGCAAAGTTATAAGTGGGCAGGCCATCCTGCTTGATCAAAACATTGTCGTCAAGCGTAGAGCACTCAGCTTCTATATGTCCAAACAGCAGGTCGTCGAATGATGCATGACCCTGCGACGGAATATTTTGCCGGATCACATAGGGCTCTTTGGAAGCCATGCGCTCCCGAGCCTCTTCACGGGGAATGCTGAGGCAATGCTTGTCGTATTTGAATGTTTCTCCCCGGGCTGCGGCAGCTTCACGCCTTTGCTCCAGCTCTTCCTTTGTGCAAAAACAGGGATATGCATGGCCGCTTTCAAGCAATTGAAGGGCATAGGGCAGATACAAGTCCTTGCGCTGAGTCTGTATATAGGGGCCGAAATCTCCGCCTACATCGGGCCCCTCATCGTAATCAAGCCCGGCTGCTCTGAGAGAATCATAAATCAGCTGAACAGCTCCCGGAACTTCCCGTTCTTGATCGGTGTCTTCGATTCTCAGGATAAATTTACCGGCATTTTTACGGGCAAACAGATAGGTAAACAAGGCAGTACGAAGCCCGCCCAGGTGCAGATATCCGGTGGGACTGGGCGCAAAACGCGTGCGAACACTGGTCATCAATGAATAGCCTCCTTATGTTCAAGGTTTATAGCTGTCTTTTAAGCTGACGGTCAGGTTAAACACAGGATGCCCGGGCATTGAGTCCGCGTCCTTGCAGAAGTAACCGAGGCGCAGAAACTGAAAAGTATCCTCGGGATCAGCCGTATCAAGCGACTTTTCACCGAAGCCTTCCAGCGTGGTCAAGCTGTCAGGGTTAAGCCTGGAAATAAAGTCCTTTTTATCGGTACCATCATCGCTTTCGTCTTCCCTCAGGAGAGGTTCATACAGACGGAAGGTCAGGGGAATGCAGTCATTCGCGTTCAGCCAGTGCAGGGTGCCCTTTACCTTGCGATCTGCGCCCGGGCTGCCGGAACGGCTGTCTAGATCAGCCGTACAAAGCAGGTGGCTGATGGAGCCGTCCGGGTTTTTCACCACGTCATTGCAGCGGATGATATAGGCTCCCTTCAGCCTGACTTCGCCCTGCGGACGCAAGCGGAAGAATTTTTTGGGCGGATCTTCCATGAAATCATCAGAGTCTATATAAAGCTCAGCACCGAAGCTGACTTCTCTGCTGCCCATCTCGGGGTGATCGGGATAATTTTCCATCATCAGGGTATCGGTCTTCCCTTCCTCCCAGTTGGTCAGAATGATTTTCAGAGGTTTTTGAACAGCCATCATACGCGGGGCCTTGCTGCCCAGATCGCCGCGCACACAATATTCAAGAAAAGCCAGGTCAACAACGCTGTCAGCCTTGCTTAAGCCGATGCGCTCAATAAAATCACGTATGGCTTCAGGGGTATAGCCTCTGCGCCGAAGGCCGCTGAGAGTAGGCATGCGCGGGTCATCCCACCCAGAAACATAGCCTTCTTCAACAAGGCGGCGCAGGTAGCGTTTGCTCATCACCGTGCGGGTCAGATTGAGCCTGGCAAATTCTATTTGACGCGGGCCGTGGCTGAGGTCGCCGTGCTTATCTCTGTGAGGCTCTCGGAACCCGGCGTTTTCAACTACCCAGTCGTACAGAGGCCGGTGATCTTCAAACTCAAGAGAACAAAGCGAATGGGTAATGCCTTCGATGGCATCGCCAAGGGGATGCGCAAAGTCATACATCGGATAAATACACCATTCGTTGCCCGTGCGGTGATGCTCTTTATACAGGATGCGATACATGGCCGGATCACGCATGTTCATGTTGGGGGACGACATGTCGATCTTCGCGCGCAAAATGCAATGGCCCTCAGGGAATTCTCCTGCACGCATGCGGCGGAACAGGTCAAGGCTTTCTTCGGCGGGCCGGTCACGCCAGGGGCTGTTTTTGCCCGGCTCAGACAGGGTGCCGCGGTATTCACGCAGCTGATCGGCGTCCAGCTCATCCACATAGGCCAGCCCGCGCATGATAAAATTTTCAGCGATCTGATAGCATTGTTCATAATATTCACTGGCATAATAAAGGCCGCCTGTCCACTCAAACCCCATCCAGCGAATATCGTTCATGATGCCTTCTACATACTCGGTTTCTTCTTTGGCCGGGTTGGTGTCGTCAAAGCGAAGGTTGCAGAGCCCATTATATTTTTCAGCGGTTCCAAAGTCGGTGACCAGTGCTTTGCAGTGGCCGATATGCAAGTGGCCGTTGGGCTCCGGAGGAAAGCGAGTGTGCACCTTTGTGCAGCGTCCGCTTTTCAGATCTTCGTCAATGGCATCCCAGATAAAATTTGTGCGCTCCCGGTTTTCAGACATGCTTTAGCCCCCTTCTTGTTCTGGCGCATATTATATCGTTTATACATGCTGAGTACAAGGCTGAAGCAGATGAGAAAACTCACATGTGACTCTAAAGAGAATTTCATGCCATTCAGGTCCTCACTTAATCAAGCCGCCGTAAGATAAACATGCTGGCGCTACGCCAAAAGATGAAGGAGGTTGTTATGGATCACTTTGAAATGACGGAGAAGCTGTGTGAGCGAGCACAGGTCAGCTATGAGGAGGCAAAAGAGGCCCTGGAGCTGAATGAATGGGATATGCTGGAAGCCATCATCTTCCTGGAGCGGGAGAAAAAACTAAAGCCGTCCGAACCAAGCCATGATGGCAGACGGGAACAGCCGGAAACCAGGACAAAGGACAAGAAAAAGCGTGTATCAGGCAACTTGTTTGAAACCGCGGCCAATATTCTGGCAAAGCTGATTGAAAAAGGAAACCGTAACCGGCTTGAAGTCTATCGGGAAGGGAAAATTTTATTCAATATTCCTTTAACCATTGCGCTAATCCTTATTCTGAGCATGTTCTGGATCGTTATCCCCGCGCTGGCCATCGGCTGGCTTGCCGGATGCAGTTACCGTCTGGCCGGGGCAGACCTTGATAAGAGCGAAGCTGCCGGCGAGGAAGCATAACATTTTGCGGCATGATGTAGACCCCTTTTTCCATCGGAGAAAGGGGCCTTATGACCGGCTATATCAAAAGTTTATCTTCCTCTGAAAAATCTGCCGATTCTGTTCATGGTAAAGAACATGAACACGCTGTTGATGCCAAGGCTGATAAAAGCAAAAGGAATCAGGACGCCGATAAACCTGACCACCAGAGACGGCGCGTACATTAAGACAAAACCAAGCAATACGTTGATAACGGACAAGGCCATAACCCAATCCCAGCCCTGGACATTCAGGCGCTTGAGATCGACGGCGCCGATGGCTCGAACGATACCCGTCGCAATGACCCATCCCGCAAATATAAAGGGGATAGCGACCAAAAGGGTCGTAAAGGCGTCAGGGCTGGTGAGTAACATAAGGCCGAACAGCAAGCTGATCACGCCGCTGGCAAGCAGCCAGCCGGAGCGGAAAACTCTGTCTTTTGAAAAGTAATTTATTACGTCGGACAGGCCGGAAAAAATGATCGAGATGCTGATAAAAGTTGCAAGTCCCACGTAGCTCTCAACAGGCTTGGTGAAGAGCACAACGCCCTGAACAATCAACGCGATACCGGCGATCAGCAACAGCCATTTGACGATCTTAATTGATTTCATAAAACCTCACTTCTTTCAACTTGACACTCTATTCTTTGAAAAGAGACAAAGAGAATACGCGGCCTTATTTTCGTCGGAATCCTTTGACTACAGCCAGCACCAGCACAGCACCGCCTGTCGCCACCAGGAAGGAAGACAGGTTAAAGCCGGTTACGCCTGTGCGCCCGATTAAGCTCATGATAAACCCGCCGACGACGGCGCCAATGATACCGAAGATAATGTTGGCCAAAGCCCCCATGGAGGCGTCATGACCGGTAATCTTACTGGCGACCCATCCGGCCAGCGCACCCATAATAATCCAAGCGATAATACCCATGCTGTATCCTTTCTATATGCGCACGGCATATGACAGAGCTGAGCAGCGGCGATCAAATCCGATCAGGATTCAAGAACTTTTACCCTGATTGTTTAGGAATTAAACAAACTGAAAGCGCTTTATGCCGGTCATGCACCGCTTGCAACTGATTATTATGATGCTGATGATACAAGGCCCATCTCTTGAGTAGAATGATACTCCTCTGAAAGAGAAGGCCTTTCAACAATATTAAAAAGCCCTGAAATCTTAATGGTTTCAAGGCTTTTTAGCTGGTGCGGTCGACGAGACTTGAACTCGTACGGGTTCCCCCACACGCCCCTCAAACGTGCGCGTATGCCGATTCCGCCACGACCGCAGGTCACTTGGACAGCAAAGTGGATTATAGCCAATGAGGATATCCTTGTCAAGGAATATATTTGGCACTCTTAACAAAACGAATGAAACAGAGATATACCGGCCAAAAACATTCTCAGCTCACGGCAGTGACCCTGATTGTAAAGGGGTTCCCCCAAATATAGTAGCTGATATACAGATCGCGGACCGTTGTCTGCCGTGCTTGCGCGCGCGTCAGCAAAACGCAGCGGATCGTGGCAGCTCCGCCCGCGGGTACGGTGATGTCCGGAATGTCTCCCTGAGCGGAGCCGTCCGTATAGCACAGGACATCATTGTCCGCCGGAGAAACGACCATCTCTGTCATTTGAGCAGGCAGGAGGCCCTTATTCCTGAGGGTGACGGTATAGATGACTAGGTTGTATTCGCTCGCTGCGCCTTCTATATTCTGCATGTATGCTGTTCCGATCAGGCTGTTGTTTTTCAGCGCTTTTTCCAGGCGCTGAAACTCTGCTTCATGTTCAGCCGCGGAAAAAACTTGCGGGGAATGCGCCGCGGCATCCAGCTGCGTGCCGACCACAGCATACACCAACATGCCCCCGGTCAACAGAACAAGGATCAGCGATAGAACAGCTGCCTTTTTCACGGCTGTACACCTTGGCTGAGGATATCGTTCATCCGTTGGATCATCTCCGTGTCTTTAAGCCGGAACTTAAGCTCAACGCGGCGGGACGCATCCATGTTTTCTGTACCGTCTGCGTAATAGATGAGGTCGGAGTAGCTGCGGCCCTTCGAAGTCAGTATGTTTTGCAGCAGCTCCCTTTGCTGTCCCGTCAGTCCGGGCAGCTGCAGACAGAATGTTGCGACGGACAAAGCCCGGTCCTGTGACAGCTCAAGGTTGAATATATAGCTGCCTTTCGAATCGGTATGGCCTTCAATGATGATTTCGGCGACGTAATCTATATACTCGGGGCGCATCAGCACATCCAGGTAGACGGGAATCAGTCGGGCCAGCTGATCCTGTCCGGAGGGAGAAATGGTATTGCGGCCCGTTTCAAACATGAGCTGGCTGTCAAGCATGATGTCTCCGGTGCCGGGATCCACTTTGGCGGCCAGGTTTGCCGCGACAAGGGAGGCGCTCAGCTCCTGAACGATTTCCGTACGCAGCCCAAGCAGATCATCCAGCTGGCGCTGCTGCGTGCTCAGCAGATCCTGCATGGTGATCAGACGGTCTTCCTGGACAACCAGCGCTTCCTGCTGACGCGTCAACTGAAGCTGCAGGAAGGCTTGCTCCTGTTCTTTGGTCAATAGCAGAGCCTGAGCGGCATTCAGATCGTCCTGCTGCGCGTCCAGCTGAATTTGAATTGCGGCCAGCTCTTCTTCTTTACCGACCAATACAATACGCGCGTCATCCAGCTCAGCCTGCTGGGCGGAGAGCAGAATCAGGGTTTTGTCCAGCTCCGATTTCTGGGCTTCCAGTTCTTTTGTTTTAATATCAAGCTGTGAATAATATTGATAGATGCTGAAAACGAGCGCCAGCATGATCACCAGCAGCACAGAAGACAGCATATCCGAAAAGGAGGTCCAGTAGCTTCCGTTGTCTGACCGGCGGGTACGCTTCTTTTTAACGGCCGGCAGCATAGTCAGGCCCTCTCCGCCATGGTTTGTTCCGCTGTTACAATGGCACGGTTAAGCGCGTCGGCCATCTCCGCCATGGTCTGCTGCATTTTTGACATCGCCGCTATTTCCGTGGCAGGCTTTCCATCGGCATTCTGCGCCTTCGAAAACTCTTTCAGCCGGGCCCCCAGTTCCCTCATCATGTCGTGCATGTTTTCTTCAAACAGGCCCATCGTACGGGCAAGCCCTGTGGAAATGTTTTCAACAAAGCCCGTATATGCACCGGAGAGTTGTTTGGATGCGGCCGACATCTCAGCGGCAATTTCTCCGGTCCGCTCAAGCATGCCGGCGCTTTGTTTATCCACAGCATCCAGTACACGGCCGGACCAGGCGGCATATTGCTGCATCTGGGCGTCTATATCCGCTTGACTCTGCACGAGCTGCTCCCAGTGACGGCTTTGTTCGTTCAGGCTCTCATGCATCGAGGCGACCAGCGACTGCATGGACTCGGTCATGTGTGCTCCGCTTGACTGGCTGCGGCTAAGCTCGGCAATATAGCCTTCAAACCGCTGCAACAGTTCCTGCGTCATGCCTTGTACGCTTGAAACGCCGGAGAGAATGGTATCCGCTGCATTCATCGTGCGCGCAAGCGCATCGTGTCCGACAGCCTGCGATTGGTTGACGGCTGACAGCGTCTGCGCCAGCTGGCCGAACTGCCCGCCGAGGGAAACATTCATCTGAGCAATAAAGTGATTGACGATATTGTCCAGCCCTTTCAGCTGCCCCTGTGTCTGCGCCGCGATAAAGTTGTTCATGCTCTGGCTGATCGGTACAAATGAGCGCTCGATCGCGTGGCTGACGCCATCCGAGAGCGCCTGTGACATATCATCGCTGTGCCCTTCCATCAGAGCTTTGATGTACACGCTGTCATCTACAGGATGCTGCATGACCAGTTCCGCAAAGGTATCGTTGAAAGTATCCATGGCCTTCAAAGCGCTTCCCTGCGCTGTGCGGAAGAAAACATTGAATGCCAAAGAAGCCGCGATGCCGGCGATGGAGGTGCCGTAAGCAAAGGTCATCCCGGAAATCATCGATGAAATCCCCTGCATGGTACTGTCAGCGCTGGAGATATCCAGATTGCCGAGTCCTCTCATCAATCCGATAAAGGTACCCAGGATGCCGAGGGATGTCAGAAGCCCCGGAATCACCTCTGCCAGCTGCAGGTGCGCCCAGTCGGCAAATATGTCTTCGTCGTTGATATAGTCTTCCGTATTGCATGTCAGCCCCTTTTGATCCAGATGGCGGGCGTTCCGCAGAAAGCGGGACCACTGGCCTTCCATCGGGTTTCCCAGGAAAAGAGGCTCCTGCCAGGCTTTTTCCGTTTCTTTTCCGGGCTTCATGAACTCAAGGGAGCGGATCGCCCGGCGAAACAGTCCCGCCCCTCTGCGGTAGGGGAAAATACACTTAAACAATCCTGATAAGAATACAAGAAGGATCGTGCCGTAGATGACCACATCTGTCAGCTCACCCGGAATACTTGCGAAAATCTCTCTCATACTTTCTTCACCTCGAATTGCACACAACAATTTACGCAGTATTGTAATGAAAATTTATCATTAATGCAACAAAGATGAAAAAATCTATATACAATGTTACAAATGAGACCGTTTTATCGAACTTTCATGTACTGTGTCAGCACCGGGCAAAGATTCCACCCGTTCCATAAAGCTGGGGAAGACTTCCAAGCGGAGAATGCCCTTGCGGCAGTACTCATTTTATAGGGCCTGTGCAGTCGATATCGTGATATAGTATAGGCCTGACAATCCATTCGAACGGGAGGATTATGTATGAAAATAGAAGCCATTGCCACCATTCGCAGCGATTTTTCTTCCAAGTTCGGTATTCCGCGCCAAAGCGGGCTTGTTGGAGGGCTGGAGGCGCTTGTTGTTTTTGAAGTGCCTTATCGAATCCCTGAAGCCCTGAGGGGGATCGAGGGCTTCAGCCACCTGTGGCTGATATGGGGCTTTTCAGACAATGAAGGCAAGGCTTGGTCCCCGACGGTCCGCCCGCCTCGTCTGGGCGGGGATAAGAGGATGGGGGTATTTGCCACCCGCTCCCCGTTCAGACCAAACGGACTGGGGCTCAGCTGTGTCAGACTGATAGGTCTTGAAAAGGGGGAAGAGGGCTTCATGCTGCGCGTCGGCGGAGCCGACCTGATGGATGGTACGCCAATATACGATATCAAGCCCTATATTGCCTATACCGACAGCCATCGGGAAGCCGCTCAGGGCTTCGTGTCAGAGGAAGAACGGGCGCTGCTTGAAGTATATGACCCTGAAGACCGGTTGTCCGCGTTCTCAGGGCAGAAGCGTAAAGCTTTGCTTCAGGTGCTTGCGCAGGACCCAAGGCCGGCCTATCAGGACCGACCGGAGCGGATCTACGGCTTTGGTTACGGGGGATTTGATGTGCGGTTTCAAGTGAAAGGAAACAAGCTGATCATAACTGAACTCGTGCCGATTTAAAAAAGACCGGATGAAAAGACATTCCGGTCTTGTTGCCGTCTGAACAAACTAACCCTTGACGCCGCCCATCGCAATGCCTTCCACAAACTGCTTCTGAAGGAAAATATAGAGCAAAAAGGGGAAAAGGAAGGTCAGCGTCGCGCCTGCCATCACCAGCCCGTAATTGGTGTTGGCCATGCCGCTGAGCGTGTTCATCGCGACCGTCAGCGTATGCATTTCACTGCGGGTGTTGATGATCAGGGGCCACAGAAAGCCATTCCAGGCAGAGGTGAACGTAAAGATCGTCAGCGTGACAAGCGCAGGCTGAACGAGGGGGATCACAATGCTTACAAAGGTGCGTACCTCGCTGCTGCCGTCGATCTCCGCGGCTTCCAGCAGTTCATCGGGCACGCCGACCATGAATTGGCGCATCATGAAGATGCCGAATGCGCCGACCATGGGGATGATGATCGCCGAGTAAGTGTTGGTCAAATTCAAGTTATTGATCATGACAAACATGGGAAGCAGCACCACCTGGCCGGGGATCATCATCGTGGCAAGATAGGCGCTGAACAACTTTTCTTTCCCCGGGACAGGTTTCTTTTCAAAACCGTAGGCAGCCATCGTGCTGACAATATCTACCAGCAGACAGGAACCGACAACGATGATCAGGCTGTTCCACAGCGCGCGCCCGAAGTTGCGGTTGACAAATACAAAGCGGTAATTGTCCAGATTCAGCTTGATATCACTCGCCTTAATATACAGAGTCTCCGAGGAGGTGAAAGAAACCATTGCCATATATATAAGCGGAGTGACGCACAGTATGGCAAACAGAGTAACAAGCGCCGCTCCGATATAGCTCCAGATGTTTTTCGACTCACGCTTTTGCATCATTTTTCTCCTTAAAGAAGAAGTTCTGGATGACGTGGATCAAAAGAATCAGAATCAAGAGACAAACCGCCAGCGCGCTGGCATACCCGATGCGCTTATCCTGGAATGCGTAGGTATAGATAACATAGGCCACCGTATAAGTTGCCCTGCCCGGGCCGCCGCCGGTCATTTTAAACACAAGATCAAACACCTGGAAGCTCCAGATAATTCCCAGAGTGACGACCATATACGTGATGGGCTTTAAAACGGGAACCGTAATATAGAAAAAACGCTGCCATCCGTTTGCGCCGTCAACAATGGCAGCTTCACGAATTTCGACAGATATGTTCATAACGCCCGCATAGTAAATGACAAGGAAGTAACCTGTGTTTTTCCAGATGGCCACAGCGGCAACGGACCCAAGCGCCGTTGATCTCGATCCCAGCCAATTGACGGGCTGAACGCCGAAAGCACTAAAAAACTGATTGATGATGCCGCCGTTTGACTCGTACATAACCCGCCAGACTGTAGCGCTTGCGATCAGGGAGGCAATGACCGGAATAAACATAACGCTGCGCAAAAATCCACCGTATCTGTTTTGCATTTTATCGCCAAGGAAGGCAGCAATACAAAGCGCCAAGGCTGTTTGGATGGGAACGGTAATCGCTACGTAGGTGACGGTATTGCTCAATGCCGCCCGCAGATAGGAGTTGCTTGCAAGCTTCATGTAGTTTTCAAAGCCTATCCATTCGGGTGCCGCGACCAAATTGTATTTTGTAAAGCTAAAATAAACAGCCATCACGATCGGGATGACGGAAAAAGCAAAAATAATCAAAAAGCTGGGGAGAA
>CAZVUU010000001.1:46271-53789 GCA_964630465.1 uncultured Christensenella sp.
GCGGCTCAAGCGGGGAGGCCTGTACGAGTGAAGGGTATTGTTCATTGATTGACCTCTTGAAATTCAAAGAGGCCGCACCGCAAGAATCTGGCGATGCGGCCTCCGGGCTTCGTTTAATCAGGCATTCATAAACTTATTGCTTGATCTGGTCGTTGTAGTAGGACATGGTTTCATCCAGTACTTCCCGGGGGCTGAGATCACCCATGTACATCAGCTGAATGTTTTGCTGCAAGGCCGCCTCAAAGGATGCCTTGCCTTCAAACTCAGTGGTAATCTGAAGCTTGTCCGCCATCTCAGTGTACAGGGCTTCAAAACGCTCATCATCAACAAACTCACTGTCTTTTGTGATCTTGGGCATGGCATAGATATTCTGATGGAAGTCATCCATTACGGGACCGCTGGTCATCAGCACAGCTGCCTTGGCCGCCAGTTCGGGATGCTGAGATTTTGAAGATACGGCAAGGGAATCAACGGCAATGCGTGTGGCTTGACCGGCACTGCCCGACAAGCTCAAAACGAAGTCCCAATTGATTTCCGCTTTGGTCAGGGTGGTGTTTTTCCCGGTGCCATTAAGCACCATGGCGCTGGTTCTCTCTGTAAAACGGGCGGTAGGATCATCGAGGGCGGTGATGGTGTCATCGAAGATGCCCACTTCATACAGCTTATAAAGGAACTCAAGCGTTGCCAGACCCGCCTCGTTATTGATGTCCACTTCTCCGTCCGCGTTCAGAATCTCTCCGCCGGCCTGCCAGTAGAAAGGCCAAAAGTTGGTCATCAAAGCGCTGGTGCCTGAGCTGGCGCCCCAGGCCATCAGGATGGGGGCAACGCCATCATTGGCTTCTTTGATTTTCAGGCTCATCTCGATAAAGTCATCCCAATCGGTCGCAAACTCTTCTATGCCTGCTTTTTCAAGCATATCAACATTATAGAACAGGACCACGGCATTGCCGACCATCATCGGAATGGTATAGGCCCTGCCCTCAAGATCAACGGTGCTGTTGTTCCAGTAGATATAGTTGTCTTTTTCTCCCTGGGTGAGCAAATCATCCAGAGGCGCCAGAAGACCGTTGTGGACCAGGTCATAGGTATCGGTCACATACGCGACATCGGGGCCGTCATTGTTGAGCAAACCGGTGTAGATGGTGGTGTTATAGTCGCCCCAGGGGATGATCTCTACTTTGACGGTCACATTGTTCTCTTCTTCAAATGCATCAAACCAGCCGTCCCAGAAATCCTGATCACCTATGCCCTCACCAAACTGATAAGGCGGGATCCATACGGTAATCTCAGGTTTTGCCTCCGCAAGAACAGATGTCAGGCTCAGCATCATTAAAAGAGCGAGCAAGATAGAAAAGGTCTTTTTCATGTTATCCTCCGTTTCGATAGATTCTATTTTTATATTAAGGCTTATTTTTTGCTTTTTGTCAACTGTATCCGGCTGATTTTTGATATGCGCCGGTTTGAACCGGGTTAAAAGACGGAACGGATACTAAAACTGTCAGCATACAGATGCTGACCTGTCACAGGAGAGATCAGCTGCTATCAAGTTCATCCTTTGTATGATATAATTATATATGCGAGGGAGGGATGGCAAATGGCAAAGACCAAAGGCATAAAGCCTGTTGCGCAGAACCGCCGCGCGCGCCATGACTTCTTTGTGGAGGACAGCATCGAGTGCGGCATAGCCCTGCACGGCACAGAGGTCAAATCAATGCGCCAGGGCAAGGTCAACCTCAGAGAAAGCTATGCGCAGATACGGGACAACGAAGTGCTGGTGCAGAGTATGCACATCAGCCCTTACGAACAGGGGAGTATTTTCAATACAGACCCTCTGCGGCCCAAGAAACTTTTGCTGCATAAAGCTGAGATACGCAAACTTAAAGCACGTGTACAGCAGAAGGGATATGCTTTGATCCCGCTGTCTGTCTATCTGCGCAACGGCCGCATGAAGCTGGAACTGGGCGTATGCAGAGGAAAACAGCTTCACGATAAGCGGGACGACCTGGCAGGGCGTGATGCCAAACGCGATATGGAACGGGTGCTGCGCCAGCAAAGCAGGGAATGAAGTTTTCTCTTCAGGCAGCCTGTGGTATAATGAATGGGATTACATGGGGGTGTACTGGTTTCGACGGGGATCGTCGGTTGCATGGTAAGCGAGCTGCGGCCCCTGAACCGCATAACAACGGGGAAAAAAAGTAACTGACAACAATCAGCAATTAGCTTTCGCGGCCTAATGCCGCGTCGTCGGCCTCAAGCGCTCACGGCTTGAGCTCACCGGCGTCATTGATGTGAGGAACAGGACCGCCAAAGCTTTGAGGTGAATCCGGTATTATGAAGCTACCAAGTCCGGCAGCCTGCCTCCACGGCGTTCGGATAAGGGAATATTAAATGGGAGGCTCCGCTCGGAGAAAACCATGTGTCTGAATCTTCGGACAGGGGTTCGACTCCCCTCACCTCCACCACCAGACAAGCATCAATTCACATTGAAATTGCTTGTCTTTTTGATTATTTTAGTATCGAATTATTGACGATGGTAACAAAAAAGGTTACAATTTCAGAAGCAAGTGATGGAGGACATGCGCCATGGCGAGAAAGAGGGTATCAAAGAACATTTACTATGACGCATCAAAGAAACTTTACTATGTAAAATGCTATCACGGCAAGAATGAACTGGGAAAATATGTCACCACATACATCACAACAAAAAGCAAAAAGGATGCCGAAAAGAAGCTAACTGCATTTTTACATGGGAAAAACACTGGCACCATTGCATCACCATCAGAGCATACAGTGGAAACATGGCTTGAATATTGGATGACACATGTAATTGAGCCCAATGCCCAGGAAACAACGGTATATGGTTATCGTCAAATGATGAAAAACCATATCATCCCAGCATTGGGCAAGGTCAAACTACAAAAACTAACAGCAGATCAGTTGCAACAATATTACACAATGAAGCTGGAAAAATTGTCGCCTAACACTGTATTGAAACACCATAACCTCATGCAAACAGCATTTCTCATGGCAGAAAAGCAGGATATTATCAGCAGGACACCAACCAACAGAGTGACACCACCCAGGGCAATTGAGAGCGAAATATCCTTTTTGACAGCAGAGCAACTGCAAGCGTTGATAGAAGCAGCCTATGAAATACAGAATGACAAACACGCATTGTTGCTTACAATTGTTTTGGCTGCCTATACGGGCATGAGAAGGGAAGAAATATTAGGGCTAACATGGAAGGATGTTGATTTTTCCAAGAACATAATAACCGTCAGGAAAGCCAGAACAAGTGCAGGAAGCAAAATAGTTGATAAACGCACAAAAACATCATCAAGCAACAGGGTGATTCACATGTCAGATAGGGTGAAACTGGAATTAATAAAGGTAAAGATGAACCTACAGACAAACAAGGAATCAGATAGTCCAAGCAAGCGTTTTAATCCATCGGGTTACATTATTGTCAATGATAAAGGCGTGCCCTGCAGGCCCAACTATATATCATCAGTTTTCAGAAAACTTGCAGACAAATGCGGCTTGCATGAAATTACATTGCATGGTTTACGGCACACATTTGCAACATTGGCGAACGATCAGGGCCACACAATGTATACTATATCAAAGGCAATGGGCCATAGCAGACCCGATATTACTGCCAGAATATACACACACCCGTTTGATAAAGCTAATCAGGAATTGATAGAATCCATATCAACAAGCATCGAAGGTGGTTTATCTGAGCAATACAGCAACATTAGCCTTGCATCAAACATGACGGAACAATTGGATCAGAACCTTGAATTATTGGAACAGACAATAAAAGAGCAAAGGCAAGAAATTGAGAATAAAAAAGCTCTAAAAAATGAGCTTGAACAAAAAGTATCCCAAATGAAATTAGAATTAGAGGCATCACAAGAAATGAACCAAGAATTAGAATCAGAAATAGAAAAACTGCGAAAAGAGTTTCAGCAGTTAAAGGCTGATTAAACTAATTTCGCTCTATCTTTGCATTATGGTTGTTATCAAACTCTGTCAACTTTGATGCAGGATAAACCTCCCAGAATTTTAGCAACTCCAATGATGCGATCCAAAGCTTTATTTGGGCAGCCTCATTGTTTGCCATAATGACGGTGGCATATACATACCTATCCTCAAAGTATAGAATGAAAGACGCTTGATTTGAGATTAGTATATCATATAGCATTTTTCTGCCAACATGACCAATGTTGAAGTATGCATTATCATCAACACGAGCATAGTTGTCGAAAGAGTATTGTTTGTTATTGGCGTATACACTGCACTTATCCACTGCAACTGATGTTGACCCTTTGTCAAGTGACACAAAAGCTTTAGGTGAATATGAGCCTTTAGAAGTCCCGCCAATTTCAAATCGAATTTTCGCATCTAAATCATCGACACGAAAACGAATTGAGGTTGAATATGTCCATATATCGTTAAAAACATCATAATTGTAACCAGGCATATTTTCTACTGATTCATTTGTGAAACGATCAGGCTCATACGAGAAGGCAGGTAGTATAAACAGGGTGCCTATCAGTATAGTAAAAATGAATGTTGTAATTTTTCTTTTAGCCATGTTAAACACCTCATATTCAATATCAAACCGTATCTATCATATTCAAGTTATTGATAAACTACAATAGGATGGTTGGAAAAATGGAACCACAAGAGGCTATTCAGCAGGGAGAAACTCGCCACCTGAATTGATAGAAAAAAATGAAATGCTGGCGGAAATAGTTTAAAATATACAAATAAAAATAATAATAACCAAAAAATAAATCAAAAACCGTCACCGACTAAAACACCCAAAAAAAGGCCACAAACCCTTATACCATATAGCTTTTACCGATGAATCAAGGTTTGGAACGAAACACGCCAGAAAACCTTATAACACAATGAATTTACCGAATAGAGAATGGGAACAGAAGGCAATACATGCAATATTGACCAGGTTTGTTTACTTTCTATTTTGATTGTGATATACAGAGAAGAGAAAACCTGAAAGGAATTCATAAAATGAAAGTAATAAAGTGCGAACTGTGCGGCAGCACAGAAGTAACCAAAATCGATGGCCTTTATCAGTGTAACCACTGTAAAACGAAATACACTGCACAAGAAGCAGCGAAGCTTTTACAGGATGTCAAAATAGATAGAAGCAACGAACTTGAGAATTACATAGTTTTAGCCCGTAGAGCCAAAGAAGAAGATAATGCGAAAAATGCAGAGAAATATTACGAGTTGGCACTACACATCGATCCAAGCAATTGGGAAGCCATCTTTTACCACACATATTTTTCTGCAATCAATACATCATTAGCAGGAATTGAAGGTTCTATTCAGAAAGTTATTAACTCAACCTCATCTGCATTGAAAACTATTGGTAAAGAAAGCAATACGGAAGAAGTTGCAAAGGTGCTATCGGAGATTACTGATAGTATCAGGATGCTTAGCCTTTTCTATTATTCAGTTTTGAAAGAACACTACCTTGAGTTTAAACACCTTGACAGTTCTGGCGAGGAGTTTGTTGATGTTGGTATTTCTGTTTACTCTTTGGATGTATCAATAGGTTTACTTATTGAACAACACATCGAAAACGAAGCTCTCAAGACAGCCTATGCACCAGTCTTATTTGAGAGTGGCATCGAAATACTCAAAGAAACATTTATTACCAGATGGAATGGACTACCCCCGAGTAAAATTCTTGAGTTGTATAATGGACAAGTCAACGAAACCGCATCTAAAATTCGAAAATACAAGCCTGATTATACACCGCCAAGAATAGCAGGAAGAACCCAAGGGAGTTCAAACCCCAGTGGAGTTAGTAAGAAACAAGGATGCTACATTGCTACCGCTGTGTATGGAGATTATAGCCATCCAAAAGTGCAAGTATTGCGTGGATTTAGAGATGCTATACTGCAAAACTCAAAGTTGGGCCGTCTTTTCATTAAATGCTACTATAAGATAAGCCCGGTAATGGTAAGAACTTTGGGATCATATACTTGTTTCATAAAAGCATCTAAATATTTACTTGATAAGTTTGTTAGCTACTTAAATAGCAATTCTAATATTGCGGAAAGATAGCACTGCAAAGTTATATTTTATGTTTGCGCTTTGTTAGTAAAAAAAACGCCAGCTGCACCAGGATAAGCCCAGAACCCAGTACAATTCAAAAAACGCATTTAGAAGCCTTTTAAGGCCCCTGAAAAAGGGCCTTTTTACTACCATAGGGAAACACCTTGACCCCTCAAAATAGCGAAAACAGGCCCCTTAAATCGCACCGTAGACCCCTTAAAACGCATTTGGCGACATTCAGGGCCCTTTTTTGGCATACCCTCGACCCCCTGCATCAAAGGCATCAGGCACCCGGCACATCACACCAATTCAAATGCAATAAACGGTATACCAGAATTACCTATTACACTATGTAGCAGGCAAATATCAGCAGTATCAAAAACGATGGTTTATAGCACATCACCACAAAGCCTGAAAACAAGCCGAAAACAGGCCAAAAAGAATATCAAAACGCATATCAAAAACAAGTTGACAATAACCCCCGTTTATGATACCATTTAGACAACACAGGAAAGGCGGTAAACACTATGAAAATTGGGTATGCCAGGGTAAGCACAGCAGACCAGAACCTTGACAGGCAAATCGACAACCTGAGGGCTGCAGGTGCAGAACAAATTTACAGCGAAAAGATAACAGGAACAAAAGCAGACAGGCCGGAATTTCAAAACATGATGAAGGCCCTCAGGCCGGGTGATACCCTCATCATTGACAGTTTCAGCAGGCTATCACGCAGCACAAAAGACCTGCTGGACACAGTAGAGAAGCTGCAAGAGGGCCAAGTAAACCTTGTAAGCCTGAAAGAAAGCCTTGACAGCAGCACCCCCCAGGGTAAGTTAATGCTCACAATGCTGGCGGCTTTATCCCAGTTTGAAAGAGATATTATTGCAGAACGCACCGTAGACGGGCTGAAAGCAGCCAGGGCCAGAGGCCGGATGGGTGGAAGGCCCAAAGCAAGCGACAAGAAAACAGCCCAGGCCTTGAAGTTGTATGACGCTCAGACACTCACCATCAGAGAGATCAGCGAGGTTACAGGCCTCAGCACCGCCACCATCAACAGAAGGGTAAGAGAACGCAGACACGCCGAACATCAGAAGATGGGCCCGAATAGGCATCGAGGCCAGAACACTTGACAACCAGCACCACCTACCACCGCCCAGGGCTTGCACCGCATCAGCGCAGCGCAGGCCTTTTATGTGGCCTGCTGCTGCTGCTGCCCTATCTGGCAGAACTTGAACCAGAAACCCTTGCTATTCAATGCTACATGAGGTACAATTGCCTTGTGCAAGGCGGGTACACTACCGCTATTTACTGGCAATCTATTGGCACATAGTTTGCGAGTAAAAGGCCGGGAACCCTTGCCACACAACAAAAGGTGAAAGAGGTGATGAAAAAATGCAATCAGGGTAGAGGGCACCGCATAAC
>CAZVUU010000001.1:53799-98970 GCA_964630465.1 uncultured Christensenella sp.
TAGCCAGGGCCACTTTACATCCCAAAAGGCCGCCCAATTCTACCTATGCCCCTTAGTAGACCCACACCACCCACACCCGGCAAACAACGCCGATAGACGCATCACAAATGCATCTTACAGGCCGCCACCACCAGGAAGGGTAACACCAAGGCCACAAGCCAGACAGCCCAGGAAGGGCACAAAAACAGTAAAGGAGGGTATCAAACATGAGTACCCTATTCAGAAAACCAGAAACCCTTGAGGAAAGAAAAGCAAGGCTGGAACGGATCAGAAGCACAGTATCAAACCCAGACACAGGTATCTTGAGCTGCGAACCCATTTACCCAGGTGACGATGAAACAAAGTACCCTGAGGCCATTATCGTGCATTTCTTAGATGGGACACACGCCAGGTACACAGCTGCAGGAGATAGCAAACAATGACAACAGCACCAGAACCCAGGCGATACAACATCAATATGAACATCCGGGACATTTCAGAAACGGACATGAAACAATACGCTGCTACCCAGAACATGACAATTACCGATTTAGTCAATACTGCCCTATGGTACTGCTTTGAAAATCAGGTTGATCTGGCTATCTGGCGCATCAATGAGGTTAGAAAACAGCAGAACCAAACAGTAATTTGATGAAAATTTGAAGGGAATTGCAACGCAAACATGGCAAGAAGCAAAAGCGAACAAGAAGCCAAACGGGAACAAGTCAAAAAGAACATGGCGGTAGGTACAGAAGGTGAAAAAATAGTCAAAGCAAATTTGCAAGGCCGCCAAATCTGGAAGTCAAATGTTTTAGTGGACAGCATTATCGACCCTAAAAAAATTGTCTGCAAAGCACAGGTCTGGGAAGGCAGACAAAATGAACGCAAAAACAACCTTGACTATTTTGTAAAAGCAGGCCCATGCAAAACTTGTAGAATTTCTGACTGCGAATACAAGAAACAGAACCTCTACCCCTATCCAATAGCAACCAGAGAACGCCATGAAGTGAAAACGAATGTGCTAACACACATCTATGAAGCATACGGGATAGTAGCCAAAACCGGGAAGAGGTTTGCACCAACAGGCAACCTTTTTATTGAAGTTTGGCAAGATGTAACATTTGAACAGGCCAAAGCAATCAGAGCAAAACGGGATGAGCCAGTAACAGACAAAGAGAAGATAGACGAGATACCCCAGGTATGCGGTGCAGATAGACATGGATGGTATCAGATAAAACCATCAGCCCATTGGTATCACTTTTACCAGCCAGTCAAAGCACATGGCATCGACATTACCGAAATAGAAGTATTAGCAGATGAAAGCAAACTGCCCAGAGTAGAAGGTGAAACAGACCAGGCATATCAAGACAGGGTGAATCAAGCCATAGCAGAAGCAGAACAACGCTTTGCAAAGGAAAAGAAAACAAGCGATAGGCTGATCAAGCACAGGCCATGGGCCTATATCATTTCTATCAGAGGTGACCACATCGAAAGATGTGTCAAGGAAATTTGCCAAAGAGAAAGTAACGGTAAGTTGACCCTGAGAGAAACAATAGATAAATTAACGGGAACAACATCATTTGGCTACCTGCTACCAATAACTGAACTGCTGAACAACCCAGCCCATTACAACAGAGAAGGTGTTGGATCAGTTGCATTTACACACCTGCCAGAGTTTGTCAAAGGCACAAAACCATCAGACGAAACCAAACCAACCTATTACCTGAATGAGATAGCCTATGACACAGTATTCAAGAAAAACCCAAAAAGGAAAAGGGAAATTGAATCGCTTGTAAATCAAATCGAGGCATTGAACCATCTTTTTTTGATAATACCTAACTTTGCAATCGAACTATCCATCCCAGAGGTGGCAGACGCACCCATACGCAATGCATGGGCAAGGCCAGGTGATGATAACAACAGCATCGAACTCATATTTCAGCCAATGCATAACGATGAAGTCAAGAGAGAAGAACTGCCAAGCGGTATATTCGAAACACTTATTAGCGACTCCAAATTCGAACAGTTTGCAGATGCACACGTTTGGACAACATTCGCACCACCAGAGCTTGACAGTGGCGATACAGGTAAGAACAAAGCAGTTATCAAAAAAAGTCTGGCAACAGTACCCATCATCATGCTGCTAAGAAACAGCATAAGATGGGCTATCTGGCCTGATATTACTTGATAGTTGGCATGATATGACATATACCCACATAATACTAAGATTAGCAGAAAGAAAGGATGAGCCAAAAGGGTGAAAACCGACTATCAGAAAATTTATGATACTGACCCAAACCGAGTAGCCCTCAAAAATCTGGACAAGGCGAAATACCCGGCACTACACAGGTTGCTATTCAGACAATGGCGAGATAGGCTATTCAGAACCCTTGAATATTTCTGGCTGCAACAGGACACGATAGCAAACCAGCACCTGCACCCAGATGGCTATTACATATTTTGGCAATCAAGGGAACACACAGCCCATGAAGGCAGATATATTTCACACAGTATCAGGGTATGGCAAAGAAATATCATTCTGCTGCATTGTCTGG
Source organism: uncultured Christensenella sp. (assembly GCA_964630465.1). Lineage (GTDB taxonomy): Bacteria > Bacillota > Clostridia > Christensenellales > Aristaeellaceae > UBA1038. Next base: position 56,334 of record CAZVUU010000001.1, read on the forward strand.
GCCTCATCTTTACACGAAAAGCAAAGTATGAGAAGGGCAAGAAGTTATCAGAAATTGACAGGAAAGCCCTTGAAGTAATGAAAGAAAAAGGGTATCAGAAGCCAGTCACCAACTATACAACCCAACTGTGGAACCTTGACAGGCTGGAATACTCAGAAGCCCAAGCCCAGAAATGGATAGACGGCAAAATTTCAGCGAGATATGTAACAAAGGAAATTGTCATCAGGGTATTTGGGCAAGAGCTGGCCGATGAAGTTTATAGCGATACCAGAGGCATGCCAGAGAAATCAGCTGAGGTAAACGAGGCCATGAAGCAGGCCATTATCAAAACCAGCACCAGGAAGGGCTATACCACCAGGTCAAAAGTAGTGGCCCAGGTTACACGCATTTATGACAAATACAAAGCTAAAAAAGCATGGGCCGTATATGGCAAGCAGATAATGGCAGAAGCAGGTTACAGGTATCACAGGCCCAGCAAGGCCGACAAAGCCAGGTATGGTATCAGGCCGAATGACAACACATGGATCATTGACAAGGTTGAAAAAGGCGTGCAGATTGAGGGGTTTGAACAGGTTACAAACGGGTAACAAAACAGCCCGTAAAAACGCCGCTGATATCCAGCGGAAAATCAAAGGAAAATGCAGCAAACGTCATATAAATCAAGCGTTTTGTAACCATTGCTTTGCCAAGCGCCTTGCCCGCAAAGGATATATACAAGTGTTCGACTCCCCTCACCTCCACCAGATCAAAAATGAGAGCCGGGATATTGATCCCCCGGCTCTCATTTTGCTTGATTCTTTGCAGTGATGTTATCTCTGTCTATTTACTGAGATTCTTTAATAAATAATTTATTGATGCTGATGGGCGGCATACCGGTCAGCATGGAGCCGGGCCTGTCTGCTTACTCTGTTCTCAAGGCAACAACCGGATCTTTTTTTGCGGCGCTTCTTGAAGGGATCAAACCGGCGATCAAAGACAGACCGATACTGATCAGGACAAGGATGGCGGCAGCCTGGGGCGGCAGGTAGGCGCTTAGATTGCTTATGCCGGTCACATGGTGGAGGATCAGGTTGATCGGGATGCTCAGCAGGTAGGTGATCCCGATACCGAGCAGGCCTGAGGAAAAGCCGATAATGACCGTTTCCGCAGTAAACATACTGGATACATCGCCCTTGGAAGCGCCGATGGCGCGCAGGATACCGATTTCCTTGGTGCGTTCCTGTACTGATATCAGGGTGATCACGCCGATCATGATAGAGGATACCACCAGCGATATGGCAACAAAGGCCAGCAGCACATAGGCGATGGCATTAATGATCGTCGTGATCGATGACATCATGATGCCCAGATAATCGGTGTATTTGATCTGTGAGAGCTCGGGCACCGTCTGATTGTAGGCCGTGATAGTGTCCTCGATGACCTCTTTATTAGCAAAGGAAGAAGCGTAGATGTTGATGGCAATGGGAAAATCCAGATCAACATAGCCCATCCGGTTCAGGTTTTCTTCAAAGCTTGAGTCTGAAAATTCCATAATTTCATCATAAAATCCGGCGCCCTGTACAAGAGACATGCCGGTCAGCAGCATATCAAGCGCGGCGGACATCTGCTCCGGGCTCATGGAAGACAGCTGCTGACGAGCACGTTCAGCATACTGTTCTTTCATTTGCTCGCTAAGTGAAGCAGAGACCAGTTGCATCAACTCTTCCTCGCTCATGGAAGCGATATAGCCCTTGAGCGTCTCCTCATTCACACCCATGCTCTGCGTCATGACCTGGGACATTCTGTTCTCTATGTCTGCGCGCGTCAGATTCTGAATCGCGCCTTGTACCATGGCCTCCAATTGATCCTTTTCCGGCATACTCATAAGACGAAGGTAGGATTCCGCCCTGACCTCTGTGCTTGATCCGGAAAGATAGGTCTTGAGCTCCTCACCTTTTTCCTCATCGCTGAGGCTGTCCGCACTTGTTTTAAAAGGGAGTCCTGTCAGAATGTCGGTATCCGGGCTGTCAAGCTGCGCTTTGATGACGGGAGAATTCATCCCTTGCTCCATTACATAACGTGTCAGCAACTCCGTGTAGCCGATCGCGCCGGACAGCATGGTGGTTTGCGCGTTTTCATTGGGGCGGATAATGCCCGTTACTTTCAGCGTCAGCGCGTTATCATACAGATATTTCAGGCCCGCTTCGTTTGAGCGCAGATCCGTATAGCTGCCTGTGTGTTCATCAAAGATGAAGCTGTCCGCGCTTAATATCACGCGGAACTCCCTCGCCATAATGTCTTCATAAGACCAGCTTGTCTCGTCTTTTTCAAGCGGTGCTGCCGTCAGGGCAGACTGCATGATCGCTTCTACCCGGTCTTTTGATTCGAGGCCCAGGGCGTAGAGGCTCATGTCGTCCAGCTCGTTATTTCTATCCAGTACCAACACGATCTCATCATATTTTTGCGGCCAGGCGCCAAAGATGACATCGTACTGCTTTTTCAGCAGCTCGTTCACAGGCTCGCCCTGTTTGCCTGCCAGAATTTCCTGCCATAGATTGAGCGTCACCATGCTCATGCCTGTCGAGCTGAAATTTGACTGCATTGATTGCATGCTGGCAAACATGGGGTTGGTTTCGGCCATCGAAGTCATGAATGACATATCCGTTCCCATATATTCTCCGAGTAATTCCCGCAGAAGCAATCTGGTGTCGGAATGTATGATGTCACCATCCGTGTTTTTCGTATAAACAAGCAGGTTCAGATCATAGGCGTATTTCACGCCCGTAACTGCCTGGGCCAGGCTGCCTTCAACCTCGTCCTTACGGTATCCTTGATCGAGATAGGTCTTAAAACCGGCCAGGTCATTGTCACTGCTTGAGAGGTTGTTCATAGCCGTCAGCATATTGTAGATGGCGGACTTTTTATAGACCGCGTCCTTGTCATGGCTGATATCTCTTGCGTGTACCTGCATGAAGGTTTCCATCAACGCGCTCATATCCACCACTGTTTTTTCAATCGTCAAAGGATAAGAGGACAGCGCGTCCTCCTGCACGGCGTTGATATACATGGTCATGCCTTGAGACACGGCGAGAATCAAAGCGATGCCCATGATGCCGATACTGCCCGCAAAAGCTGTCAGCGTGGTGCGACCTTTTTTGGTAAATAAGTTTTTTAAAGACAGCATAAAGGCTGTGCCAAACGACATGGAAGGCTTTCTGTCTTTTACCGGCGCTGCTTTGGCTTCCCTGTCTTTATGCTTCAATACTTCCAGTTCTTGCTTTGACAGCGGGGCAGAATCATCTGTGATCTTGCCATCCAGCATGTTGATGATGCGGGATGAGTAGCGTTCGGCCAGGCTGGCGTTATGCGTTACCATGATGATCAGGCGGTTTGCGGAAATTTCCTTGAGAATATCCAATACCTGTAAACTGGTTTCCGAATCCAGAGCGCCGGTCGGCTCATCAGCCAGGATGATGTCAGGGTCATTTACAAGGGCACGGGCGATGGCTACGCGCTGCATCTGGCCGCCTGAAATCTGGTTGGGCCTTTTGTTTAACTGGTCACCGAGGCCTACCTGCTCTAGCGCCGTTTTTGCCATGGCCCGCCGTCCTCCTTTCGAAACGCCGGATACAGTCAAAGCAAGCTCCACATTTTGAAGCACGGTCTGATGCGGGATCAGGTTGTAGCTTTGAAACACAAAGCCGATGGAATGATTGCGGTAGGTATCCCAATCCCTGTCCTTGAAATCTTTGGTGGAAGTGCCGTTAATGATGAGATCGCCGCTTGTGTATTGATCCAGACCGCCGATGATGTTGAGCAGAGTGGTTTTACCGCAGCCCGAAGGGCCGAGGACAGACACAAACTCACTTTCACGAAAAGTCAGATCGATCCCGCGCAGCGCGTTGACCTCGCCGTCACCGGCAGGATAGTCTTTGATAATATTGCGAAGTTCTAACATCTCATCAGGCTCCTTGCTGCAGTTGCTCAATGTGAGCTCAACTCACATTATACCTTACCATCAAAACCCGAATGTTAACACAGGAATAAATCCATTCGATCATTTTCGAGCAACGGGGTACCATGCCGAAAGCAGCTGTGCCCTAATGTTAACAAAGATAGTAAAACGTTCGGCAGCGTCTGCTATCGCCTGAGATATTAGTTTTGCATGGGGAGAAACCGAGGGGAGCTAAAAGGAATATTATCTCCAAAGATATTTGAAAGCTATGCTTTATAACTTGTCAGCTTGTTTATCAGGGTCATCTTTATCTACTTTGATCATAATGATCTTATCGTCCTCTTGCATGACAGTATCGCCATCAGGAACGATGGTGCCCTGTCCGTGCCGCTGCACTATGATGATCAGCCTGTCGGTAGGAAGCTTGAGATCTTTGATGCAATGATCGATCCACTTATGTCCTTTTGGTATGGTAAACTCTATCAGATCCTGACCATGTTCGTCGAAATGGGTTTCGCCGCCTACAATGATCATGTCGCCTTCCTGCAGCTGAACATGACCTCGCGGAACGATCGTCTTGCCCATTCTTTCAATCTTTGCAACGATAAAATTAAACGTGAGGTTCAAATCTCTGACAAACCTGCCAATCAGATAACTGCCCGGCTGAATGCGTGTTTCAAGGAAACCGATCTCAGCCTTGTCCTGATAATAATTAAATGTTTGCAGCACTGTATCGCTTTCATCGAGCATCTTCCACTTACGAGCGGCAGGAGGCATCAAAGACCCCTGAACCAGTGATGAAAGGACGCAAATGCCGAAGACGATGTGGTAGATATCCACTGAAAAAACGGCACCGCTGTTGACAGCCAGGATGGCAAAAGCAATGGCAGCGGCGCCGCGAACGCCTGCCAGAGAGATCATGTTGAGCTGATTGCGCTTAAGACGGAAAGGAAGCATCAGCCCGTAAACCGAAAGCGGGCGGGAAACGATGGTCATAAACAGCATAATGAAAAACGCGGCGGGGAAAGAGGCAAGGAACTTTGGCAGACTTGACAGCAAGCCGAGTATAAAAAACAGGCCGATCTGCATGATCTCACTTAAACCGTCAAAAAAGAACACAACATCGCGCTTGCCCCGAAACGGAAGGTTTCCAAGCCGGATGCCCAGGATATAAAGGGCCAGATAGCCGTTGCCGCCGAGCATTCCGGTCGCCGAGAAGGTAATCAGCATGGCGGCAGCCATGAAGACGGCATAAAGTCCGTCACCTTGGATATGCGCTGTTTTTATAAGTTTTCCGATTAAAAATGCAAAGGCAAAGCCCATGAACAAACCAAAAGCAACTTGAGATAATACAAGCAAGGGGATGGAAACATCGGACCCGATAATGACAGATAAAAAGACCATCGTCATCGAATAAGCCGTCGGGTCGTTGGAACCGCTTTCCAGCTCGAGCAGAGGAGCTGTATGATATTTTAAGTTCAGGTTTTTTGATCGCAGGATATTGGACACGCTGGCATAATCGGTGGAGCCGACAATGGAACCGATCAGCATGCTCTCTAACATCTGCAGCCTTAATACATAGTGACAAAACAAGCCGGTAATCAAAGCGGTCGCAACCACCCCCAAAGAGCTTAGAATGATGGCCTCTTTGGCCACAGGCTTTACCATCTTCCAGTTGGTGCCAAAGCCGCCATAAAACATGATGATCATCAGGGAAATCGACGCAAAACCATCTGCAATTTCATAGTTATTAAAATCCAGGCCTAGAGCACCGAAAGACATACCCAGAACAATAAACAAAAGCAGTGCCGGTATGCCGTATTTATGTGAAAAGCGTATCGCAAACAAGGCCAGTATCAAAATAATGCCTATGATAAGATAATTCATCAGCATCCTCCTTTGTTGCATAAGATACCGCTTAGTGTAGTATGAAACATGCACTTTAGCAATGTTAAATATGCAAACTTAAAGCGTGAAGGATATCATTTTTCTTATCACAGGCGCGGGCTCGTCAGGCCGAGCGTCATCTTCTGTCTGTACGCCTGCAAAGAAAATGCACCAAGGCGCAATGATTCAGCTTGATTTGTAGCCCAGAGGATTCATGCTTTGCCAACGCCAGGAATCCCGGCACATATCTTCAAGGGTACGCTTTGCTTCCCAACGCAGGAGCGATTTGGCCTTGTTCGGGCTGGCAAAGACGGCATCCACATCGCCGGGGCGGCGCTGTGTGATCACATAGGGGATTGTCACCCCTGTCACGCGTTCGAAGGCATGGACGATATCCAGGACACTGTAGCCAAGGCCTGTTCCCAGGTTGATGGCTTCACAGCCGGTATGAGCTCTTACATAGTCAATTGCAGCGATGTGTCCGTCTGCCAGATCGCTGACATGAATATAATCGCGGACACCGGTGCCGTCGTGGGTGTCATAGTCATTGCCGAATATTCGCAGTTCCTTTTGCCTTCCCAGAGCGGTCTGGGTGACATAGGGCATCAGATTGTTCGGGATGCCGGCAGGGTCTTCGCCGATGCGCCCGGAGGGATCAGCCCCGATGGGGTTGAAGTATCGCAGCAATGCAACCGACCAGGACGGGTCAGCGACTACAAGATCGCGCAAGATCTGCTCACACATGAACTTTGTCCAGCCGTAGGGATTGGTGCAGCCCAGCTCGGCCGATTCAACAGCCGGCATAGGGGAACCGGGTTTATACACGGTAGCCGAAGAGGAAAAGATAATGCGCTTTACCTTGTGGCGCGCCATCACGCGGCACAGCGTGATGGTACTGTTCAAATTGTTGTCATAGTATTCCATCGGGATGCCGACAGATTCGCCGACTGCCTTCAGTCCCGCAAAATGAATGACGCAATCAAATTGATGGCGCTTGAACACATCATTCAACGCCGATTCGTCGCGCACATCCATCTCATAAAATGGAAAATCAATATTCGCCAGCTCACGCACACGGTCAATGGCTTCTTTTTGAGCATTGATCAGATTATCAACGACGACAACCGCATGCCCACGGCGGAGGAGTTCCAGGCAGGTATGAGACCCGATGTAGCCGGCGCCCCCTGTTACCAGGATATTCATATAATGTCCTCCTCTGATCTCAGTCAAGCGGAATGTTTTCCATCAGATCATTTTTTAAGATATCCGGGCCGACCGCACTGTAATACAGGCCGAACAGATAGCTGCTGTAACGTCCGTCACGAGGCTCTACATGGAACTGAGCGTAGCGGTGCTGGGAAAGATGGAAGCTGGCATAGGCTTCCACCGCGAGCTCAAAGCCGGTTTTACCGCCAAAGGCAAGCAGGGGCTGATCCCAATCCATCTCGACCGTCACATCTTCATTTTTCTCTTTATACAGGTGCAGATATACCTTTTGCACCTCAAAAGAGCCGTAGGATTCGTATGACGCCGGGTGACGTTCAGGGTCTGCCGCCCATGAAACAACCTTTTTTGCCAGATCAGCGCACAGTCTGTGCATCCCATGTCCGTATTCCCCGCGAACGTCGTGGGTGACGATGACGTCAGGCCTGTGTTTGCGGATTAACTCTATGATAAAGTCGTTGGACTTGCGCCTGCCGTTGCGTTCATACGCATGATCAAGATTCCGTGCGTAAAGATCCGGGAAAGGCCCCGTGACGGGATAGTTTCGAATTCCCAGGCTCCACAGACAGTTGAGAAGTTCGCTTTGCCGCATGCTGCCGGCATTGGTCAGGACGACGGGCAAGACCTTTAAGCCTCGTTCCGCGCCATAATAAGGCAGCAGGCCGCCGAAATACAATACCTCATCGTCCGGATGGGCAAACAGCAGCATCATATCCGCGTCTGTGACAGTGGGCTCCCATTGCTGCACCCAGGAAGGTATATCGCCGCTGCCCAGTACAAATACTTCCTTCATCGCAAAGCGCTTGCCGTTATCAATTTCGGGGACCAGACGCACATGCCGCTCACCGCTTAAGGGATAGTATTGGTGAAGGAATTCTGTTTCTTCATACCGGGCGATGTGCTGCCCCTGCGACTCAATCGTAAACGCACTGGGCATCTGATCCCAGGCGATATACAGACCATGCATGGGGAGGTCGGATGATATTTCCAGAGACCCCTGGCCTTTGCTGCCGCTCCAGGCCTTATCGTATTTGCCGTCAATGAGGCGGCTGAGTGTCTTTTTGTTGCTTGACGCAACAAAAGAAGCCTGAGCGCTGATATCAGCGGCTTCCGCCACACAGGAGCCGCCCAGGAATAAGGCCGCCAGCAGAACAAGGAAAAACAGACTTTTTTTCATTCCGATGCCTTTCTGAATAACTTTCAAAGATTAATGATCAGTATAGTCTCTCATTTTTTAACTGTCAACGCTGAAAGAGGCCGGAATCCTTTACAAAACACATGAAAATGGCTATACTCTACCATGTTTATTTGAGGAGGATTCAGTATGTTTTTACAGCCTTATCAGCCAAAAGAAATCGAAGAAAAATGGCAAAAGATCTGGAATGAACAGCAGGCCTTTACCGCCAAGGAAGACTATGACAAGCCCAAATTTTACGGTTTGATCGAATTTCCTTATCCATCAGGCGCAGGGCTGCATGTGGGTCATCCGCGCAGCAACACGGCCATTGATATCATTTCCAGAAAGCGGAGGATGGAAGGCTATAATGTACTGTATCCGATCGGGTGGGATGCCTTTGGTCTCCCGACGGAGAACTATGCCATCCAGCATAAGATCCCCCCCGCCAAAGTAACGAAGGATAATGTCGATCATTTTCGCCGGCAGTTAAAAAGGATCGGTTTCAGTTTTGATTATAGCCGGGAAGTGAATACGACCGACCCTCAGTATTATCGGTGGACGCAATGGATCTTTTTAAAGCTGTATGAACATGGCCTGGCTTACAAGGCTGAAATGCCTATCAACTGGTGCACCAGCTGCAAGATTGGCCTGGCCAATGAAGAAGTGGTGGACGGCGTGTGTGAGCGCTGCGGCAGTGAAGTAGTGCGCCGGGTCAAAAATCAGTGGATGCTGCGCATCACCAACTATGCCCAAAAGCTGCTTGACGGGCTCGATACGGTTGACTTCATTGAGCGCGTGAAAACACAGCAGATCAACTGGATCGGCCGCAGCGAAGGGGCGGAGGTTGATTTCGCGATCAAAGACAGCGACATTGCCTTGCGTGTTTTCACAACAAGACCCGACACTTTGTTTGGCGCGAGCTATATGGTCATCTCTCCGGAACATCCTTTGATCGAGCAGCTGGCGGACAGCATCACAAACATGGATGCTCTGAATGAGTATCGCGCGCAGGCGGCCAAAAAGAGCGATTTTGAGCGCACGGAGCTGTCGACAAAAAAGACGGGAGTTGCCATTGAAGGCATTACGGCCATAAACCCTGTCAACAATCAGAAGATCCCCGTCTGGATATCGGACTATGTTTTAATGAGCTACGGCACGGGGGCCATCATGGCGGTACCCGGGCACGATACGAGGGACTGGGAATTTGCAAAAGCCTTCGGACTGCCCATCCTTGAGGTTGTCGCGGGCGGCAATATTGATGAAGCTGCCCATACGGACATTGATGAGGGCATCCTGGTGAATTCCGGCTTTATCAACGGGATGGGCGTCACAGAGGCCAAGGAGGCGATGATCCGCTTTCTTGAAGACAATAGCATGGGAGAACGCAAGGTGAACTATAAGCTGCGTGACTGGGTGTTCAGCCGTCAGCGCTACTGGGGCGAGCCGATCCCGATCGTTCACTGCGCGCAATGCGGCACCGTGCCGCTGAATGAGTCCGAACTGCCTTTGCTGCTGCCGGAGGTGGATCATTATGAAATGACCGATTCGGGGGAAAGCCCTTTGGCTCTGATCGATGACTGGGTCAATGTAGCCTGCCCGCGCTGCGGCGCGCCCGCCAGGCGAGAGACGGATACCATGCCACAGTGGGCCGGATCAAGCTGGTATTTCCTTCGCTACTGCGATCCGCATAACGACGAGGAATTTGCTTCACGGGAGGCGCTGGATTACTGGATGCCCGTTGACTGGTATAACGGTGGGATGGAACATACCACGCTGCATCTTCTGTACAGCCGCTTCTGGCATTTGTTCCTGCATGATATCGGCCTGGTGAAGGCGCCGGAGCCATATCAAAAGCGTACAAGCCACGGCATGATTCTGGGCGAAAACGGCGAAAAAATGAGTAAATCTCGGGGCAACGTGATCAACCCCGACGATATGATCGACGAGATCGGCGCCGATGCCTTCCGCATGTATGAGATGTTCATGGGCGCGTTTGATCAGCCTATTCCATGGAACACAAACGGCGCACGCGGCGGCCGCCGTTTCCTGGACCGTGTGTGGCGCCTGCAGGAGATGATGGACACTAAAGCGAAAGGTCTGAGCAAAGACCTTGAAATTGCAGTCAACAGCACCATTAAAAAGGTGTCCGAAGACTATGAGCGAATGAAGTTTAACACGGCGATTGCGGCGATGATGAGCCTGGTAAATGATTTTTACCAAAAAGGAAGCGTCGGGCCCGATGAGCTGAAGGCGCTGTTGCTGCTCCTGAGCCCCGTTGCGCCGCATATCTGTGAAGAGATCTGGCAGATTCAGGGTTACGGCAGCCCCCTTTACGCGCAGCCCTGGCCGGGATATGATGAGAACAAACTGGTCGCTGATGAAGTGGAGATTGCTCTGCAGATCAACGGCAAGGTACGTGCCCGCCTGATGGTGCCTGCCGCAATGAACAGGGAGGAAGGCGAACAAAAGCTGCTTCAGGAGCCGGCCGTTACTGATATTATTGGTGACAAATCCGTTGTAAAGGCAGTATATGTACCCGGCAGATTGCTAAATTTGGTGGTGAAGTAAAAGGTGCAGGCTCTGCGGCAGACCTTTACGCGGATCAATTTGACGGCCTTGCGCGCCAACATCAAAAGCGCGCGGGCCTTTCTGCCTTCAAGTGTTTGTCTCATGGTTGTCGCAAAAGCGGACGGATACGGACACGGGCTTACCGCGGTCGGCGAGGCGGCGCTTGACGAGGGCGCGGATTTCCTTGGTGTCGCGCTGGCGGAAGAAGGGATCATTCTTCGTAAAGCGGGGAACAACATGCCGATCCTCTGCTTTGGCGCCCTCAATCAGGCGGCCTTTGAAGCTGCGGCCCGGTGGAATCTGACAGCAACGGTTCCGGATATACGCAGCGCGAAACTGGCCGACCGGGCGGCCCGGCAAGCGGGTCTTCCCCTGGATATTCATGTAAAGCTGGAAACAGGCATGAATCGTATAGGTGTCACCGATGAGGCGGAACTGCGTGAAATCATGCAGCTTATCGGGAACTCTCCTTCCCTGCGTTTAAAAGGAGCCTATACCCACTTTGCGGACGCGGATGTTCCGGACAGCGAGTACACCCACCTGCAAGCACGAAGATTCAAAGATCTGTGCTGTTATCTTCCGGAGGGCCTTATGCAACATGCAGGGGCTTCCGGTGGTGCCCTGTTTTATCCCGAGTATCATTTTGATATGGTGCGAATGGGCATCGCGCTGTATGGATACCCGCCTCAACCCAGCCCTTTCCAGTTTCAGCCTTGCCTTGAACTGTCGGCCGAGGTCAGCTTTATAAAGACCATTGGAGCAGGAGAGCCGGTCGGTTACGGCTGTACTTTCACGGCGCAAAAAAGCATGCGCGTTGCGACCCTCGGAATCGGATATGGTGACGGATACCCGCGGGCTATGGGAAACCGCGGCCGCGCGCTGATCCGAAACACCTCCTGCCCCATTATCGGGCGGGTATGTATGGATCAGTGCATGGCGGATGTCAGCTTTGTTCCCGACGTGAGGCCGGGAGATGAAGCTGTCCTGGTTGGCCGCAGAGGTTCCGAATACATCGGGGCGGATGAACTCGCAAATCTGTGTGATACCATACCATATGAAATACTGCTGCATCCGGGCCGTCGCGTACCCCGGTATTATTCTGTGAATGAGGAGTTATACGATGCAGAAGAATCCAAGCAAGGCAAAGAAAAAGCCGGAACTCATTTTTAAACCTTATCAAACGGGGAGGTGCAGTTCCGGCCTTGCGGTTCGCCGCGGGCTGCGGGTACTGATTTATCAGGTTGCGCTGATATTTATATTTCTCTTTATTGGGCAAGTGCTCCTGAGCCAGTCTGCTCCGATTCGCATTTCTTTGAATCTGCTGGTTGTCTTCGGATTTTTTATGCTGATGTATAATGAGGGCAGCAGGGCGGGGCTGGAAGACGTGGCATATGCTGAGATTGCGCGGGGAAGAAGAGATGCGGGGAAAGCGCTTGATAAAAACGATCTGGCCCGATGCTATCATCCGCTTAAGGGTGTGTTCACCGTTTTGTACGGCATGCTTCCTTTATTTTTGATCGCTCTGGTTTTTGCTTTCATTACCAGAGAACAGGTCTATGTGCTGGGCGGTTTGCCTTCGTGGCTGCAGGGATATGAACGCAGGGCGGATATCGGGCTTGCCCTGAGTTACTATCATGAAACACAGGCTGTGGGGATAGAATCTATTTTACGGATTCTTGTCCGATTGCTGCTGTTCCCATATGTCAACATGATAGGCACGGATTCTGCCGGCGCGCTTTTGCTGCTTGAGCAGCTCAGCCCTTTGCTTATTTTAGTGATCCCGATGGGCTATGCAGCAGGCTATCTGAGGGGCCCGCATCTTCGCGCCCGGGTGCACGGCGCGATCAGCGCTGACACCAAGCGGCGTATCCGCCGCGAGAAGAAAGCAAGAGTTCAGCGCAAAGAACCGAAAAAGCTTGTGTAAGCGTTATGAGAATCATTTCAGGGCGCTTTGGCTCGCGCCGCATTGTGGCGCCAAAGGGTCTGGATACCCGCCCAACTCTGGACCGAACGCGCGAATCGCTGTTTAATGTATTGCAGGGCGGGATTGCCGATGCCCGGGTGCTGGATTTGTTTGCTGGCAGCGGTTCGCTGGGTTTGGAAGCCTTGAGCCGCGGCGCTTCTTTCTGCGTGTTTTGCGATAAGAACCGCGAGGCGGTGAAGGCATTGTATAAGAACATCTCATCCTTGGACGCGGAAGACATGTCCCGCGTCATGTTGATGGACTATCTTAAGGCCATTGATCAGCTGACGCATGAAAACGAGTATTTTCACCTGATGTTTTTGGACCCTCCTTACGTCCTTGACGGCAGTATGGCCTTGGAAAAAATCGCTTCAAAAGAGTTGCTCCGCCCAGATGGATTGATTGTTTTTGAGCGGGACGCCCACGCTGCTTATACCCTGCCACAGGGGATGAGCCTGAAACGAAGCAAAAAATATGGGCGTACGGTCCTTGATTTTATTATTTGGAGTACGGAGGAATAAGGATGAAAACAGCTGTTTTTCCCGGTAGCTTTGATCCGGTAACCTTAGGCCATGTCGACCTCATCAGGCGCGCTGCCAGGCTGTGCGACAGGCTTATCGTAGCTGTCATGTCAAATCCCGACAAGCAGGGGAGTTTTTCGACTGAAGAACGCGTCGCCATGATTGAGTCGGCTCTTGCAGGCGAAGACAGGATCGAAGTAATGGCATCCGACGGCCTGACAGTAGATTTTGTAGCGTCGCAGGGAGCAGATTTTATTGTACGCGGTGTGCGTGACGCCATGGATCTCAGCGCCGAGGCTTCCATGGCCTGGAGCAACGAGGCTATGTCGCCCGGCCTTGAGACGGTCATCCTCCTGACCAGACCCGGGCTGACGTTTATCAGCTCGAGCCTGGTGAGGCAGGCTGCTCAGTTCGGCGCTGATATCTCCGCCCTTGTGCCAGAGAGCGCGGTTGACGAAATCATGAATCGACTATACAATAAAGCCACAAAAGGCAGGTAAACACCAAAGGGAGGGACGGAACATGCCCAGAAACGAAGTTTTTGCACTGATCGATGAGCTGACGCTCAGCCTCCAAAATGCCAAAAAGGTGCCGTTCACTGACTCCGTGATGGTTCATCAGGGGCAGATGATGGATACGCTGAAGCGGATCGTAACCAACTATGATCCTTCCCTTGAAAAAGCGGACAAGATCATTGCCAATGAAGAGCACATCATTGCGGATGCCAATGCTGCGGCGCAAAAATCAATGGAAGATGCCCAGACGCAGTCCCAGGGGATGGTATCGGAGGCCAACAGCTACGCCCAAAATACCAAGGCAAAGGCTGATGCCCACGCGCAGGAGACGGTACGTCATGCGGACGAACAATCCCGAGCCATCCTGGCGGACGCACACAGCCGGGCCCAGCACATGATTGAAGACGCCAAAGCCCAGGCCGATGAACTGGTCAGCCAGACAACCGTACTGGCCAGGGCAGAGGCGCAGGCCCGTGAATTGATCGAAAATGCCAACCAGCATGCAGAGAGCATTCGTCAACAGACCCAACATGACCTGGGCGCGCTGCTTGACCACGTGGATGGCACCATTTCAATGCAGCTCAATGAACTGCGTACGCTCAAGCACAATTTGATCTCTTCTCAGGATTTTGAAGACGAAGGGGAAAACTGAGGATTTTTCCGACTGACTTTCCTTATGCGGGCGGTCTGTCTTACAAATTGGAGTTGACAGGCCGCCCATCCCTTTGATAATATGTCTGAGCGCTCCAAAATTGTCATGGCGCAATTGCGGAGAGATGGCCGAGTGGTTTAAGGCGCCAGTCTTGAAAACTGGTGATGCCGAAAGGCACCGGGGGTTCGAATCCCTCTCTCTCCGCCATCTGTTCACAAACCGGCTTATGGAGAAGTACCCAAGTGGCCGAAGGGGCTCCCCTGCTAAGGGAGTAGTGTGCTAACGCGCAGCCCGGGTTCAAATCCCGGCTTCTCCGCCAAATTCCCGAAGTTATCAAGCTTCGGGTTTTTTATAGGCTGCGGCATTCAAGCATCTTATCCGGACAGCATAGCCCAGGCTTCATCCGCTGAGAGGTTTTTGATGGACAGGACACAAAGTTTTGCGGAAGATGGGTATGCTTTTATCATACATCATTTGGGTGAATTCAAGGCAGGTGAGGAAAAGGCAATGAGTACGGAAGACATGGTCATTCAAGCGAGGGAGCTGAGTAAACTGATCCATCGGGGCCAGACGGATGAGGATGGGTTGTCGCATTATGATTATCTGAACGCTTTGGCTGAGGATTGTTATTTTGATGAGATGAAGGCCGTGGCCTATCTGCAGGATGCCGCAGATCACCGTCCGGACCGCATCAGCGTGGGGGATATCCGCCGTCAGTTTGGCGATGAAATCGGGGACGCGGTGGATGCAATGACCCGAAGGCCCAGGGAGTGCTCGGAGGATTATTATGTGCGTCTGAAGCAGAACCCATTGGCTCTCGGCGTCAAAATGAAGGACCTGCGCCGTAAAATAAGCGAACTTGAAAAAGCGCATATCGAGGAAAATGAAAGGCTTTCAAAGCAGGAAGCATACCTGGCATCACTCCGTTATTTTATGAGCTGAGACGGGTATCTATTGGGAATATACCTTAAAGTGATAAAGTTGTAACATAAATGTAGTAAATTAGATATGGCTTTATCATGCCTGGGGCTGTATAATGAGCCTGTACTAAAGTCTAAATCAAGGAGGATCTATTCGAATGAAGAAACTTGCTGCCTTGCTGCTGGTCGCTCTTCTGGTTGTCGGCTGCACAACTTCACTGGCCGAAGCGGTTACGATGGAGAAACTGACCCTTCAGTTCGTTCCCTCAAAGGACGCTGATGTGATCATTACGGGAACCAAAAACCTGCCTGAGTTACTGCAGGCCGCTTTGCTTGAGGAAGGGTACGATGTTGGGCAGATTGATATCTCTGTCGGGACTTCGTATGAGGCCACCGGTGAGGCAATGGCTGCCGGTACGATTGATCTGGGCTGGCTGCCCGGCGGCACCTATGCGCTGTATAGCGATGAGGTGGATGTCATCCTCACCGCGACACGCGACGGGCTGAGCAATGACAGCACCGATCCTACAACCTGGAACGGCGACGAGAACAAAACATTGCCTACCGCCGAACAGGTGACCTTCTATCGGGCCTTGGTTTATGCCGGCCCCTCCGCTTACGGGAAGGAACTGGCTGCGAAGGTTAACGCGGGTGAAGAGCTGACCTGGGACGAACTCAATGGTGCCAACTGGGCAGTTCTGAAGAGTTCTTCCTCCGCCGGCTATATCTATCCCACCATGTGGCTGATGGCTAATTACGATGGGAAGAAGCTCACCGACCTGACCAACGTAATCACCTTGAGCGGATATGGCGAGAGCTTTGCTCAGGCAGCGGCCGAAGGTGTTGATATCATCGTCTGCTACGCCGACGGACGCCGCGATTATGAGGATGCGTGGGTATTGCCTACCGACCAGCAGGACGCCACCGGCAAGGCCGGCATGGGGCGCACGGAGACCATCTGGAATGAGCTGAGCGTGATCGGCGTGACCGAAGGTATTTATAACGATACCGTTTCGATCACCAAGGCCAATCCCGATGTTTACAACCCTGAATTCATCACTGCTATCCAGAATGCTTTGACCAATGTGATCAACACAGAAGAAGGAAAAGAAATCTTCTACATCTACAGCCATGCCGGCTATGCTCCGGCAACGGACGCTGATTATGAGGGTGCCCGCACCGCTCTTAAGGTTGTTCAATAAGCAAGTCTGATTTGTGCCTGTGAAGCGGCGCGGTACAAAGCCGCGCCGCTTCTTTTCGTTTTTCTTGTTTAGCTGAAAGGGAGTCTATGATTGAGTTTATCAACACGGGAAAGGTTTATCCAAACGGCGTCCGAGGTCTGAAGGATATCAACCTGACCATTGAGCAGGGAGAGTTCGTTGCCATTATCGGCTTGTCCGGGGCAGGGAAATCCACCCTGATCCGTTCCGTCAACCGCATGATCGATGTAACCGAAGGCCAGGTCCTTGTGGACGGGGTGGATGTGATGTCCCTGCACGGGCATGCCCTGCGCAGATTTCGCCGGAATATCGGTATGATTTTTCAGTCATTTAACCTGGTGCTCAGGTCCACTGCCATCCGTAACGTCCTGACCTCGATGGTACCGGATATGAATTTTTTTCGTGTATTGTTAGGCCTGTTCACCAAGAAACAGGAGTTGGCTGCATTGGAGGCTCTTGATAAGGTCGGTATTCTTGAAAAAGCGTATACCCGATGCGATCAGCTTTCCGGCGGCCAGCAGCAGCGTGTAGCCCTGGCGCGTACACTCAATCAAAACCCGAAAATTATTCTGGCTGACGAACCGGTTGCGGCGCTTGATCCCGTGACCGCCAACCAGGTGATGAGTGATTTTAAGCGGATCAACAGGGAAATGAACATCAGTATTCTGATCAATATCCATCATGTGGATCTGGCTTTGGATTTTGCTGATCGGGTCATCGGCATTCGCGCCGGTGAAATCGTATTTGATGGCCCTGTCAAAGACGTCAGCAAAGATGTGCTGGACAGCATATACAGCGGGAAGGAGATTCCGCAACTGCCTAAAGATGGCAAGTTAGTGAAACCTGTTGCGGAAACGAAGAAGAGGATCGGCACGCAGGAGATCCCGCTATGAGCAAAATGCAAAAGACGGCTGTAAAGACTCAGCTGTTTGATCGTGTGTTCCCGCCCAGAAAAATGGTGGTCGGGGAGAACAGCGTCAGCAAGCCCCGCTCCCGCGGACCCTTCATTTTATTGACTTTGGTGGTCGTTGTATGGGCCTCGGTCCTGGCCACGGGTTTTAATTTTGATATCATCATCAAAAGAGGGTATCAGTTTACCGTAATTCTTGCTAAGATTTTCAACCCGGACTGGGAATATATCGGCAAAGTGATCCCGCCTTTGCTGGACACCATAAAAATGTCCGTGATGGGTTCTGTCATTGGCTCTACCCTGGCCCTGCCCATTGCGGTCATGAGTTCATCCAATATCAACCCAAACGCTTTTTCAGTCGGTCTCTTGCGTATCCTGCTGAATATTGTCAGGACATTGCCGACGCTGGTGATCGCTTCGATTTGCGCGCTGATATTCGGCCTGGGCACTTTTGCCGGGACGGTAGCCATCACATTGTTTACCTTCGGTATCGTGGCTAAGATGCTTTACGAGAGCATAGAGACGATCGACATGGGGGCTTTTGAGGCCCTGGAGTCGCTGGGAGCCAATAAATTTCAGGCGTTCTGGAGCGCCTGTTTTCCGCAGATTCTGCCGACCTACCTGTCACAATGCCTTTATTCATTTGAAATCAATATTCGCGCGGCGTCTATTCTGGGCTATGTAGGCGCGGGCGGGCTGGGCATACTGATCAATGAGCGGATTGGATGGCGTGATTATGAGGGATTGGGTACTGTATTGATCACGCTGTTTGTTGTTGTGCTGATTATTGAAAACATCAGTCAATATTTAAGAAAAAAACTCAGCTGAGGGGAGGAAAAAGATGCAGACTGCAATGAACCCGATTGAAGAACTTCATAGCAAACACCCCAGACGCTGGCTTTTGCATTTGCTGATCCTTTTGATCGTTGTTTTAATCATGACCTGGTCTGCCGGGGCCATTACCTTCAAAGGCTTGGCGGCCAAAGGAAGTGAGGTGGCCTACGGCATCATCTATGGCATAACCCATCCGGATAAAAATCTGTTGTTTGATCTTGGCAAAGAAGGCGTCCCTTTTCAGATGCTGGAAACAATGGCGATTGCGGTGCTCGGTACTTTGATCGGCGCGCTGCTCGCAGTTCCCTTCAGCTTCTTGGGCAGCAATAATATTGTGCCCAAAGGGGTATCGTTTATCACCAATGCCTTTGTTTTGATGATACGGACGATTCCAAGCCTGGTGTGGGCGCTGGTGTGGATCAGGGTCACGGGGCCTGGCGCTTTTTGCGGTGTGGTGACACAGAGCGTTTGCTCCATTGGCATGATCAGCAAAATGTATGTCAACGCGATTGAGGATCTGGATACCCGCATCCTCGAAAGCCTGGATGCCATGGGCTGTACACGGTTCCAGAAAATTCGCTACGGCATATTGCCGCAGCTTTACGCCAATTTTATATCGACTGCCATCTATCGCTTTGATATCAATATCAAAGATGCCACGACGCTTGGCATCGTCGGCGCCGGCGGCATCGGAGCGGCCTTGATTCAAGCCATTAACAGCCGGCGGTGGAGTATGGTAGGCTCTTACCTGTTTGGAATGATCGTTGTGATGCTGATCATCGAACTATTCTCGACCAGGATCAGAAAGAAGCTGGCGAGGGGATAAAGCAGATATAGCTGTTCAACTCAAAGGACCTGCCCGAGGGCAGGTCCTTTGAGTTGTTTGAAGTCCTTCTTCGATTAGCGGCCGCTGTGACGGGCGAAGCAGTCACGGCAGTAGACCGGACGATCGCCGCGGGGCTGGAAGGGGACCTGCGTGGTGGCGCCACATTCATCGCAGATCACGTCGTACATTTGACGCTCGCCGCCATGGCTGTTGTTGCGGCGATTTGCGCGGCAAGTGGGGCAACGTCCGGGTTCATTCTGAAAGCCTTTCTCTGCGTAGAAAGCCTGTTCTGAACCGGTGAAGAGGAATTCGGCGCCGCACTCGCGGCAAGTAAGGGTTTTGTCGGCATACATGCTAGTCATGTACCTCCTTTAATTATGTCCAAACCGATGTGTTTCAAGATAGTCCCGTGGTTTAACACATCAGTCACCTGACGACATAACCTGGAGGAACACCTGACCCTTAGGCTTGGCACCACAGTAAATATATCATACTTAGCCTGCTTTGCATAGTGGTTTATGTTAAATTATTTAATTTTAAGAAGAAAAATTTATTAAGCGTACTCATCTTGAAATTTCCCGTGAAGAGGGTATAATGCTGTTTGGAGGGTTAGAGCAAGCTAACCGCTTGCGCCTTATGCCGTGGCGGCATAAAAGGAGAAAGCCGATCGTTATCATGTTATATGGTTGAACCGGCTTCTGCCCTGCCCAGTCAGGAATCGTTTCCCGATTATGCCAGCCTATATCTGTTTAGACGGGCTGCAGGAAACAGTGCAATGCTCAAAGTTGTGCTGTTTTTTGTGCGCGAGAGAGAACCGACAATGAAAGAAAGAGGACATTCATGGATTGTATACAAAGCTTGGATCAGGATATTTTTTGGGTCGGAGGCAGTGACCGCAGGCTGGCGCTGTTTGAAAATATGTTTCCGCTTGATAATGGCGTGACATACAATGCCTACATGATACTGGATGAAAAAACAGCCCTGATAGATACGGTGGACAATGCCATACGTCAACAGTTCTTTGACAATCTTCGGGCATCGCTGAAAGGAAGGCCGCTTGATTACCTGGTGATCAATCACATGGAGCCTGATCATTGCGCCCACATCGAAGACATTTGCCGAATATGGCCTGAGGTTAAAATCGTCGGCAATAAAAAAACCTTCCAGATGATCGATCAATTCTATCAGATGGATCTGGAAGGTCGAACCCTGGAAGTAAAAGAAGGCCAGGAGTTGAGCCTGGGAAAGCATACCCTGCGGTTTTATATGGCCCCGATGGTGCACTGGCCCGAAGTGATGTTTACCTATGAAACCAGTAAGGGCATTCTGTTTTCAGCCGATGCTTTTGGAAGCTTTGGCGGCTATAACGGCAACCTGTTTTGCGATGACATGGACTACTTTGACCAGCACATGGAAGAAGCCCGCCGGTACTACACCAATATCGTCGGCAAGTATGGTCAACAGGTACTGGCAGCGCTCAATAAGGTGAGCAGTCAGGATATAAACCTGATCTGCCCTCTGCATGGTCCGGTTTTACGGGGCGCGGACATGGTGAAGATGCTGGGAAAATACACCCGATGGGCCTCCTACCGGCCTGAGAAAGCCGGTGTCGTCATGGCCTATGCCTCTATGTATGGCAATACGGAGGAAGTAATCCACCGTTTGGCGGGCATGCTGTCTCAGCGTGGCGTACGGGATATACGGATCTACGATGTATCAAAGACGCACTACTCTCATATCATAGCCCGTGCCTTCCAGTACAGCCATATGGTACTTGCTTCGCCCACCTATAACATGCACCTTTACCAGGGCATGGACGGCCTGATCACTGACATGGCCAACCTGAATCTGCAGGGGCGCAAGGCGGCAATCATCGGCAATGGCTCATGGATTCCCATGGCGCATACCATCATGCAGAAAAAGCTGGAAGAGATGAAAAACATGACCCTTTTGGTGCCTCCCATGGTCATTCGTTCATCTATGCTGCCTGAGCAGGACGCGGAGCTGACAGCGATGGCGGACGTTCTCGCCAAATCGATCAAGGAAGACGAACCGGCCATCAAAGCCTGACAGGTTCAACTGCTGCCTATTGGCAGGGATATCCTTGTTTACAAAGATAACCTTGCCAATGTTTTATTGTGATGATATGATATCCATGTAGTTTCAAGTAACACAGATACATTCTGGAGGGTCACCACATGATGTCGCAGCATGTCTTTTTGGTTGGCATGGCCGGAAGCGGAAAGTCCACGCTAGGAAAAAATCTGGCGAATCATCTCGGCGTTCCCTTTGTGGATATACAGGTGCGTGTCAGCATCATGATGGGGATGCCGGTCGAGGATATCTATCAAAGGCTTGGAGAATCGTTTTATCAAAATGCCGAGACAGGCGCACTGATGGAGCTGGTCGGAGAAACACCCAGCGTGATATCCACAGGCAGTGAGATGCCCATGGTAAAAGAAAATGTCCAGCTCATGCAGAATCATGGGATCATCATCTATGTGGAGCGGCCGCTTGACCAGTTGCTGGCTGAGCGCGCGGCTGAAATAGGCACCGGTTCGGGAAGGGACGAGTTGATTCAAAAGTATAATCAGAGCGTTGGGTTTTACCGTGCTTGTGCTGATTATGTTGTTGAAAATGATCGCGGTATCGCTGTCGGCATACAAAAAATGATTGCCCTGGTTCACAGGATTATTTAAGGGAATATTATAAATCACAATAAGGGGTTCCTTGTTCGCGGCCTTGCTTTTTAAGCAAAGCCGTGCTATTTTTGACAGGTATAATCAGCCTGAGGAGGAAAGATACTTGTCAATATCCTGGTATCCGGGACATATGGCCAAAGCGAGACGGCAGCTGCAGGATCAGCTGTCGCGCGCTGATGTGGTTGTTGAAGTCTGCGACGCCAGGATCCCTTTGTCCAGCCGCAACCCTGAGCTGGACCAGCTGATTCAGCATAAGCAGCGCATTTTGCTGCTGAACAAGTCAGATCTGGCAGATGCCGCGCTGACCAGGGTCTGGACGGAGCACTTGAAAGAACATGGTGTTCCGGTGCTTGCGCTCAACAGCTTGCGTTCCGCTAATAAGCTTGTGCCTATGATTGACGCGGCTGCAAAACAAAAGATTGAAAACGCGCAGAAGCGCGGTATCAGAAAGACAGTACGCGCCATGGTGGTCGGTGTACCTAATGTAGGGAAGTCGACTTTGATCAACCTGATCAAGGGAAGGGCCACCATCAAAACGGCTGACAGACCGGGTGTTACGCGCAGCACCCAATGGTTCCGGATTACGCCCTACCTTGAACTGATGGATTCGCCGGGCCTTTTATGGCCCAAACTGGAAGATCCTCTGGTGGCGCAGCGTCTGGCCTATATTGGCTCTATCCGTGATCAGGTACACGACACCCTTCATTTATGCCTGAGCCTGCTGGATGAGCTGATGGATATGCATCCGGGTTTACTTTTGGCCCGCTATAAGTTGGATGACACCGGCCTTCGCGGGGAAGAGCTGCTGGAAGCCATTTGTGTGGCGAGAGGTTTTTTGCTCCGCGGAGGGGAGCTTGACATTGAGCGCGGGGTTGTCGCAGTGCTTGATGAGTTCAGGGGCGGTAAAATCGGGCGAATTACGCTGGAAACACCGCAATGACGCGCATCAGTCGTGAACTGCGCATGGAAGAGCTTTTGTCCTATGACCTGCCTGTCTGGCGGCAAGGTCTGCGTTTAGCGGGTGTGGACGAAGCCGGACGGGGGCCGCTGGCAGGCTGTGTAACGGCTGCTTGCGTGGTTATGCCGCCCGATTCCCGCCTTTTATGGGTGGATGACTCAAAAAAACTGACTCAGTCCAGACGAGAAAAGGTCTACGAGGAGATCATGGAAACCGCGCTTTTTGTAGGCATCGGGCGTGTTGAGCCGGAAGAAATCGACCGAATCAATATTTTGCAAGCAACGAAAAAAGCAATGCGGGAAGCGGCAGTCCAGGCCCGTGCGGATATTTACCTGGTTGACGCAGTCAAGCAGCTTGGCCTTGATGGCGAGGAGCGCGCCGTGATTCGCGGTGACGCCATCAGCTATTCCATCGCCGCCGCAGCCATCGTCGCCAAGGTAGCGCGAGACCGTGAGATGGAGGCGCTGGACATTGGCTATCCCATGTATGGCTTTGCCCGCAATAAGGGATACGGAACGGCAGAGCATATAAAGGCTTTAAAAAAACACGGCCCTTGTCCTGTCCACAGACGAAGCTTCATTACCCGCTTGCTGAGTGAAGGCATGTGAGCAGCCACAACAGAGGAATTGAAGGCGAGATGAGAGCCTGCGCTTACTTGCGCGGTATGGGCATGCAGGTACTCAGCACGCGCTACAGAGGTGGCGGGGGCGAGATTGACATCGTTGCCAAAGACGGCGACACCCTCCGCTTTGTGGAGGTGAAGTACCGGCCGGACAGCCGTCTGGGTGCCGGTATGGCCGCGATCGATTCAGATAAGCGTCAACGGCTGTATCGGGCCGCAAAAGCCTATTTGAAAGAGAAGGGGTCAAACTGTGCCTGGCAGATCGACTTGATGGAGATTACGCGTGCCGGTGTTTTGCTGTTTGAGGATGCAGCGCGCGAACGATAGGAATCTTTTGATGAAGAAAAAACAAAACTTTTACATTCTCATTGCGGGCTTGCTGATCATGGCAGCCCTTTTGGTCTTTTTATTAAAGCCCGGCGCGAAAACGGCTTATGGTGTCAACCTGCTGAAAAATGCGGACTTTGAGAAAGTAACGGGGGAAGAGTTGCCGGAAGACTGGCTGCCTGATGCCTATCAGCGCATGCCGGGCACCAGCTTGTATGAGATCACCGAGGGCAGAAGCGGACACGGTATCATGGTATATAACGCAGAATACAATGACGCGCGCTTTATGCAGACGGTGCCCGCCTCACCCAACACACTCTATGAACTCAGCGGCTATGTGAAAGCGGATGCCCGGGAAGGCAAAGGGGCGAATATTTCCATTGCGGATGTGTATCTTGACTGGACAGGCGTCATGGATACGCAAGACGATTGGCAGCAGGTCAAAACCTACGGACGCACAGGACCCAGCCAGCGTGAGTTGACTGTCTATGCCCGTCTGGGCGGCTATTCCGCTGAAAGCCTGGGCAGCGCAGCCTTTGATGACCTTTCCTTGATGGCCGTCGAGAAGGCACCGGACGGTGTCAGGGTGGATTCCTGGGAGGTATGGAAGCCCGGCAATAACTATACGGATACAGTCAGCGAGGATCCTGCCCCCGCCTGGCCCTGGCTTGTGCTTACCGGAGTGTTTTGGTCAGCCCTTGCTTATTGTCTTGCCAGGCGCGCGAATAAACATGCTGAAAGAAGTCTGGAAGAAAACAACAAAAAGCTTGATAGCGGCCTGCTGTGGCTATTGATTGCGGCGTTTGTCAGCCGCATTGTGATCGGTATGCTGGTGCCGGGCTATGGGGTGGATGTAGGTTGTTTTACCGCCTGGTCCGACAGGATGTATCAGGTAGGCCCTGTTGATTTTTATATTACCGAGCAGCATAGTGACTATCCACCCGGCTATATGCTGGTGCTGTGGCCGATCGGGTTGATCGGAAGTCTGATGGGTACAGGCGCGACTGAGCTGATGATCAAGCTGCCGGCGATCATTGCGGATATCGCCGCCATCGCGCTGATTTTCACCTGTGTCAGCCGTATGTTCAACCGTAAAGCTGCGCTGTCCCTGGCCGCCATTTACGCCTTTAATCCCCTTGTTTATGCAACGGGCGCAGCCTGGGGTCAGGCGGACAGCATCCCGGCGGTGTTGATCCTGCTGGTGATCCTGTTGGTATACAGAAAAAAATGGGCGGCAGCTCTGCCCGTTTATACGCTTGCCGTGCTGATGAAGCCTCAGTCTTTGATGTTCGGCCCACTCGGCCTAGCTGCTTTTGTAATGTATTTGCTTAAAAAAGAAGAAAAAGACCGGTGGAAGCAGGCTCTCATCGGGGCAGGAATTTCACTGGCTCTTGCCTTGGCTGTCGTGCTGCCTTTTTCGCCCAAGCAGGAGGACATGGACTGGCTGATCGGCTTGTATTCGGGCACGATGACTTTTTACGGCTATGCAACGGTAAACGCGACCAACTTATATTTCCTGTTTGGGCTCAACTGGCAGCCCATTGGCAGCGCCGCGCCGCTTTTGCTGCGATTGACGGGCGCACTCAGCCTGATCCTGCCCGTCGGCTGGTATCTGTATAAAGAGCCGAAGGCCTCTTCCCCGCGGGAACGCATTATGCTGGCGCTGTCTCTCTTGCCGGCGCTTGCCGCAGCCTTGCTGCCTACCAGCCTCGGCCAGACGGGCACGCTGCTGATGATATCGGGCTTTCTGATCGTGCTGGTGCGGTTTGTATCGGAAGGAAGTGTTTGTAATCTGCCCTTGCTGGGGGCTGTGATGCTGATTGTTTTCTGCGCGCTTGGCGTGATGATGCATGAGCGCTACCTTTTCTCGGCTGTCGTGCTGCTGATGCTGGCCTATGCAGGGCGGCGGGACAAACGCATTTTTATTCTGATGGCTGCGCTGAGCCTGCTCGCCTTCCTGAATGTGGGCATCGCGCTGGACCGCGGTGTGCGCATCGGGGGTGTACCCGGGCACCTGAGCGCGCCGAATTACGGCATCGTCAGTGAATCGGCTTGGCTGGAGTATATCCTGTCAGTCGGACAGGTGCTGGTGAGTGCTTTCGCCGTCTATGTTGGTCTGACACAGAGCAAAGCCGGGACTCCTGCTGAGGAGTTGAAGCCCGTCAGAGGCTCAGATGACAAAACGCTCAGGGCGCAGGCGCGCCAAAACGCGGCAGCTCTGCGCCTGCTCAGCCCTGAGAAAAAACAGCAGATCGACGGCAAGGACTGGCTGATCATGCTGCTGGTTACCCTGATATACACCGTACCCGCGCTGACCAATCTGGGGGCCATGAAGGCACCGCAGAACCCCTGGATATCGACGACAGAAGACAATGAAGTGATCCTTGACCTGGGCGAAGGCAGGCGTTTCAATCTGCTGTATTACGGAGGTATCCATCACCGCGATGAAAGCGACTTTGAAGTATCTGTCAGCTCGGATATGGAAAACTGGACCACCTATTCTGCGCAGATGGAAGACGGAGATTGCTTTATTTGGAAATATGTGCGTGAATTCGCTCGCTCGGGTGATACCGCAGCGCTGCAGGGCCGCTATGTGAGAATCACCGCACCTTATCGGATGACGACGCTGATGGAGGTGCTTGCGCGCGACGCGGACAGCAACAGCCCGATCGCCCTCAGCCTGGTGTCCGGCAATGGAGCTGCGCTGATTGATGAGCAGGATACGCTGGACGGCGAACCAAGCTGGTATAACAGCGCTTATTTTGATGAAATATATCATGCAAGAACAGGCTATGAGCATGCCAACGCGATCCGGGGAACAGAGCCTAACTATACCTATGAGGTATCCCACCCGCCGCTCGGCAAAGTGTTCATGGCCTTTTCCATCCTGACCTTCGGCATGACTCCTTTCGGCTGGAGGCTTCCGGGAGCCTTGGCCGGTGTGCTCATGCTGCCCGCCATGTACCTGATGGGCAAACTGTTTACAAAGAAACGCCTCTTTGGTTTCGTTGCTATTGCTTTGATGGCGCTTGACGGTATGCATTTCGCGCAGACGCGAATTGCCACCATTGACAGCTTCGTGACGTTGTTTATTATCTGGGCATATTTCTTTATGTTCCGCTACGCCCTGGATAAAGACACAGACAGGGGCTTGGCAAGCGATCTGGTCAACCTAGGCCTGTCCGGCTTGTTCATGGGCCTGGGTATTGCCAGCAAATGGACGGGCATGTATGCGGGCGCAGGTCTTGCGGTCATCTTCTTCTGGACTTTTGTGCGCAGAGCGAAGGAAGGCTTGTCAGCCGTGGAGCTGCTTGGGGATGAAAGTCTGACGCAGGAAAGAAAATCAGCCGTTCAAAGGCTTGCGGGAGACTGGCAGCGGCGGTTATTGCTGACATTGGCCTGGTGCATTCTCGTGTTTGTACTTGTTCCGGCTGTCATCTACTATCTTTCTTTTATTCCCTGGTTTATGCGTACGCCGGGCGGCTTGACCGTTCAAAAGGTATGGAATGCCAGCGTCAGCATGTTCAGCTATCATTCCGTACCGGGTCGGGGCATGGACCATGCCTTTTACTCGCCCTGGTATGAGTGGCCCCTGATTTTGAAGCCTTTTTATTTCTACGCCGGAAAGCGAATCGGCGATACGGGCAGCACCATTATGTCATTTGGAAACCCGGCCGTCTGGTGGGGCGGTTTCGCGGCTGTGCTCGTGCTGGCCGGATTGTGGGCCCATCGCCTGCTGAGCCCGAAGAGAACGGGAGGCGAGGATATACGCCCCGCACTGATCATTCTGGCGTACCTGGCACAGTACGCGCCATGGATCCTGGTGCCCCGCGGCACTTATCTCTATCATTACTTCCCGTCAGTACCCTTTATCATTCTGGCGGCAGCGCTTGCCTTGTATTATCTTTACAGGCTTAACAGGCGCATGGGCAAAGCCGTGACCATCATCTGCCTTGCTGTCACGCTGGCCTTGTTTATCGGGTTCTTCCCTTACTATTCCGGCATCCGGGTATCCGCTGCATGGCTGAACGCAATGCGCTGGTTCCCCAGGATTTATTATTGAAATCCATCAGGAGGATGAGGCATGCTCGCAAGAACACTGTGCTTTGCTTTGAGCGGTATCGAAGGGGAACCAGTTACGGTAGAGGCTGATGTTTCAAACAGCGATAAGTTCGTTTTCAACCTGGTGGGATTGCCTGACGCGGCGGTGAAGGAAAGCCGGGAGCGTGTATTTGCAGCACTCAAAAACAGCGGTTTTACCCAGCCTTATGTGCGCACCACGGTTAATTTGTCGCCGGCAGATCTGCGCAAAGAAGGAACAGCTTTTGATCTGCCCATTGCCGTTGCGGTCATTGCAGCAAGCAGGCAGGCAAGGGCACAGGATCTTGAAAGAACAGTGCTCTTAGGAGAACTGGCGCTGGACGGACGGCTTGCTCCTGTGCACGGAGCCTTGTCCCTGGTCATTGCGGCCCGGGAGAGAGGTTATCACAAGGTGGTTTTGCCAAAAGCAAACGCTCGCGAGGTGGAAGCTGTCGAGGGCATGGAGGTATATCCCGCGCACTCCCTTTACGAAGTAATGCAGCATTTGTCGGGCGGGGCGCTGATTGCGGCTCAGGCACAAAAAAGCTATCAGGAGTTCTTGTCGGAGCAGGTCATTAGCGCCGACCTCAGCCGCGTCCGGGGACAGCGGCTGGCCAAGCGCGCGCTTGAGGTGGCGGCGGCAGGCGGTCATAATTTGTTGATGGTTGGTGTTCCCGGTTCGGGGAAAACCATGCTGGCCCGCTGTCTGCCCGGTATCCTGCCCTTAATGACGCAGGAAGAAGCATTTGAAACAACACGCATTCACGGCGCTGCGGATCTGATCGTTTCGGGGCAAGGGCTGATGACAGAGCGTCCCTTCCGCACCCCGCATCACTCCGCTTCTATGGCAGCGTTGGTTGGCGGAGGATCAAACGCCCGGCCGGGGGAGGTATCTTTGGCTCACAACGGAGTTTTGTTTTTGGATGAGATGCCCGAATACCCCAGACAGGTCCTGGAATCATTGCGTCAACCCCTCGAAGACGGCGTGACGACGGTATCCCGCGTACGGGCACATTCACGTTACTTATCCCGCTGCATGCTGGTCGCCAGTATGAACCCTTGTCCTTGCGGATATTATGGCAGCAGGTCAAAAAAATGCCGCTGCGGCAGCCATGAGATCAAGCGATATCTTGACCGCGTTTCAGGCCCCTTGCTTGACCGCATCGACATCCAGGTAGAAGTGGACGCAGTGCCTGTTGAGGAGCTGAGCGCCCCTGCTCAGGGTGAAAGCAGCGCCTTGGTGCGTGAACGCGTGGTCGCGGCCAGACACAGGCAGCTCAAACGCTTTGAGGGAACCGGCATCCGCTCCAACGCGCAGATGGAAGGAAGACATATAGAGCAGTTAGCTCAAGTCAGCGAAGATGCGATGGCCTTGCTCCACCGAGCGATGAAACAGCGGCATCTGAGCATGCGGGCATACAATCGAATCATCAAAGTAGCGCGCACCATCGCGGATTTGGCGGCGGAGGAAGAAGCGGGTGTTGCTGCCATGGCCGAGGCCATTCAATACCGCCTGATCGACAGCAAGTACTGGGGAGACGGCCGTGATTGAGAATGAAGAACAGTTAGCGCGGCTATGGCTTTCTTTGTGCGAAAACCTTACCGCGTCAAGCCGGAGAAAGCTTTCTGAGCGTGCCGGCGGGTATGCCGCTCTTTACGGTGGCTTTCCCGGAAGTGTCGGTCAGGAGCTAAGCGGCAAAGCAATGGATGAGTTGCTCCGCTTAAAGCAAGCCGGGGCGGATAAATTGCTCCTCAGGCTGGAAGAACTGGGCATCGATCAGTGCTTTTGGGGTGACAAGAACTATCCTGAGCTGCTGAAAAACATACCTGATCCGCCCGATGTGCTGTTTTACAGGGGGACTTTGCCTCAAGGTGATTACAAGGCTGTGTCTATTGTGGGATCGAGGCGGGAAACCCGCTACGGTAGAAACCAGGCCTTTTCGATCGCCCGTGACCTGGCAGCACAGGGAGTGGTCATTGTTTCAGGTCTGGCGCGCGGAATTGATACGGCTGCACATAAGGGCGCGCTTAAGGCGGGCGGGATCACCATCGCCGTATTGGGCAGCGGCCTGAACCATATCTATCCGCAGGAGAATAAGGACCTGGCGGAAGAGATTGCGGCCTCAGGCGGAGCGGTGGTCAGCGAGCTTCCGCCGAACACGGCTCCGCTTGCCTTTCGTTTCCCGGCGCGCAACCGTATCGTTTCCGGCTTGTCACAGGCTCTCTTGCTGGCCGAAGCGCGTGAAAAATCCGGCACCCTGATCACCGTCGGGCACGCGCTGGACCAGGGCAGAGAAGTGTTTGCCGTTCCGGGTGAGGTCGATTCTCCCGGCAGCCTGATCCCCAATCGCATGATCAGGGAGGGGGCAAGGCTTTGTACCGGTGCCGATGACATCATGGAAGATATGGGCTGGATCAGGCAAAATCAAGCTCAAAGACAGATAAGCTTTCAGGCCTTTGATATCAGCGATGCTCAAGCTCCGATCGTTGCCGCGCTTCAGGATGAGGATAAGGGCTTTGAAGAGCTCCTGGACCTGACCGGTCTGGATGCTGCCGCTTTAAGCCGGGAAATCACAATGCTGGAGATGGAAGGAGCGGTGATCGCCCTGCCCGGGCGGCTTTACAGGCTTTTACGTGCCTGACTGAAAGAACAGAATGAGCCGAATATTATGTCTTTGTTTGACAAGCCTCTGCTATAGAGGCTATTATTCGGACTGATCCCTTTACGGGGAATTTATGGTTTGGAGGAACAGAGTGTCCGTATCGCGAAAATCACCGTCACGCAAACTTATCATCGTGGAGTCGCCTGCCAAGGCGCACGCGATTGAAAAGTTTTTAGGAAGAAGCTATAAGGTAGAAGCCTCTCAAGGCCATGTCCGGGACCTGCCAAAGTCACGTATCGGCATCTCCCCGGAAGAGCATTTCCGAATGGACTATATTACCATACACGGGAAGGGTGAGCTTCTTGCCAAGCTTCGAAAAGAAGCCAAGGGTGCCAAAGAGATCTATCTGGCAACCGACCCTGACCGGGAGGGCGAGGCTATTTCCTGGCACCTGGCGCATGCATTGAAGCTGGATCCCAATGAAGTAAAGCGCGTAGAGTTCCATGAAATCACTAAAAAAGCTGTGACCGAGGCAGTTAAAAACCCGCGCACCATCGACATGGATCTGGTGGATGCCCAGCAGGCCAGACGAGCTTTGGATCGCCTGGTGGGGTATAAGATCAGCCCTCTTTTATGGGTCAAGGTTCGCAAGGGCCTGTCGGCGGGACGTGTACAGAGCGTCGCGACCAGGATGATCGTCGACCGTGAGGAAGAGATTGAGGCCTTTATCCCCGAGGAGTACTGGAATATTCATGCCGATATCTCGCTGTCCTGCGATGGCGGCAAGATGCTGCCGCTGCGTACCAAACTGACGCAGCTGAATGGCAAGAGAGCAAGCCTGACCACAGCGTCACAAGCCGAAGTGGCTCAAGCCATGATCCGAAAAGCGGAGCTTTCTGTGTTGTCGGTCAAGAGCAAGGAACGGCTCAAGCATCCGGCACCTCCGTTTACAACCTCTACTTTGCAGCAGGAGGCTTCGCGCAAGCTTAATTTTACCATTGCAAAGACCATGCAGGTGGTACAAGGGCTTTATGAAGGCGTGGATCTTGGGAAGGAAGGCACGCAGGGATTGGTCAGCTACATCCGAACGGACTCAGTACGCGTCGGTGAAGAAGCTCTGACTGCCGCACGGGAGGCCATCAGTGAACAGTACGGAGAGGCTTATTTGCCGGCTGAACCCAATATATACAAGGGGCGTAGCAGCGCTCAGGACGCCCATGAGGCTATCCGGCCTACACAGGCATCACGCACCCCCGACAGCATCAAGCAGCGTCTGACAAACGATCAGTACAAATTATACAAACTGATCCATTCGCGTTTCATAGCAAGCCAGATGGCAGACGCGCGCTTTGATACCGTAACGCTTGAAATCGGCGGGAACGACCTTGTTTTGCGGTATTATGGTGAGCATAAAGTGTTTGCCGGCTTTACTGCCATTTACGAAGAGGGCAGCGACGAGGCGCATGAAAAGATCGATTCTACGCTGCCCAAGTGCGAAGAGGGCAGCCCCGTCACTCTGAAAGAAGTAAGCCCCGAACAGCACTTCACTCAGCCGCCTTCACGCTACACGGAGGCTTCCCTGGTCAAAGCGCTTGAAGAGCTTGGGATAGGGCGTCCTTCCACATACGCGCCCACGGTATCAACGATCGTAGCCAGAGGCTATGTATCACGCGAGAAAAAACGGCTTTATCCGACAGAACTGGGCCGGATGGTGACAGGGTTGATGATTGATTATTTTGACAGCATCGTCGACACTGACTTTACTGCCCAGATGGAAAATGAACTCGACAGTGTTGAGGCAGGGGAAAAGAGATGGCAGACTGTTCTGGAAGAGTTTTATCCCGAGTTTGAAAAGAAGCTCGAGCGCGCCGAAAAAGACATCGAAAAGATCGTGATTGAAGATGAGAAAAGCGATGTCATCTGTGATAAATGCGGCGCGACGATGGTCTATAAAAACGGACGTTTCGGACGTTTCCTTGCCTGCCCCAACTTCCCGGCTTGCCGCAATACCCAGCCGATCCTGACCTATATTGGCGTCAAATGCCCGGACTGCGGCGGAGAACTTCTTGAAAAGACCAGTAAGAAAAACCGCAAGTTCTATGGCTGCGAAAAATATCCGGAATGTGAATTTGTTTCCTGGGAGATGCCCGTCAGCAAGCCTTGCCCGGAGTGCGGAAGTTATATGACCATCAAGCGGCGTAAAAATGAAACGCTGCTGTTGTGCTCCAATGAGACCTGCAGGCACAGAGAACCCTATGAAGAAGAGGGGAGCGACAATGACTGAACCGAGCGCTGCAGTCATCGGAGCCGGCTTGGCCGGTTGCGAGGCTGCGTGGCAGCTGCTCAAACGGGGTGTTTCTGTTACGCTCCTTGATATGAAGCCGGGGAAGAAAAGTCCGGCACATGAATCTGATGGTTTTGCCGAGCTGGTGTGCTCCAATTCTCTTCGGTCTGACCGCTTGCAGAACGCGGCCGGCTTGCTCAAAGAAGAAATGCGGCGTCTGGATTCTTTGATCATGCGTTCTGCCGATCAGTCGAGGGTGCCCGCCGGCGGCGCCCTGGCAGTTGACCGGGAGAAATTTTCACAGTTTATCACAAAGACATTGACGGAGCATCCGAGGCTGAGATTTGTGGAACAAGAGGTTTGCGCCCTCCCTGAAAAGGACAGCATTATCGCGACGGGCCCTCTGACATCCGATGCTCTGAGCCGGGAAATCGCCGCCATGCCCGGGCTTGATGTGCTGCACTTTTATGACGCGGCAGCCCCCATCATCACCAAGGAATCCATCAACATGGATAAAGCCTTCTTTGCCTCCCGCTATGGACGGGGAGATGACGATTATATCAATTGCCCGATGGATGAGGCAGAATACAAGGCTTTTTACCAGGCACTGCTTGACGCGCAGACAGCTCCCATACGCGGCTTTGAAGAAAGCAAAGTATTTGAAGGCTGCATGCCGATAGAATCCATGGCGCGCCGCGGAGAGCTGGCGATGGCCTACGGACCCTTAAAGCCGGTCGGGCTGATCGACCCCAAAACCGGCAGACAACCTTTTGCCGTATTGCAGCTGCGACGGGACGACGCGTCGGACAGCTTATATAACCTGGTAGGTTTTCAGACGCGGTTGAAATTCCCTGAGCAAAAACGGGTATTTGGCATGATTCCCGGCCTTGAAAACGCCGACTTCGTGCGCTATGGCGTCATGCACCGCAATACCTTCATTAACGGCCCGGCTATTTTAGGCCCTGACTTTATGGTGAAGGGCAGCGAAGGCCTCTATTTCGCGGGACAGATCACGGGCGTTGAGGGCTATGTGGAAAGCGCGGCGTCCGGCCTGGCCGCCGGCATTCAGCTGGCCCTGAGGCTGACAGGCCGTCAGCCCGCAAGCTTTCCGGGAAGCACCGCGATCGGCAGCCTCAGCCGCTATGTCTCGACCTTCAACCGCAACTATCAGCCGATGCATGTTTCCTTCGGGTTGATCGATCCGTTGGACGAGCGCATACGGAAAAAAGAACAGCGCTATCTGCGAATCTCCGAACTGGCGCTGGATGCCATCGAACAGATGAAACCCGGATTGACCTGATTGTCAGGAGGAAGTAAATGGAACTGAAGGGAACGACCATATGCGCTGTCAGACGTAATGGAAAGACTGCCATCGCCGGAGACGGTCAGGTGACAATGGGACAAAACACAATTTTCAAGGCCACTGCCCGCAAAGTACGCCGGATTTACCAGGACAAAGTGGTCGTAGGCTTTGCCGGAACGGTGGCGGACGCCTATGCGCTCAGCGATCGGTTTGAAGAAAAATTGGTGCAGTTCAGCGGAAATTTTGAGCGGGCGGCTGTCGAACTCGCGAAGGAATGGCGAAGCGACAAGGTGATGCGAAAGCTGGAAGCTATGCTGATTGCGGCAGATGAAGACAACTTGCTGATCATCTCCGGTACCGGCGAAGTGATCTCACCGGATGACGGCATCTGCGCCATCGGTTCCGGCGGCAACTTCGCTTTGGCTGCGGCCAGAGCGCTTGTTGAGAACACGGATCTTTCCGCGCGCGACATCGCGCTGAAGGCACTGCACATTGCCGCCTCCATCTGTGTATTCACCAATGACAAGATCTATGTGGAGGAGCTATGAACACTGAATTGACGCCGCGCGAAGTGGTACGTGAGCTCGACCGCTATATCATCGGCCAGAATGAAGCCAAGCGCATGGTAGCCGTTGCTTTGCGCAACCGATACCGCAGATCCCGCGTGTCTGAAGAGATGCGGGAAGAGATCTACCCCAAAAACATCCTGATGATGGGGCCGACCGGTGTAGGTAAGACTGAGATCGCCAGGCGGTTGGCCAAGCTGGTGAACGCGCCCTTTGTCAAGGTGGAAGCCACCAAGTTTACTGAAGTCGGCTATGTGGGGCGCGATGTGGAAGGAATTATTCGCGATCTTGTAGAAAATGCCATCCGCATGGTGAAGGATGAGCACACAAGCCGCGTCAAGGTCCGTGCTGAGGTATTGGCAGAAGACAGGCTGGTCAGTCTGCTTACCAACCCGCCTAGGAAACCCGCACAAAACCCCATCGATATCCTGCTCGGCACCCGCAACAAGGAACCCGAGCCGACGGAAGATGAGCAGCAGAGGCTGACCGGCAGGCGCTCAGAGATACTCGAACAGCTGCGCCGGGGTGAGCTTGAAGACCATGAGATCCAGATCGAGGTGGAAGAATCCGCGCCGCAGCTGGAAGTTGGCGGAAGCGCCATCAACATTGGTGACATGATGGGCGGTATGCTGCCTAAAAAAACCAAACTGCGCCATGTCAAAGTGAAGGAAGCAAGGAAGATTCTGATCGCAGAAGAATCACAGAAGCTGATCGACGAGGACGCGGTGAAGGAAGAAGCCCTGCGCCGAGCGGAGCAGCAAGGCATCATCTTTATTGATGAGATCGACAAGATAGCCGGACGTTCCTCCGGACAAGGCCCGGATGTGTCAAGAGAAGGTGTGCAGCGTGACATCCTCCCGATCGTGGAGGGCAGCACGGTCAACACCAAGCATGGCGCTGTCCGGACGGATTTTATGTTGTTTATTGCGGCCGGTGCCTTTCATGTGGCAAAGGTGAGTGATCTGATCCCCGAGCTGCAGGGCAGGTTTCCGGTTCACGTGAAGCTGAACTCACTCAGCCGTGATGATTTTGTCCGCATTCTGACGCAGCCAGACAATGCGCTCACCCGTCAGTATGCTGCCCTGCTTGAGGTGGATAAAGTCAAGCTGAGTTTTGACCCTGAGGCGCTGGAAGAAATTGCCGACGCGGCATGCAATGCCAATACGCTGAGTGAGGATATCGGCGCCAGGCGCCTGCACGGCGTATTTGAAGAGCTGCTTGAAGACATTTCCTATAATGCGGGCGGGGAGGACATGCCTGAGGTAGAGCTGAAGATCTCAGCTGATTATGTGCGCCAGCATGTCAAGGCAGCCAAGAAGGAAGATTTAAAAAAGTATATTTTGTAATCGCTTTACCGATCCTCTCCCAGAAGCATCGCCAGGAGGGGATTGCTTTGCTTCTTGCGGCGCTATGATACAGCATGTATAATGATACTTGGCGCTATGCCAAAGGAGAACCGTGATGTTAAAGGTATTGAAATCGGTGTTTGGCCTTGGGCCTGAGGCCCAGCTGAAGCCGCTGAAAAAAATAGCGGACAGTGTTGAAGAGTTGGAACCTTTGTTCCAAAAGTTGAGCGACAAAGAACTGGCCGCCAAAACTGATGAGTTTCGCCGACGCCTTCATGAGGGGGGCGAAACTCTGGACCAGCTTTTGCCCGAAGCCTTTGCTACCGTTAGGGAAGCCTCCCGGCGTACGCTTGGAATGCGTCCTTTTTATGTACAGCTGATCGGCGGCATCGTCCTCCATCAGGGCAGGATCGCCGAAATGAAAACAGGTGAGGGGAAAACGCTGACAGCCTGTCTGCCGGCCTATCTCAACGCCTTAAGCGGTAAAGGCGTTCATATCGTCACGGTCAATGATTACCTGGCAAAGTTTCAAGGCGAGGAAATGGGCAAGCTGTTCCGCTTTCTCGGCATGAGTGTGGGCGTCATTATCCACGACCTGACAGGGGAACAACGGCGTGAAGCCTATGCCTGTGACATCACTTACGGCACCAACAATGAAATGGGCTTTGACTATCTGCGCGATAACATGGTGATCTACAGCCGCGATATGGTGCAGCGGGGGCACAATTACGCGATCGTTGACGAAGTGGACTCCATCCTGATCGATGAGGCAAGGACGCCGCTGATCATTTCAGGCCAGGGTGATAAGCCCACCGACATGTATGAAAAGGCTGACCGCTTCGTAAGCCGTCTGAAAAACGAGGCGGATTACACGGTGGAAGAAAAAGAAAAGAGCGTCGTTTTCACCGAAGAGGGCACTGTCAAGGCAGAAACAGCCTTCGGCATTGAAAACCTCTCCGATCCCGAGAACAATGACCTGAACCACTACCTCATCCAGGCCCTGAAGGCCAATGTGCTGATGAAGCGGGATATCGACTACGTCGTTCAAAATGATGAGGTAGTCATTGTCGATGAATTTACCGGACGCCTGATGGTCGGCCGCCGCTATTCTGACGGCCTGCATCAGGCCATTGAGGCCAAAGAGCGTGTGAAGGTGGAGCGTGAGTCAAAAACACTGGCCACCATCACGTTTCAGAACTACTTCCGCATGTATTCAAAACTTTCCGGCATGACCGGTACAGCCAAGACCGAAGAAGAGGAGTTTCAGGGCATCTACAGTCTGGACGTTGTGCAGGTCCCAACAAACATGCCGATGATACGTCAGGACCTCAACGATATGGTCTACCGCGGCAAGAAGGGCAAGTATGAAGCGGTGGTGGAAGAGATTATTCTTCGCCATGAGAAGGGGCAGCCCTTGCTGGTTGGTACCATATCAGTCGAAATCTCAGAGATGCTCAGCCGCCTTTTGAGCCTGCGCGGCGTTTCTCATGAGGTGCTGAACGCCAAACATCACGCCCGGGAGGCTTCCATCGTCGCTCAAGCCGGTCACTTCGGTGCGGTCACGATCGCCACCAACATGGCCGGGCGCGGCACAGATATTCTTTTGGGCGGAAACCCCGACTTCCTGGCTCGCAAAGCCATGGCACGGGAAGACTTTTCCGAGGATATGATCGAACAGGCAACCGGTCATAATGAAGACGTGGATGATGAAGTTTTGGCTGCCAGGGACCGTTACCGTGAATTGTATGACGGGTTTAAGAAGACGACCGATAAAGAGCACGAGCAGGTGGTAGGCGTCGGCGGCCTGCACATCATCGGTACCGAAAGGCATGAAAGCCGTCGAATTGACAACCAGCTGCGCGGCCGCGCCGGGCGCCAGGGTGACCCCGGCTCTTCCCAGTTCTTCATTTCGCTTGAGGATGACCTCATGCGCCTTTTCGGCGGTGAGCGCATTCAGCCCCTCATCGCAAAACTCGGCATGGAAGAAAACGCTCCTTTGGAAGCGGGCATGCTGACCAAGCAGATCGAAAACGCGCAAAAGCGCATAGAGAGCCGCAACTATGAGATCCGTAAGAGTGTTTTGCGCTATGATGATGTCATGAACCAGCAGCGCGAGCTGATCTATAAGCAGCGCCGCCAGGTGCTGGAGGGCGAAAACATGCGCGGGCCTCTGCTTGGAATGGCCGACAAACTGATCGAGGAGGCTGTGTCGCGCTTTTGTGCGGGCGAAAGCCGTGATTGGGACGTCGGCGGGCTGACGGAATACCTGGAGAGGCTGTGCATCCCTGTCGGCACCATGAAGGCAAACACTGATGCCCTCGGCGGTTTTGACCGCGATGGGCTGAGCGCCTTCCTTAAGAAGGAAGCGCTTCACTTCTATGAACGGCGGGAAGAAGAGATTTCAAACATCGGCATCGACATGCGTGAGCTGGAGCGCAATGTGCTGCTGCGCAGCGTAGATACGCGCTGGATGGATCATATTGATGCCATGGACAGGCTGCGCGACGGCATCGGTCTTCGCGCCTATGCGCAGCGTGATCCAGTCAATGAATACAAGATGGAAAGCTATGACATGTTTGATGAGATGGTCCGTCTGCTGCAGGAAGATTCTGTGAGGACCCTGTATCAGCTTCGCATCGAAAAAGCGCCTGAGCGCCGTGAAGTAGCAAAGCCTACCCGCGCAGTGGGGGCCGGTGACGCGGCGCCTGCGCCGAAGCCTGTCGCCGCGCAGATGCGAAAGGGCGAAAAGACAGGGCGAAACAGCCCTTGTCCTTGCGGCAGCGGCAAAAAATACAAGAACTGCCACGGCGCCAAGGCCTAAGCAGAAAGCCAAGGGGAGACTCTGGATATATGATTGTTGAACTGGAAAAATACCGTACGGATTTATCCCTGCTTAAAGATCGCCTGATCGAGGTGGGCGGTGGCCTGCACATCGATCGGATGGAGCAGGAACTCATCGAATTGCGGGAAGAGATGAACGCTCCGGGCTTCTGGGATGACCTGGATCGGTCCCGCATTGTCAATCAGCGCATTTCATCGATCGAATCAAAGATCGGTCATTATAAGGGCTTGCTGTCCATGTGCGATGACGTTGAAATCATGATGGAACTGGCCGAGGATGAATCGGATCAGGCCATGGCTGATGAAGCAGGCGAAGAGCTTGAAAAGCTTGATCACCAGGTGGAGATGCTGGCTTTGGAGACGCTGATGCGCGGGGATTATGATCACAACAATGCCATCCTCTCGCTGCACGCCGGCGCGGGGGGGACAGAGGCACAGGACTGGACTCAAATGTTGTACCGCATGTATACACGCTACTGTGAGCGCTCGGGCTTTCAGGTTGCTCTTCTGGACTACCTTGACGGTGATGAAGCGGGCACTAAATCTGCGACCTTTGAAGTGACGGGAGAAAATGCCTACGGCTATTTGCGCGGCGAAAAAGGGGTGCATCGCCTGGTGCGCATCAGCCCCTTTGATTCAAATGCCCGCCGCCACACTTCTTTTGCCTCGCTTGATGTAGCCCCTGTCATCGAAGATGATGGCAAAGTGGAGATCGACATGGAGGATGTGCGGGTCGATACATATCGTTCAACGGGAGCCGGAGGTCAGCATGTCAATAAGACAGACTCAGCCGTTCGCCTGACACACTTGCCCACAGGCATTGTCGTCTCCTGTCAGAATGAACGCAGCCAGATACAAAACCGGGAAAAAGCCATGCAAATGCTGCGCGCCCGGCTGATTGAACTGCGTGAACGCGAAAAAGAAGAGCAGATGGCGGATATCAAAGGAGAGATGAAAAAGATTGAATGGGGCAGCCAGATACGCTCCTATGTCTTTCAGCCTTATACGATGGTTAAGGATCATCGCACGGGCTATGAGGCCGGCAATATTGCTGATGTGATGGACGGCAATCTGGACGGCTTCATTACCGCTTATTTAAAGATGTTATAATGCGAATGAAAACAATGATGTTACGGGCAGGGTTGGTTGCCCTGCTCTCTTTTTGCCTGATAGCCTATCTTGCGGGTTCACTTGCCTCGATGGCGGTTGACCCGGAGAAGATGCTTCAGAAAATGAATCAATATGCCGACACCTCTGCTTCAGATGTTTCCGAAGATGAGTATCCCGCGCTTGCCTTTGCGCTGACTGATTATTTAAAAGGAAAGGCCGAGGAGGCGCAGGTCAGCATTATCATGGGTGAGCGGGTAAGCCCTGCTTTTTCACAGAAGGAGCTGCTGCATCTGAAAGATATAAAAGATTTGGTAGGGCTTGCCAACATCTTGCGCTACACAGCGCTCAGTCTGATCTTACTTTCAATAGCCCTGTTCTTTTGGTTGCGAAAGAGAAAGCCAGAGTTTTTACGCCTGATAAAGCCGCAAAAAGTTTTTTCGACGGCGCTGTGGACCTTGTTCACAGCAGCGGGAACTGTCATTGTCTGGGGTTTGATTGATTTCAACTCGCTTTTTTACGCTTTCCACCGGCTGTTGTTCAGAAATGATCTCTGGCTGCTTGATCCCGGGCAGGATCTTCTTTTACAGCTGATGCCCTCTTCCTTTTTCATCTCCTATGGCCGCGACTTGATTCAAAACAGCGCTGCCATCATGTTGTCTTTGCCGCTTGCAGCCTATGCCCTCAGAAAAGGGAGCAGTGAGTCGGTATGAGCTATTTGGAGAGAATGAAGCAACGGGCCGGCGCGATACGAAAAGAATCCGGAATCAAAATACTGGCCATTGAAACTTCCTGCGATGAAACGGCGGCTGCCGTCATTCTGGGAGGGAAGACGGTCCTGTCCAACTGCGTCTATTCACAAATTGACCTGCATGCGGTGTATGGGGGTGTCGTTCCGGAGATTGCCAGCCGGGCCCATGTCGAAAAGATCCCCAGGGTTGTGAAGATGGCGCTTGATGAAGCGGGGCTTGACTTTGACGGTATCGATGCCATCGCTGTGACCTATGGCCCGGGATTGGTCGGTGCGCTGCTGGTAGGTGTCAGCTATGCCAAGGCTCTTGCGGCGGCGCTTGATAAACCATTGATTGCCGTTAATCATATCGAAGGGCATATATGCGCCAATTACTTAAGCTATCCGGAGCTCGAACCGCCCTATTTGTGCATGGTGGTTTCGGGCGGGCATAGCCATCTCATTCAGGTTGAGAAAGACGATGCTTATCGCCTGATCGGCTGTACACAGGACGACGCCGCGGGCGAGGCCTTTGATAAGGCAGCCCGCATATTGAAGCTGCCTTATCCCGGCGGGCCCAAGCTGGATAAAGCGGCTGATCATGGCGATGAGAAAGCCTTTGTTTTACCGCGCCCTCATACCGAGGGGCGATATGATTATAGTTTTTCCGGTTTGAAGACAGCATTTATCAATCTTGTTCATAGAATAAACCAAAAGGGCGGAGAATTGCCTGTGCCGGATCTGGCTGCGTCCTTCAGAAAGGCTGTTGTGGACCAGCTGGTTGAAAAATGTCTGCTCGCTGCACAGGATCTTAAGACAGATAAGCTGGCGCTTGCGGGCGGAGTATCCGCCAACAGCCTGCTGCGCCGTCGGATGCAGCAAGAGTGCTGTGTGCGGGGCATTGAGCTGTATTTGCCTAAGCTGATCTATACCGGTGACAATGCCGCGATGATCGGCGCCGCCGCATACAGAAGGCTGACGCATTCGGAGCCGGTGGGACTTGAACTGAATGCCAACCCTTCATTGAGGCTGGTTTAACCGTTTTTTCTTAA
The DNA here is from genome assembly GCA_964630465.1 of uncultured Christensenella sp. Taxonomy (GTDB): domain Bacteria; phylum Bacillota; class Clostridia; order Christensenellales; family Aristaeellaceae; genus UBA1038. Next base: position 98,006 of record CAZVUU010000001.1, read on the forward strand.
AACAATGCGGTGTATCTGGGGGCGGACGCCAAGGCGCATGGGCAGCAGGGATGTGCCAACGCCATGTGAGACCATCAGCCGTCCGCCATGAACATCCATCCAGCCTCGCGCGTACTTATCGCCGTATCTGCTTGAGGAATGCAGACTACGGCCGAACACAACCAGTTGTCCGCCATGTGTATGGCCGCACAGAGCCAAATCAAACCGAAAGCCGGGCTCCTTCTCGGCTTCCGGCAGTATATCGGGCGAGTGGGGAGCAAAAAGAACAAAGTCGCTCGCTTGAATGTCTTTGATCAAGGCAGCCACATCAGGCTCTCCTTCTAAAATATCATCCGTCGCGCACAGGCAGAGAGAGGCGCCGTCCCGATGAAGAATCCGGGCGCTGTTATCAAGCAGGGCATAGCCGCGTAAGCGGAGCAAGGCTTTCAGTTTACTGATTTCTTCCTGGCTGCCCAGCAGGTCATGGTTGCCGATGACGGCATAGACCCCGAGTTTTGCCGCAAGTGGCGGCAGAATATTGAAAAATTCAATGGCTGTCAGCGTGGTTTCACCGTAGTCGCCCCCCAGCAGGATGATATCTGCCTGCATGGCATTCAGCCTGCGAGCGAGGCCTTCAGCCCGATTTCTGTCTAAAAAAGGACCGAAATGAATATCTGAAGCATAAGCGATCACGAGGCCGTCAAAGCTTTCAGGCAGCTTGCCGAACAAGGGTTCATCTTCAACGACATCAAGCTGTTCGGACAGCCAGAAGGGGTAGAGCAGCTTTGATGAAGCAGGTATCCACCTGGTAAACCGCAGCAGACGGCGGAGCATAGTTTTTCCACGACCGGCCAAGGCGTACCTCCTGGAGCATCATTACCAGCAAAGGGTAGTGGCAAGCGAGCGGTATGTCAAGAGAAAGGGCCTGAACGTGTAGGTTAGTCAAACATTTTGGACAGAGTAGTTGTTGAGGTATTCCACCGGGG
>CAZVUU010000002.1:0-87201 GCA_964630465.1 uncultured Christensenella sp.
TATTAATACCACTTCCCACCGATCTCTCTTCTCATTCCTTCATGCGTAAACCGTGGGGTATACTGAGTATGTGTCCACTGCCTCTTGCGGATTTGATGCTTGTGTGATAGAATTTCATTAGTCAAAGATAGTCAGGACACTTTGACACTGAATGGAGGATATATGCGGTTAAGCGACACAATTGAAGAATTTATCAAGATGATGATGGCGCACGATGACGAAGAAATTGAACTCAAACGCAATGAATTGGCAGAGTATTTCAGCTGCGCGCCGTCACAGATCAACTATGTGCTGTCTACCCGCTTTACGCCTGATCACGGCTATGTGATCGAGTCCAAGCGAGGTGGCGGCGGATGTATCCGTGTGATACGACTGCGCCGGGAAGCCGGAGAACTGATCAGTTATTTGCTTAATGAACGGATAGGTGAATCCATTGACCTGAAATCCGCTGAAATTCTGCTGCGGCAACTGGCGGAACGAAAGAGCATCACCCGCGATGAGGCGGGGCTGATGTATGCCGCACTGACGCCACAAGCGTTGTCGGTCCCCATTCCCGAAGCGCTGAAGGGCAATATGCGCGCGAAAATCCTGCGCAGTATGCTGCTGAAAGCGGCTCGTAAGGAAAGCGCTTGACAGGAGGTAAAAAATGAAGTGTGACGGCTGTAAAAAGAACGAAGCCCACCTTGTTTTGCATATGATTACAAACGGACAGGTAGCCACAAGGTCCCTGTGCATGGAGTGCGCTAAAAAAGCGCACGATGAAATGGCTCAGGCCTTTTCAACCATGGGCATGGCCTTGACCGGCATGGAGGAGATGCGCTCGGATCAAGCCACTCGGGAAAGAGAGAGCCTTCGGTTGCCGCGTATGATCTGCGCATCCTGCAGAACTGCCTATGAGAGTATTGATCATGATACTGTCTTTGGCTGCCACCAATGCTATCAGGCTTTTCACGAACAGGTGATCGAGCACCTTTCTTCTATGCGGGATCAGGAATCGCCCGTTCAGGCATCTAAGGTGCCGCTTGACATAGAAGCTCCGCCTGTAACGGTAAGCGAGCTGCGCGAGCGCTTGAATGAAGCGCTGAAGGCGGAGGATTATGAGCAGGCTATCAGCCTGCGTGACCGGCTGAAAGAATGCCTGAGCACGAAGGAAGGCGGAACCGGCGAATCTGATGAATGATAATATTATGCGCAGTCATGTCGATTTGCGTCGAAATTTTGTTGCCTATCCATTTGAAAGCATCATGCTTGAATCGGACAGAAACGAGTTGAACGAACGGGTAGTCAGCGCCCTGGATGAACGTGAAGATACATGGATTCTTTACACACTGCGTGATCTGGACACCAAAGGGCGGCAGGCCCTGGCTGATATTGAACTGGTTGACCGCGCCTGGCTTCAAAACAAAGACATTGCGCTGTTGATCAAAAATGACCATTCGGCGCTTGTATGCCTGCATGAGCAGGATCACGTGCTGATCAGGGTAAAAGCAGACTACGACAGCCCGATGCCCGCTGTACGACTGGCAAAAGCCATTGCCAGAACACTTTCGGAGACCTCAGCGTTTGCCAAGGATGAGCGTATCGGCTGGCTCACTGCAAGGCCTCATTACGCGGGGATGGGCGTGCAGATCAGTCTGGTCCTTCATCTTCCGATGCTTGTGATGATGCAGCAGATCCGGGGCCTTCAGCAGCGCACGAACGCTAATCGCCGTTTTATTCTTTCTCCTGAAGGGCCGGGGGACAAAAACCCTGCTGCCTTATATCGCCTGACCAGCCAGTTCACGGCGTACAACAGTACGGAGGCGTTGATGAAGGCCCTCAGGCAGATAACAGAGGATATTTGTGCCAAGGAAGACAACCTTCGCCGTAAAGTTCTGAAATACGCGACTCGTTCCATCTATCTGGACCAAATCTACCGTGCGTGGGGTATCCTCTTGTATGCCCGCAGGCTGACGGAGGCTGACTTTCTGGGATACTGGTCCAAGGTTCGGCTGGGAGCCTGCGCCGGATTCCTGCCGGTGGATGTGGCAGTCGTGGATTCCCTGGTCCCCTTGACATCCAAGTCCAGGTTGACAGAACAGGCGGATGGTACATTGGACGATCACACCATTCACTTTAACCGCGCTGACGCAGTAAGGTCAGTGCTTCATGGAGGTACATAATGCCTATTTTCGGGAAATTTGATGAAAACGCCAGGCGCGCCATTGATGCTGCGCGCAACGCGGCGATCTCTTTAAAACATCGCTATATCGGGACGGAGCATTTGCTTTGCGGGCTATTGAAGGAAGCGCGGAATGACGCGCCCACCCTGCCCAAAAACCTGACGCTGGCGTCTGTCCAGTATACTATCGCCCAGCTTGTCGCACAGGAAAACAAAGCGCCGCAGATGCTGGAGCTGTCAAACAAGATGCGCAAAGTGCTGGAGGAAAGCGTGTATGAGTCTCAGCGCATGAGCTCACAGTCGGTTTCAGGCGTACACCTGTGGATGGCATTGCTGTCGCAGGAGGATTCTACAGCAGTTCGGGTGCTCAATATCCTGGGCTGCGATGTTGAGAGCATCCGCGCGGGTGTTATCGAAGCGCATCTGGACAAAGAGGCCTCCGCTGATGCGGAAGGCGAACAAAAAATATTGCCTAAATTCAGCAGGGATCTCACGCAGATGGCGCGGGAAGGAAAGATAGATCCCGTGATCGGCAGGGAAAAAGAGATCGAGCGCATTGTTCAGATTCTTTCCCGCAGGACAAAGAATAACCCTGTGCTGATCGGAGAGCCCGGCGTGGGCAAGAGCGCCGTGGCGGAGGGACTGGCCCAAAGGATCATCAGCGGTGAAATCCCGTCCATGCTGCAGAATAAAAAGCTGATTTCCCTTGATATCGGCAGCCTGGTTGCGGGAACCAAGTACCGTGGTGAGTTTGAAGAGCGGATGAAGGGCATCATAGATGAGCTTCGCGAAGATGAATCGATCATCCTCTTTATTGATGAGCTTCAAAATATCATTGGTGCGGGCAAGGCCGAGGGCAGTATAGACGCGGCGGGCATACTGAAACCCGCGCTGGCGCGCGGAGAATTGCAGTGCATCGGCGCGACCACCCTGGCAGATTACCGCAAACATATTGAAAAGGATGCCGCCCTCTCCCGCCGTTTCCAGCCGGTGAGGGTTGATCAGCCCAGCGCTGAAGAAGCGCTTGAGATTTTGAAAGGCCTGCGGAGCCGCTACGAAGATCATCACAATGTTGTGCTGACAGATGAGGCTCTTGAATCCGCTGTTTCCTTGTCCAGCCGCTATATCAGCGACCGTTTTCTGCCTGACAAGGCCGTTGACCTGATGGATGAGGCTTCTTCACGCGTCAGGATCCGAAGGACGGCGGAACAGCTCGATCTGAGCGAGCAGGAAGAAGAGCTGTCTGATCTGAAAACCAGGAAGCTGGAAGCGATCGAACAGCAGAATTACGAACTCGCTGCCGACTTCAGAGACCAGGAGCGTGTGCTTCGCCAGGAGATGGAAAACCGCCGCAGCGCCTGGAAGAAAGAACAGGAGGATCTCAAGCCGGAGGTGACGGAAGAAGATATCGCTCAAGTAGTAGCCGGATGGACCGGCATCCCCGTGCAGAGGATGACCATTGCCGAAGGGGAAAAGCTGCTCAAGCTGGAAGAAACACTTCACCTTCGTATGGTTGGGCAGGACGAGGCCGTTAACTCCGTCAGCCGCTCTATCCGTCGTTCACGCGCGGGCCTGCAGGACCCCAAGCGCCCCATCGGATCCTTTATTTTCCTCGGGCCTACGGGCGTGGGTAAAACCGAATTGTGCCGGGCTTTGGGAGAGGCTATGTTCGGTGATGAAGAGGCCGTGATCCGCCTGGACATGAGTGAGTATATGGAGAAGCATGCGGCATCCCGCATGGTGGGATCACCTCCGGGATATGTCGGATACGATGAAGGAGGGCAGCTGACGGAGGCAGTCCGCCGCAAGCCTTACAGTGTTGTACTGTTTGATGAGATTGAAAAGGCACATCCAGATGTATTCAACATGCTCCTGCAGATACTTGAAGACGGCCGTTTGACTGATAACATGGGCCGTGTGACCAGCTTTAAAAACAGCATCATCGTGATGACCAGCAATGCCGGCGCGCAGCGCATCATAGGCGGCAAAACGATGGGCTTTGGTACAGATGCGGATAAGCCGCTTGACTATCCCGAGATGCAGCGCCGCGTCATGGACGAGGTTAAGCGCATGTTCCGTCCTGAGTTTATCAATCGCGTGGATGAGTTGATTGTCTTTCATCCTCTGACTGCGGAGAATATTCGCAGCATTGCGGAATTGATGGTTGGGCAGGTCACCAAGCGTTTGAAAGAGAACTCTGGTGTGGATTTGACGCTTGATGCGGCATCGCTTGATAGCCTGGCGAAAGAGGGTTATGATCCCCAGTATGGCGCGCGCCCCTTGCGCCGGGTGATTCAGCGCCGGATCGAAGACTCGCTGAGCGAGGAAGTCATTGCAGGAAAGCTGAAAGCCGGCGATTCACTGATTGGCCGGATGAAGGATGACAAACTGGTGTTTGAAAAGAGAAAGGCCGGCCGGCAGGATAAAAAGGAACTTCAGCCGATGCCCGGCTCATAAGGCATGAGACCTTGCAAAACCCGCTCAAACCGAGCGGGTTTTGCATTGGTTCTTGCTTGACCTTGATGAACACTGACCGTATAATAGCTGTGTTTGAAATGGAGGAATGTCAGATGGCAGAGCAAAAGACATTTTATGTCACGACACCGATTTATTATCCCAGCGGCAATATGCATATCGGTCATACCTATACAACGGTGGCGGCTGATACCATCACCCGTTTTAAAAAGCTGACAGGATACAAAACATATTTTCTGACGGGAACAGACGAGCATGGGCAGAAGATCGAGCGCAGCGCCCAGCAGGCGGGCCTGAAACCCAAAGCGTATATTGACGGCATCGTTGATGAGACGAAAGCACTCTGGAAGCTGATGAACATTGAATATGACGATTTTATCCGCACCACGGATGAGCGTCACATGAAAGCCGTGCAAAAGATCTTCCGGCAGCTGTACGATCAGGGAGATATCTATAAGGACTCGTACGAGGGAGAGTACTGCGCACAGTGTGAAGCGTTCTGGACATCTTCTCAGATACTGGAGGGGAATCTCTGCCCTGATTGCGGCAGACCGACAGAACTGCTGAAAGAAGAGAGCTATTTTTTCCGTATGAGCAAATATCAGGATTGGCTGATCGAGTATATCAAGAGCCATCCTGACTTTATTCAGCCGCCTGCGCGCGCCAAGGAGATGCTGCAGAACTTTTTGCTGCCCGGCTTGCAGGACCTGTCCGTCAGCCGCACATCCTTTTCCTGGGGCGTTCCGGTTGACTTTGACCCCAAACATGTGATCTATGTATGGATCGACGCGCTTTCAAACTACATTACAGCCTTAAACTGGGGCACCGGTCATGATGAACTGTACAGGACTTTCTGGCCGGCACAGGTACACCTGGTCGGCAAAGAGATCATGCGTTTTCATACCATATACTGGCCCATTATGCTCCATGCGCTTGGGCTGCCGCTCCCACAGCAGGTGTTCGGCCATGGGTGGCTGCTTTTCGGAGCAGATAAAATGAGCAAATCCAAAGGAAATGTTGTTTACTCCCAGCCGATTGTCGCCCGCTACGGCGCAGACGCACTGCGATACTACCTGATGCGTGAAATGCCTTTCGGCGCCGATGGGAATTATACGAATGAAGCCTTTCTGACACGCATGAATGCGGATCTGGCCAATGATATGGGTAACCTGGTCAGCCGGACAGTTGCGATGATTGAAAAATATTTCGACGGCATTGTGCCTGAACCTGACAGGTATGAGGAAGTCGATCTTGCCTTGATTCACAGGGCGAAGGAGCTGCCGCCGACCGTAGAACGCGAAATGAACGGCTTGCAGTTCTCGCTTGCCCTGCAGGAGATCTGGAAGCTGATCGGTGACTGCAACCGCTACATTGATGCGACACAGCCTTGGATCCTTGGCCGGGATGACAGCGGTAAGGCGCGGTTGTCCACGGTATTATATGTGCTTGCGGAATGTATTCGTTTTGTTGCCGTGCTGATAGGGCCCGTGATGCCATCAACGCCCGAAAAGATCTATGAACAGTTAGGTCTTGCCGATGAAGCTGTGATGACCTGGGCGTCTTTGAATGACTTTGGGAGGCTGCCGGCGGGGGTACGTGTTCACAAAGGGGATGCTCTCTTCCCGCGTGTTGAGATTGCCAAGGACCTGGAGGCTCTGGCGCTTGCTCAGGATTCGATGCAGTCGAATGCCGAAGCAAAGCCTGAAAAGGAAAGCAAAGCCGAGATTTCTTTTGAGGATTTTACCAGGCTGGATTTGCGCATTGCCAGGGTATTGCACTGTGAAAAGGTAGCAAAGAGCGATAAACTCCTGCAGTTTACCCTGGATTTAGGTACGGAACAAAGGACGGTAGTGTCGGGGATCGCAATGTCTTACGATCCCGCGCAGCTGATCGGAAAACAAGTTGTTTTGCTTGCCAACCTTGCGCCAAGGAAGATAAGGGGCATCATGTCTCAAGGCATGATTCTCAGCGCCGCCTCGGACGATGGAGAAAAGCTCAGCCTGCTAAGCAGTGACAGTGAGATGGCCCCGGGCGCGGAGATCAGCTGATGCGGCTGTTTGATACCCACTGTCATCTGGATGATGAGCGCTTTGATGAAGACCGGGAACAATTGATTCAAGCCTTGCCTGAGCAAGGCTTGGCTTATTGCGTCACGGTCGGGAGTGATCTGGCCTCGTCCGTGCGAGCCATTGATCTGGCCCGGCGCCATGACTTTATCTATGCGGCTGCCGGCGTTCACCCGCATGAGGCATCCAAAGCGCCGGACGATTATTTAAGCAGTCTGAGGCATTTGTCAGGGGAAGACAAGGTTGTTGCTTTAGGCGAGATTGGGCTTGATTATTACTACGATTTTTCTCCAAGAGACTTGCAAAAAAGGCTGTTGACAGAGCAGCTTGATCTGGCATTTGAGCTGAAGCTTCCTGTCATACTCCATGTGCGTGATGCGCATGGCGATATGATAGAGCTGCTGAGAAACAGAGAGTCTAAGTGTCCCGCCGGCGTACTGCATTGCTTTTCCGGGAGCGCCGAGAGTGCTGCCGAATACGTAAAAATGGGATTCTTTATTTCTTTTGCGGGGCCTCTTACCTTTAAAAATGCAGGTAAATTGCTGCTGGCCGCTAAATCAGTCCCCGAAGACAGGCTTCTGATAGAAACTGACAGCCCGTATCTGACGCCCGTACCCATGAGAGGAAAGCGGAATGATCCTTCGCTGGTGCGTTATGTCTGTCAGAAGATGGCTGAACTTCGAGGTCTTGAAGAAGAAGAGATGGCTGAGCTGACCTGCCGGAATGCTCTGCGCCTCTTTCATATAAAAAATGTTTGATTATAAAATCATCATTGCGATTTTATGACAAAAGAATGAACAAAAAGAGATAACATCTACCAGATTTTGGCAATATATGTTATACTTTATTTTGCACTTTACTGCTTAGGAGGGATGAACATTGAATGAGCCGATAATATTGGCTTCTGCCTCGCCCAGACGGCATGAGCTTTTAAGTTTGATCGGCCTTCAATATGAAGTGCACTCACCTGAGGTTGATGAAAGCGAAACGGGCAGGCCGGATGAGATGGTGCTCCGGCTGGCGCATAAGAAGGCACAGGCTGCAGCCAAGGCCTATCCGGGCCGGACGATTCTGGCGGCTGATACCCTTGTATTTGCGAAGGGTCAGGTGCTGGGAAAGCCCAAAGATGAAGCCGACGCCGTACGTATGCTCGGTATTTTGCGCAATGATTTACATGAAGTCTATACAGGGGTGTGTGTGATCGACAGCTCTGGGCAGGTGCATGCGGGGGGAGAAAAAACGGCTGTACGTTTTATTCCCATCAGTGATGAGGAGATAAGGGCCTATGTCGACAGCGGCGAACCATATGGAAAGGCGGGAGCCTACGCTATCCAGGGCATCGCGGGAATGTTTATCTCTGCAATAGAGGGAAGTTATTCAAACGTTGTCGGTTTACCTCTGCATTTGGTAAAGGCCTTGCTGGGAGAAGCAGCAATCAAATTACTTTGATAGGATACTGTATATGGCCATCATCGCGCCTGATTTGGGAATAGACCTTGGAACATCAAATACTCTGATCTATGTTCGGAAAAAGGGCATAGTCATTGAGGAACCGACTTTATTGATTGTATCGGGGAGCGCGAAACGTTCCATCAAGTCCATTGGACAGGATGCAAAAGCGCTTGTCGGGCGCACCTCCGGCGGAGATATCGCCGTCAGGCCGATGCAGGACGGTACAATCAAAGAATACGATATGACCGAATCCATCCTTCGGTTTTTCATCAGAAAATCCATCGGCGTTTCTCATCTGGTAAGACCTCGCGCGTTTATCACTGTGCCTTGCCGGATCTCCGCGGTTGAACGGCGCGTGGTGCGTGAGGCGGCTGCGGCGGCAGGAGTCAGGCGCAATGCCATCCACCTGATTGAAAAACCTTTTGCTTCAGCCCTCGGTTCCGGCCTGCCTGTTTTTGAGCCGGAAGGTTCAATGGTCGTTGATGTTGGCGGCGGCACAACGGAGGTAGCCATCATATCCATCGGCGGAATCGTCGGATCAAGATCCATCATGACCGGCAGCATCAAAATGGATGAGGCAATCATGAACTATTTAAAGCATGACTATAACATGCTGATTGGTGACAGGATGGCAGAGGACATCAAGATCGATTGGGGCACTGCCTTGCCGCCAAAGGAAGAACGCAAAGTGATGGTGCGCGGACGCGATATCATTACCGGCTTGCCGCAGACAGCCGAGATCACCGCTACAAAGATTTATGAAGCATTGCATGCGCCCTGCAAGCAAATCCTGTCAGCTATACGTTCGGTGCTTGATAACGCACCGCCCGAACTGGCCGGAGATATTCTTAGAAAAGGCATTTATTTGATGGGAGGCGGATCTCTTTTATACGGATTGGATCGTTATTTAGCCAATGAGCTGAACCTCCCTGTCACCTTGGCAAAAAATCCGATGATGTGCGCTGCGGAAGGTGTAGGTGATCTGGCGGAGAATTCAAGTCTTCTGCCCAGGATAGGCCGATCGACGTTCTTGCGTGATGAGACGGAATGAAGAAAAAGCAAAGCTCTCAAAAACAGAAAAAAGAGCCCGGGAAAGCCAGACGATCCAATAAAAAAAGAGGAAAGACGCATTCGGGGGCAGAAGCTTATCAAGCAATCGGACGGCTGGCCGGAATCGCCGTTGTCGTTTCTCTTTTAGCAGTTATTGTGATGATGATCGCTTCTGCTTTCTTTGACGATGTGGCCATTCTTTCCGCGCCGCGCGCCTGGATCTCAAGGCTCATTACCCCTGTTCAGAGTACTTTCAGCAGGGCTACGGACGGGGTTGTCGCATATTTACGAACCTTGAAGCGCCGCGCCAACATCGAACATGAGTATGAAAAACTGCAGGAAATGATTGAAGACCTCCAGAATCAGGCGATGTTGGCCAATCATTTGCAGGATCAATTGGCAGCTTATGCAGACTTGGACGATGAGATAAAACGCAATCTGGTCTTGGACGGCATCAAGGCGGATATCATTGCCCGTGAAGCGGATAACTACAGCTATGTATTTACTATCAACAAGGGGACAAACCACGGAATAGGAAAGGAAATGGCAGTCGTCTACTCAGGCGGGCTGGTTGGCTATACTTTTGATGTGGATGACGACACAGCCAAGGTACGCGCGGTTGTTGACAGTGAGGCCAGCATTCCGACGCTGATCGAGTCCAACCGTGATCAGGGATGGGTTGAAGGAACTCTTTCTCACGATGGCACCTATGCCTGCCGCATGTATTATTTCGACTATACATCACTGCCGCGGCCGGGAGATCGTGTGGTGACCTCCGGTGTCGGAGTTGAATTCATCAAGGGAATTCCGGTTGGTTATGTTCGCGAGAGCACCCGGCAGATGGAGGACAGTAAACAGTATATTGTGATTGAGCCGGTGGTCGACTTTACGCACCTTGAACATGTGGTTGTTTTCCGCCATCGTCCTGCCTACGCGGAGGAAGCGCCTGACAGCCGAACCCAGGCCCAATCCACATTTGTTCCCATGCCTTCTGTTGTTCCGGTTCCCACTTTTATCGGCCAGCCTGAGCCTGAACTGACACCCGGCCCCGACGGCCTGATTCCGGAATCTGAAACGGACAAAACGCCTGAGCCCAGCCCTGAGCCTTCTCCTGCATTAACGCCCGATCCATTCGCGACGGTGCCGCCGCCCAACTATGAGTATAATCAGAAACCGATCGCTGTTGAAACCCTGCCGCCTTTGGTTGCGACCATTGAACCCGCAGCAAGCCCCGAACCTACAGCTACCTTCTCTGTTGATCAGCTGACCATTGAGGAAGACGAATGACAGCCCGGATGCGACAACGGAAAACAGGCATCCCTTATATGCTGGTCAAATCTTTTAAGATCAGCTTTCTGGTGTTGTTATTTTACCTCATACAGACAACTGTGGTTCCGCATATGAAGCTTTGGGGAATTATGCCTAATCTGCACATGATATGTATAGCCATCATGACTGTCAGCTATGGGAAAAAATACGCATTCGCGAGTGGGGCTGTGTTCGGTATTTTGCTTGAAGTGATGCTTCCCAGCCTGCGCATATTCAATTTGGTGATGTATCCTTCCCTGGCCTTGCTGTGCGCGCAAATATTTGCTGATATGAGTGAAATCAAGCGCGAGCTGCTGCGCATCAAGATCGCTCAGCGGCAATCAGACAGCGGTATCGTTGCGGTAGGCGGTATTGAGCGAAAAAAGTGGTATCACATGGATCTCAGGCGAAAAACGGCTGATGATATGGAGCCCCATCTGCGGATCTTTTTAAATGCTTTGCTGCTGACATTGCTGTACAATCTGGTTATGCTGATCTATATAGCATTAAACGGCGTAACAGTCACGTTCAACCATATTCTCCGCCTCACACAGACTCTCTTTTATACTGCCCTGTGGTGCATCAGCATCTTTCCGGCACGCTGGTTTCTTGGTTTTTATACGAACCGTTTTCGCCGCGGAAAGCGGGAAGACGGTGTGGGGGATGAGATAAGAACTTCCGACAAACTGCTGCAAGAACTTAGTTTAGCGCCCGATATGCCCAGCATCAGTGCGGCTTTTGACACCTCACCTGTGATCAAAGACAAGCCTGATGAATCCGGGACAGAACCAGGGCAAGCGACAGTAACAAAGATTGAGCCGGACGGTGATCGGACGGATCATTCATTGAAAAACGAAGCGTCAGACAGGGCGGAAGAAGTGCCCGGAAAGGAGTCCGACCATGAAATTTGAAAAAAGAATCAGCCGGCGTTTTATAATATTCGGTCTTGTAGTTGTTCTTTTATTCGCAAGCCTGGGGTGGCGGCTTTATGATCTGCAGATTATTAAAGCCGATCAGTATCAGAGCTCCGCTGTTGTGGACCGGGAGAAGACCATTCGTCTGACCGGCACACGCGGCATGATCACAGACTCCAATTCCGTGGTCCTGGCCATGAGCGAAAACATGTATTCCGTAACATTTTATCGGACCAGCAAAGAAAACAGAGCAGCGGATTACGCGCGCTTCACCGATTCTATTATTGAAGTCGTTCATATCATTGAAAAAAATGACGGGAAGCTGAGCGTGACATTCCCGATCGAACGCGATGAAGAAACCGGTGAATGGGTTTTCAACTTTGGCGATGTGTCGCAGCGAGCGATTGAGATACGCGAAAGTCAATGGCGGTCAAATCATTACCTTTCAACGGGCAGGTTTCCGACGCCCGAAGATTGTTATGAGAATTTGCTGGTCCGCTATGACTTGACAGGCCGGGGGCTAAGTGAAGAGATGGTTTTAAAAGTCATGGCCGTCCATTCAGAGATGAACATGAACATCTTTTTGTCCCTCCCGGTGGTGATTGCAAAGGATGTCGCTTCCGCCACCGTTACGGAGATCATAGGCCGCAGCATGGTGCTGTCGGGCATGGATATTGAAGTGGGGGAAAAACGGATTTACCCGCAGAAGACCCTGGCATCTCAGGTGGTCGGCTATGTCGGCATGATTTCTGAAAGCGATAATTACCAGAACGATCTGAAGCCGCTTGGCTATGCCATGAGCGATATGATCGGTAAGGATGGCATTGAAAAGACCATGGAAAACTGGCTGACGCCTAATATTACCAGCCGGCAAGGTTACCGGGTCATGGAAAAGGACAGCGCAGGGAGGCTGACCAGAGAAATCGCGAGGCAAGCGCCGGAAAACGGAAATAACGTTAAGCTTACAATCAACGCAGCGGCGCAGCGCGCTGCTGAACTGGCCATTGCGGAGAATGTACGCTCCACCCGCGCGGAACAGGAAATGCGTATGTTCAGCGACAATTGGCGCGAAACGAACCGGGTAAAGATGGAACAACGTGACTTTGAGGAGTATCCGCTGAAGTTGGCGGAAACCGGGGTCATGATCGTTCTGGAAGTTAAGACCGGCAGAGTGATCGCGATGGCGCAGTATCCGACTTATGATCTAAACGCCATGGTGGCCGGCGGAAAGGCCGCCGCAGATATCATACTGGACCCTCGCAATGTTCTTCGCAATTACGCCATACAGTCTCGCTCCGAGCCCGGATCCATCTTTAAGATGGTGCCGGCCATGGCGGCGCTGACCAATGGTGTCCTCACGGTTCAGGATACCATTACAGACCAAGGGCCCTTTATGGAATACACGACAAAAATCGAGGATGCTCCGCGCTGCTGGATTCCCAATAACCAGCGATCAAAACACGCGAACCTGGATATTGTGGCTGGTATTAAGAACTCCTGCAACTATTTTTTCTATGAAATCTCTCACCGGCTGTACGGCAAGACAGGCAGCAACCTGCTGTATAAATACGCCGCCCAGATGGGTCTGAGCAGCAAGACGGGCATCCAGCTTCCGGGAGAGGCGCGCAGCATACTCGGCAGCCAGACCTCTTTATACGATCAGACAGCCAGTCTGAATGAACAGGATACCAGCGTGCCGATCCTGGTTGCTGCGAGAATCAAAAAGCATCTTCGCGAGGTCGGTTCGAGCTATGGTATCGAATATGACGATGTCCGTCTGGATACGGCGGTGAAACAGCTGATGGATATGGCTGTCAATACACCATCATCTGACGACTGGGCAAATAATATGAGGCCCATATTGATGGCTGAACTAAACATGACACGGGATATGGTATGGGCCCAGGCAACCGTCGGTGACATTTGGATTTATCTGAACGACATCAAATGGGGCGGAAGCCAGGAGATTCAGTTTGGTATCGGTCAGTCAATCACCTTGCTGACACCGGCCGCCGTATCGCGTTATGTGGCAAGTCTGGCCAACGGCGGCATTGTCAACAACCTCTCGATTGTTGATTCCATCACATCTCCTGACGGTGATATTCTCAACCAGTACCAGCAGAGCGTCCTGAACCGTCTGGACAATGCTTATCTTTATCTGCCTTATATAAAAGAAGGCATGAAGGGCGTTGTTGACGATGGGGGGACCGCGTCGAAAAAATTCGCCAGGTGGAAGTACAGGGACAATATCTGGGCGAAGACAGGAACGTCGCAGGTGACCATCGGCGGTATCAAGCTCGACCTTGAAAATAACGGTTGGTTTGTGTTGCTGACTCCCTTTGATACGGATGCTGAGATTGCTGTCATTACGCATATTCCCAACGGACTTTCGGGAGCAGAAACGACGCTTGCTGCCAGAAACTTTGTTGACTGGTGGATGACAAACAGGAGCACAATGACCAACACGGTACCTGCGCCCGTCGGCGGCAATGAGCTGGCGCCATAATGTGAGGGAGAGATACGGATGGGACGAATGATTATGGTTGCCTCGGGCAAAGGCGGCGTCGGAAAATCCACCCTTGCGTCGTCAATGGCCGTCTGTCTGGCCAGACGCGGACTTCGCTGCCTGTTGCTTGATGCCGATGTTGGGCTGCGCAACCTTGATTTGATGATGGGTATTCAAGACCGTGTGCTGTACGAACTGTCGGACTGTGTCAGCAGGCGCTGCTCTTTGGACGAAGCCGCCATACCTCACGAGAAATTTTCGCTGCTGCATCTGATAATGGCCGGCCAGGATGCCAAGCCAAAGGACTTCGTCAAAAAAGATTTGTCCCGAATCGTGAAAACTTTAAAAAAACGTTATGATATCATCATGGTGGACGCTCCTGCGGGCATTGGCCGCGGAGTCAGAAACTTTTTTGATTATTGTGATCAGTTTGTATTGATCTCAACGCCCGATGATGTTTCCCTGCGGGATGTTGAGAAGACGGCTCGTGTTATTTTTGAAGAAACGGGAGACCATCCCTATCTTGTTATCAACCGCTTTGACCGGCAGCTGGCTCGCCGGAAGATTATCTCTGATCCGGCTGACAGTGCACTGTCGCTTGATATGCCCCTGCTTGGGGTGATCCCTGACAGTGAGAGCGTCTATAGATCGATGCTTGAAGGAAAAACCATTCCTGAAGGAGCCGACGGGACGGTCAGACGTGCTCTTGACCGGATCTGTGACCGGGTTCTTGGAGTACCGTCTCAAAAAAGGGGCCTTTTACGCAGGCTGCTTGGGAAGGAAGACCTTTTTTAAATGATGAACGCAGAAGACAGAAGATCAAAGCCGCATTTTGATTTTGTGTTGCTCAGTTTGATGTATGCGCTGATCGCCATTGGAGTTGTGGCGATATCTGTCGCCACATTCAACCCCGACATCAGTGCGGATGCGCCCTTGCTGAACCGTATTTTAAATTCGGACTCCGGGCGATGGCAAGCTATATTTGCGATAGCTTCACCTGCCGCGGTATGGTTTATCGTTTCGATTCCCTATGAGCATTTCCGCTCTTACGCGCGCCTGTATTACTACAGTGTGCTAATTCTCCTGGTTGTTGTACTGGGAGCTTCGTCCATTCGTAATGTGAATGCCTGGCTGGAGATTGGTCTGGGACGCATGATACAGCCGTCTGAATTCGCCAAAATCACGATCATCCTGATGCTGGCGCGGGTGATGGCAAATAATCCCAAGCCTTTGAGCACTTTTAAAGATGCCTGGCATACCATGATCATTTTTGCGGTGCCGGCAGGAATCACGGTTTTGCAGGAAGAAATAGGTTCTGTTATCGTTATGGCGGTCATCTTTTACCTGATGCTGTATTTTGGCGGCGCAGACTGGAAATGGCTTGCCTTCATGGGCCTGATCGCCGCTATCGGCGCCGGAACAATCATCACCTACGGCTTGATCAGCGGCTCAGAGAGCTTTCGATTGCAGCGTATTCTGTCATTTCTTGATCCCGCGAAATATCCTCTGAGCGGAGGATATCAAATCCTTAATTCCGAACAGGCCATAGGTTCGGGCGGATTAAGGGGGGTTGGCATTTTCATACCCGGCTCACTGAGCCAGCTCAGCTTTGTACCTGAGAACTGGACAGACTTTGTTTTTGCGACGGTAGGCGAGGCTGTCGGTTTTATCGGTTCCGTTCTCATTGTTTTATTGTATCTGGCGACCTTGCTTCGCATGCTGTATCTTGCGCGCTATACCTACGACAAGTTTGGCAGAATGATTATTATCGGCGTGATGAGCATGCTGTTCATCCACGTTTTTGAAAACATTGCCATGACGATCGGCCTGATGCCGATTACAGGCATCCCGCTTCCTTTTATCAGCTATGGCGGGTCGAATCTCCTGACAAATGTCGCAGGTGTTTCATTGGTGCTGAATGTTGTTAAAAATCGCTCCACGGCGACACCTAACTATTCCATGCCTGTTGTCATTGCTTCCACACGCCGCATAAGCGTAAAAAACAAGAAAATCTATGTCAACAAATCCAGGCAAGCAGAAGATGCGTGAGCCGCTTAA
Source organism: uncultured Christensenella sp. (assembly GCA_964630465.1). Classification (GTDB taxonomy): domain Bacteria; phylum Bacillota; class Clostridia; order Christensenellales; family Aristaeellaceae; genus UBA1038. The sequence goes on from CAZVUU010000002.1 coordinate 15,991, forward strand.
ATGACGATCTGATAAAATGTCCGCGCCCCCTTGCTATTGCTTAGGCCTCATAGTATAATCGCCCATGCTTTATCTGGCGCCTATCGAACAAAAGCGAGAAAAGGGGTTAATGGGTGTGTTGGTTAAATGTCCAAAATGTGAACTGAATTATATGGATGACACTGACAGAATGTGTAAGGTGTGTTATCGTGAAATACATGGCAACGAACCGGCGGAAGACCAGGAACTGTGCACGATCTGCAATGAGGCGCCTGTGATGCCCGGCAAGGTGTTCTGCCAGATATGCCTGAGGGAAATAAACGGAGAAAAGGTAAGCTCAGTTGAAGAGGGAACCGATGAGGACGAACCTTTGATGACCGGCGATGAAACAGTCAGTACAATGGATGAAATCGTTCCTGATCTGAACGATAAAGACATTCCGGAGCCGGAATATCAGGAAATAGATAAAGATCTCTCCCTTGAAGAAATGGGTGAACAGGAAGAAAACGAAGACCCGGATGATGACGAAAACGACTGACTCTCCACGATTGTTTGCCATTGGTGATCTGCACCTTCCGGGCGGATTTGACAAACCAATGAATGTATTTGGCTCGCACTGGGAAGGGCATTTTCATAAGATTTCCGCCAATTGGACAGAGCGCGTAAGCTGTGATGATATTGTCCTGATCCCTGGCGATATCAGCTGGGCGATGCATCTTCATGCGGTTCGGGATGACTTGGAGGCAATTGCGGCCTTGCCCGGAAAGAAGATTATGATCCGGGGAAACCACGATTATTGGTGGAATTCAATCTCTCGTCTACGAGCCATGTTGCCGGATGGAATGTATGCTCTTCAAAACGATGCCCTAAGTCTTGGAGGATTTGTCTTCTGCGGTTCGCGCGGCTGGTCACAGCCCGAGAGCGACGAAGACGCAGAAAACCGAAGGATATATCAACGTGAACTGATACGTATGGAGATGTCGCTCAATAGAGGCAAGGCACTCATAAAGGATACGGAAACTCTGATCGTCCTGACACACTACCCGCCCACGGACTCTGCCGGACAAATAACGCCGATGACCAGGCTTTTTGAAGATTATGGTGCTGATGAAGTGTTTTATGGCCATTTGCATGGGGCGGCTAATGCATATGCTTTTGAAGGAATGATAGGCACTGTGCGCTATCATCCTGTATCTTGCGACAGGCTGGGGTTTAAACTATACGAACTCCCGCCAAAGCTTGTATAAAGTGGGAACTGGTGGAAGAAAAGGTATCCTGTGATCTATTTTCAAACGGACGGACGCGTAAAGCGTCCTTTTTTTATACCACTGTGCAGGAAGGTCCCTTTTAGTGGCATAGTTCCGCATCAAAAAAACTTTTCGAATTCGATTAAATGAAGAGAATGAAAAGAAGAAGAAATAAAGCCAAAGACAAAATCGGCAATATATATAAATTAAAAACCAAAATATGGAGATAATATACAAAAGAAGCGATCCGATAGGGTCGCCTAAGGAATTGACGTTCTTATAATTTTATAAGAAGGCGAACGTCTTTTCCTATTGATGAAACCATATCAATGATACGGCCCTCAGGAAGAGTCCCAAAGCAAGGTTTGGCAATGGGCGGTGATTTGACTGAGGTTTTTCAAAGGTGGTAGAGTGTGTCTGTAAGCGGCAATATGTGGGGATTGGTGGTGAAAAAATGTCTGACGAAAAGAATAGAACGGGGGAGGATGCCCCGCATGAACAGACAGCAAAACACTCCAAACCCAAAAGACTTTCAGGCTTCTTTGGCGCTTACAACCATAGCGTGGATGCAAAAGGGCGTATGATCGTCCCCTTAAGTTTCCGGGAGCGTCTGGGTGACGACATTGTCATCGGCTTGAATATGGCTCAAACAAGCATAGCGATCTATCCATATGAAGTATGGGTGAAAAAAGTAGGTATGCTGACTGAACTGAGAGATCAGGATGTCAGGGCTGAAAAATTTTTAGACAGATTCTCGCGTTTTTCCTTTGACAATATAAGTTTTGATTCACAAGGCAGGGTGTTATTGCCTGCTGCACTTCGTGAAATGTATTTGAAAGAGGCTGCCGGAGTACAGGTATCGGGGGCAAATGACTATGTCAAAGTAGTTTCCAGCCCGCAGGCTGCAGAAGAAACACGGAACTTCCATATTGAGCACCCGGATGTACTGAGTGAGATCAGCACAATTCAGAAAGATCTGCGAAACAAGTAGGAACCTGAGTATTCAGAGAAAGGGAATCAGACATGTCACAGCATACGCAGCAGATAAGAGCCAATTATGTTCTTGCCGGGGACCATGTGCACTCTTTTGAGCGCATCGTGGTATCCGGTCATGTCGATATTCCGGACGCCTCCCTGCATCACGAGGACATTCGGGTTGCCTACAAAGCGTCCCGGGAACAGGAGAGCAAGCGCTTTGGCGTATCCTTGCCCTGGGCGCTCTTGATGATTATGCTGGCAATTGTTATAATGGGCTCGATTTCGTTGAGCACCGTGCATCAGACGGCCACGCTCAAGGATGAAATTGCTCAGCTTCAGAACAAGTATACAGCCTTCGAACGGGAACGCCTTGTTTTGGATGAGCAGCTTAGCGAAGCCAAAGACAGCAATTTTATCTGCTACTATGCTTCCCAGAACCTCGGTATGAAGCTTGCGCTTCATGAGGAGACCATTCAAGTGACAGCCTCCAATGCAGGGTCATCCGGTTTTGGCCGGTCTGCTGCGGATACGGGCATGTCTTTGGGGCGGCGCTGAGACGAGATCATTCATTGAAAGGCATGTAGAATGAAGTTATCGCATTTAGCGAAAGAAGCAGCGCCGTATTTTGTTGCGCAACGCGGTGATTGCGAGATCAGCTCGCTGTCACAGGACAGCCGATTGAAGACAGAGCATGGCCTGTTTTTTTGTATTTCCGGGGCACGGTCGGATTCACATGATTTTTCGTCGCAGGCCGTTGAAAACGGCGCGGCGGCTCTTGTGGTGACGCGTTTCTTGGATGAGGTGGACGTGCCGCAGGTGCTTGTCAGCGATGACCGTGCAGCCATGGCCTTGATGTCCGCGGCGTTTTACGGCCATCCGGCCAGGCAAATGAAGCTGATCGGCATTACGGGAACCAAAGGCAAAACCACCACCAGCTATTTCATCAAGGCAATCCTTGAAAAATCTGGTTTATCATGCGGTCTGATCGGTACCACGGGCAATATGATCGGCAAGCGCTGGATGAAGAGCAGTCTGACGACCCCGGATCCGATTGAGCTTAACCGCACTCTTCGCCATATGGCGGACGAGGGGGTGCAGGTGGTTTGCATGGAAGTGTCTGCGCATGCGATCAACATGAAGCGTTTGGAAGGCTTGCAGTTTGAGGCAGGCTGTTACCTGAACCTGTCTCAGGATCATCTCGATTTCTTCGGTGATATGGAGCATTATTTTGAAACAAAGAAATTTTTTTTGACTAGCGGCAAGGTCAAGAATGCCGCCATTAATGCAGATGATGACCGTGCAGCGGAGGTGATCAGGGATCTTAAAATTCCTCACAGTACCTTTGGTATCTGCACAAATGCTGATATTTTCGCCCGCGATATTGAAATCAGTGAAAAAGGTGTTTCTTTTCAGCTGGCATTATGGAACGAGCATCAATACCCTGTGCATCTGAAAATGATGGGGATGTTCAATGTTTATAATGCGCTGGCAGCCTGCGGTCTGGGCCTGATCATGGGAATTGAGCCTCAGATGATATGCAGAGCTCTTGAAGGCGTGAAGAGCGTACCCGGTCGCGCGGAGGTTCTTGATACCCACACGCCTTACATGGTGATCCTCGACTATTCCCACTCTCCCGATGCTCTTGAAAATATACTGAAGACAGCGAAAGAGTTCGCACGCGGCCGAGTCATTGTCTTGTTTGGCTGCGGCGGAGACAGAGATTTCATGAAGCGGCCGCAGATGGGAACAATTGCGGGCAGCCTGGCCGATTATTCCATATTGACCAGTGATAATCCGAGAAATGAAGAGCCAATCGCGATTATCAGCCATATTGAGGAAGGTATCAAAAAGACCAAAGGCCTATATGAGGTCATTGAGGACCGAAGAATTGCCATTTCTAAAGCGCTGGGGATGGCTCAGGACGGAGATGTGGTGATTCTTGCCGGCAAAGGCCATGAGACATATCAGGAGATCAACGGAGTCAAGCGCCCATTTGATGAAAAGCAGATTGTCCGTGAGCTTCTTGCTGCGGGCGGGAGGATGGGGGAATGATGTTTCCCGTTGGTGCCTTGCTCCTCGCCTTTGGGATCTGTGTCTCAGGGATGCCATGGCTGATCAAAAACCTTAAAAGCCGTCAGTTTGGTCAGACAATTTACGAACTGGGCCCTCAAGCACATCTGGATAAACAAGGGACGCCCAATATGGGCGGCCTGTTGATTTCGACAGCCTGCGTTTTGTCTTCATTGCTGTTTGCGCTCATTCAAGGAACTGCCTGGAGAATGCTGCCTATGCTGATCGCCGCCCTTGGCGCCATGGCAATAGGGTTTCAGGACGATTATATAAAAAATATACGTCGCGACCATGAAGGGTTGAAGCCCGGGCAAAAAATAGCCGGACAGGTAATCATCGGGCTTTTATTCTCAAGCTTTTGCTATATCTATGTCGGCAGCGGGGTTTATATACCTTTTACGGATCTGGTATGGAACCTCGGGGTGTTTTATATTCCTTTGATGACAGTTTTATTCGTTTTTATGACGAACAGCGCCAATCTTCAGGACGGGGTCGATGGTATCCTTTCCAGCGTAAGCATTGTGGGGGGGATCGGTTTTGGATTGATTGCCGTCTTGATGAAGGCCTCCGCATGGGGTCCGGCGGCAGGGCTGATAAGCTTTGGGTTGGTGGGGTCCTGCGCGGGCTTTTTGATCTTCAATCGATATCCCGCGCGGATTATGATGGGTGATACGGGCTCGATGTTCATCGGAGGAGTCTTCTGTGCGGTGGCGATGATGCTTGGCTTGCAATTCTGGCTGATTCCCATTTGCTTTACGATGATTATGTCATCCATTTCCGTCATTGTTCAAAGGGTCTATTTTAAAGCCACAGGCGGGAAACGGATATTTAAGATGTCGCCGATCCATCATCATTTCGAGTTGTCCGGAATGAAAGAAAATCAGATTGTGATGATGTACGCACTGGCTACACTAGTATTGAGTATTGCAGCGGTCCTGGCGGCATTGCCGTTGATGAGATAGTGTGATGTGGACTTCCGTCAGAACTGCCTGGGCAGGTAAACGCGTGCTGATCGTCGGACTCGCCAGGAGCGGGCTGGCAGCTGCTGAACTGCTGCTGACGGTGGGCGCAAGCCCATTGCTGTATGATGAGAAACCCCTGGATATGCTGTCAGCAAAAGAGCATATTATGCGCCTGGTTGAACGAGGATGTAAAGAAAGCACAGGAGCGGATCCTTTTGCTTTACTTTCTCTTGTTGATGCTCTCATCATCAGCCCGGCCGTCCCGCTTGACGCTCCGTTGATAAGAAAGGCGATGGATATCAGTTTACCGGTGATCGGGGAGCTCGAACTGGGGGCATTATTTGCAAAAGGACCGATATACGCTGTTACAGGTACCAACGGCAAAACAACGACTGTCTCTCTCCTTGGCGAGATGTTTTGCCTGGCAGGCAGGCGGGTTTTTGTATGCGGAAATATTGGCTTCCCGATCACCTCAGCGGTTCTGGAGTCAAATGACGGTGACCCTCTGGCGGTCGAGGTGTCCAGCTTTCAGATGGAGACGGCAGAAACGTTTCGCCCTTACGCCGCAGCGATCACAAACATAAGCCCTGATCATCTTGATCGCCACGGAACAATGAAAAAGTATATAAGTTTAAAGAAAGAAGTCTTTGCAAGGCAGTCTCAACAAGAATATGCCATACTCAATGCTGATGACAAAGAGGTTTGCGTGATGGCGTCTGACCTTCGGGCGAAGAAGCTGTGGTTTTCTGCCAGAGATCAGGTAGACTGTGGTGTATTTGTCCGCGCCGGAGAGATCATTTTACGAACTGAAGACAAAGAACTCATTGTTTGCGAAACGCAAAGTATACGTCTTGCGGGAAAACATAATCTCGAAAACGTTCTGGCTGCCGTTGCCATGGCTTTTGTTGCGAAGATCCCTCTGGATTCCGTCCGTCTGGCGATTGGCCAATTTGGCGGTGTGGAGCATCGTATTGAGAAGGTACGGACGATCAAAGGAATTACTTTTATCAATGACAGCAAAGGCACCAACCCCGAGTCTGCCATTAAGGCTGTGGAATCAATGACCCGTCCGACAGTTCTGTTGGCCGGAGGATATGACAAGAAAGTAAGCTTCCGGGAATTAGCGGAGGCGATTGTCAAAAATGTCCTGATCAGCCATGTCATTGTCTATGGACAGACCAAAGAGCAGATCGAACAAGCTCTTAAGGATCTGGGGTATGAGAATATCTCCCTGGCAACCGATATGTTTGATGCCGTTGATCTCGCGCGGTCTGTCCTGGCATTTGATGAGGGGAATATTCTGCTTTCGCCCGCTTGCGCCTCCTTTGATCAATTCGATGATTATGAGCAGCGTGGCGTTCAGTTTAAACGCTATGTCATGTCCTTGAATGGAGAAAGCCATGAGTGAGCCCGGATTTGAGTATTATCCGCCGCCTGAGCTTCCCCAAAGACAACAGTCAGCCATAGACCGGCAGGCCGCTCAGACGCAGCCACCCGAACAAGTGCCGATGTCCCGGAACATGGCCGAACAGGCTCAGATGTCTCCTGCCAGAAGGATCCTGATCATCAGCAGCGTATTGATTGCAGCCGTCTGTGCCGCGTTTATATTGCGGGCTACCGTGTTCACTGTGCGCTTTATCCGCGTTGTGGGCCTGCGTAATCTGACATGGCAGCAGGTGGCTGCCTCGGCGGGCATTATGCCTTCCAGCACATATTTTAGCCTGCGTGAAGACAAAATCAAGTCTAACATTAACGCAAACAGGTTCCTTGTCTATGAGCGAATGCAAAAGGTATTTCCCAATTCTGTCATCCTGTATGTAAAAGAGCGCATACCTGTTGCGAGCATTGACTATATCGGGGTCTCTTATATCATGGGAGACGATGGACTGATCCTGGGAAGGGCGGGACAGACAACAAAAGATTCCTCCTTGATACGTGTCTCCGGGCTGGCATTAAGGGACATCAGAGAAGGTAAGCTTCCCCTGAGCATCAAAGACGGCCAGATTGAAAGCTGCGTCGCTCTGGTGAAGGAAATCTATGCCCAGGGATTTGAAACGGAAATACGCGAGATCAACCTTTCAGAACCCGCCAGTATCTATATGACGACCAACGACGGATACTCCGTGCATATTGGTGATACAAGCTATTTAAAGCCTAAGATAGGGACTGTCCGTGCGGTGCTTCCGAGGCTCAGGAGCATGGGGCGCACAGGCGGCACGATAGAGGCTACGGTGTGGGGCGAGGCGACTCACATTCCTGAATCACCCTGAAAGCAAAGGAAACATGCCGATAAATGGCCGTTTTTATGATTAAGGTCTTGCCATTGTATCACAAAACAGTTACAATAAGTTATCCAAATGACTTCCGGAGTTCGGTTTGTATTTCTGTTGGTCGGCAAGTCATACGGCAAAAGCCAGAGAAATGGGGATGAACGTTCGATGAAAAGTACGATCACGGTCATCGATTTTGGCACGAGCAAAGTCGTAGCGCTTGTTGCCGAAGTATCGGGCCGGCAGCGCACAGACATCATAGGCGCGGGGATTGCCTCCTATGATGGTTTTGCTGACGCCAGATGGAACAACCCTGATTTGGTGAATGATACCATTGCTCAGGCCATCAGAACAGCTGAAGAACAGGCACGTACAAATACCAGAGAGGTATATGTCGGCGTTCCCGGCCAGTTTTCCCGCATTTATACCATTGAGGTGAAGCTGGACCTGCAGGGTGCCGATCCCCATGTAACGTCGCGGGATATTGAGACCTTATTCAGCCTGGCTAACGAGGAGGTCCGTGAAGTTCGCGGTACACCCATCCACCGCAGCCCTGCTTGGTTTGTCATTGATGACGGCAAGAAAACCCTGGAACCTTTGAATCGTCACGGCAATGAGCTGAGGGCAATGATCTCTTATGTCATTGCCGATCAGTTTTTTATTGATGATGTTTCTGAGCGGCTTCGCGCGATCGGGAAGACAGCCAGCGGCTTTTTCTCAACACCGATGGGCGAGGCCATGTTGTATATATCCGATGAAGAGAGGGATCGCACAGCCCTCTTGATCGATACCGGATATCTGAGTACAGAAATTATGGCAGTGGAAGGGGACACGATCATCTTCCACAAGAACATACCGCTTGGCGGCGGTCATATTACGGCAGATTTGACTTATGGGCTGGATATTCCGCTTGAGCAGGCCGAGCAGATCAAGCGAGCCTACACCTTCGGCGCGCCCAGTTCGCAGCAGTCGTTTGATGTTTTGGGGCCTGACGGCAGAACCTTGACCTTTGCGTATGAAAAAGTTTCGGAGATCCTTGAACCCCGCGCAGAGGAGATTTGCGACGAAATCAGCAAATGCGTAAAAGAATCGGGCGTACGCCTGGGCAACTGGTCCGTCGTCTATTTGACAGGAGGAGGCCTGGCCATTAACCGGGGCGGCCGTGAGTTTTTAAGTGAACGCCTCGGGCGGCCTGTCAGAGACTTGCCTCGCAAAGCTGTTAAGCTGTCAAGCGCTATTTATTCAAGCGCTTTGGGTTTGCTTGATTTGATTATCGACACCAAAACCGGGGCAAGTGCCGCTAAAGGCGGTCTTGGCTCTTTTTTCCGCAGTCTGTTTGGCGGCTGAAAATATCGGAGTTCCACATGAGGAGGATAAACCATGCTAGAATTGCAGCAGGTTGACCAGCAGCAGAATAATTCTTTTGCATCAATCAAAGTAGTCGGATGCGGCGGAGGCGGCGCCAACGCTGTGAATCGGATGGTCGAAGCCAAGCTGAAGGGTGTCGACTTTATTGCGGTCAACACAGACAGTCAGGCGCTGACTACCTCAAACGCTGATTACACCCTGCAGATCGGTGAAAAACTGACCAAAGGACTGGGCGCTGGCGCTGTGCCGGATATCGGCAAGCGCGCGGCTGAAGAAAGCCGCGAAGAAATTGCCCAAATGCTGAAGGGAGCGGATCTTGTATTTGTCACCGCCGGTATGGGCGGCGGAACAGGAACGGGAGCGGCTCCGGTTGTTGCCGATATTGCAAGAGAATTGGGCTGCTTGACGATCGCTGTTGTCACCAAGCCTTTCCAGTTTGAGGGGAAACAGCGTATGCGCAATGCCGAGATGGGTATTGGTGAGCTGAAGCAATATGTGGATACGCTTGTTGTTATTCCCAATGATCGACTGCTGCAGGTTGTCAGCAAAGGAACTTCGATGCTGGAAGCTTTCAGAGTGGCGGATGATGTGCTGCGGCAAGGCATCCAGGGTATTTCCGACTTGATTGCACTGCCCGCCACGATCAACCTTGACTTTGCCGACGTGAAGACCGTGATGGAATCCGGCGGCATGGCGCACATCGGTATCGGAAGCGGCAAGGGTGAGAACCGTATGGTTCAGGCCGCTAAAAATGCCATTTCCAGTCCTCTGCTTGAAACCAAGATCGACGGTGCCCGCGCTGTCCTGATCAATATTACCGGCAGCGAGGATATGCCGATTCTGGATATCAATGAAGCAGCCCGACTGATTCAGGAAGCGGCCGACGGCGAAGCCAATATCATCTTCGGCGCCGGGGTTGACAATGGCCTCAAAGATGAGGTGCGTATTACCGTCATCGCTACAGGCTTTGAGAAAACATCTTTCCCGGTGCGTGATGCCAAAAAGAGAACTGCCAAAGCTCCTTCCCTGCCCTACGGCGCAGCGGGAGCCGCTTATAATCCTTATGAAAATCGCAGTCCGGCGGAGGCTCCGCAGATTCCTTCCGGCGCCCCGGGCTTTGAAGCGCCTCAGGTGCCTGCGATGTATGACCAGCAGGATACATCTTCATTTTTCCCCACCCCCGGCCGTCCCGGCGGTGCGGCGCAGATGAACATTCCCCAGGCATATTCACCGCCTGTCTATCCTCCCCAGCAGCAGGGCTATGGCACAGGATATACAGCCGGTCAGCAGCCTTATGCGCAGCAGGCCAACCCTTATCAACCTCCGCAGCATCAGCCGCAGGCCGCTCCGGCAGAAAAGGATGACCTTGGTGTGCCTGCCTATCTGCGCAAAGCAAAAAAACAATAAATTCGGTTGAGCAATCCGGGAGAGACCGCGAGGGTCTGATCAAGACCAGCCCGCGGCGCCGAAGGGGACAGCAAAAACTCTCAGGCCAAAAGACCGGATTGGGACGAAACTCTGGAAAGCAGTGATGCACCGAAGAAGCAACTCTGTCAATCGGAGGAATCTTCAAGGTAAAACAACAGAGGCACGCAGGTTTTTGCGTGCCTCTTTATAGTGAGGAGGATACTATGGAAAAAAAGACGCCTTTGTATGATCTGCATCTGAAGCTGGAAGGGAAAATTGTGCCTTTTGCCGGTTATCTATTGCCAATTCAGTACAAAACGGGTGTGATTGCTGAACATAACGCCGTTCGGAATACCTGCGGTCTCTTTGATGTGTCGCATATGGGAGAGATTGTTTTAGAGGGACCGGATGCTCTTGATGTTCTGCAGGAACTGCTGGTCAATGACATGTCCGGTATGGATATAGGGCGTGTGCGATACAGCCCGATGTGCTACCATGAGGGCGGCATTGTCGATGATCTTGTTTGTTGCCGGATGAGTGATGATCGATATATGCTGGTTGTCAACGCAGCCAATAAAGACAAGGATTTGAAGTGGATCACTGAGCATGCAAAAGGCCAGGTTCAGGTGACCGACCTGTCGGATGAGTATGCGCAACTAGCTTTGCAAGGACCTCGCGCGAAAGAAATTCTTTCAAAGCTGGCGACCTCTTCACTGCTCCCTGAGAAATACTATACCTTTATCCAGGATATCGATGTGGCGGGAGTTTGCTGTATGGTGTCCCGCACAGGATACACCGGGGAATTCGGCTATGAGCTTTACTGCAAGCCGTCTGAAGCTCTTTCTTTAGCCGAGGCCTTGCTTGAAGCAGGCAGGGAGGAAGGTTTGATTGCCTGCGGCCTTGGGGCCAGGGATACACTGCGTTTGGAGGCAGGCATGCCTTTGTACGGGCACGAGATGTCTGACAGTATAACGCCGATGGAGACAGGTCTCTCGTTTTTTGTAAAGATGGATAAACCGAATTTTATCGGAAAGGAGGCGCTGATTGCTGCGGGTACGCCCAAACGGACACGTATTGGTCTTGAAATGCTTGACCGAGGTATTGCCCGAGAGCACTTCCCCGTGTATTTGAAAGAAGAGCAGGTGGGCGAGATTACCAGCGGCACCATGGCTCCCCATTTAGGGAAGGCCATAGCCATGGCTATGATCGCAGCCGATAAGGCGGACCCCGACGCTCTGTATGAAGTTGACGTGCGGGGGAGGAGACTGAAAGCAAAGATGACGGATCTCCCCTTTTACAAGAGGGACAAATAATCTGACGTGATGGAAATTTGAGGAGGAATGACCATGAGTTATCCAGATGAGTTACGCTACACCAGGACACATGAATGGGTGAAGACCGAAGGCGACAGCCTGTTGATCGGGCTGACTGATTACGCGCAAAAAGAATTGGGAGACATTGTATTTATCAGCCTTCCTCTTGAGGGAGATGATGTTACGGCCGGCGCATCCTTCGCAGATATTGAATCTGTCAAGGCCGTCAGCGAAGTGATCAGCCCCGTGAGCGGGAAAATCAAAGCAGTCAATGAGGCCCTGGAAGATGCCCCTGAAGCTATTAACGAGAATCCGTATGAAGCATGGATTATTCGTGTGGATGGAGTCACGGATACAGAGGAGCTTCTTAGCGCTCAAGAATACGAGGAATTGATTAAGGAGGGCTGATCATGGGAAGCTATCTCCCGTCTACAAGGCAGGAACGTGAAGCCATGCTGAAAGCCATCGGCCTTGAGAAGATCGATGATCTCTATCAGGATGTTCCGGAGGATGTGCTGCTTAAAAGTCCCTTGAATATCCCGCAAGGGCTTAGCGAAATGGATGTCAGAGAGAAGATGCAAAGTATCGCCGCAAAAAACACAAGGTTTGATGTGATACTTCGCGGGGCAGGCGCATATGACCATTATATCCCGGCTATCGTCTCCAGTGTCACGTCCAAAGAAGAGTTCAGTACAACCTATACCCCATATCAGGCAGAGATAAGCCAGGGCATCCTGCAAAGCATCTTTGAATTCCAGACAATGATCTGTGAGTTGACCGGTATGGATGTCAGCAACGCATCCATGTATGACGGAGCGTCCTCTGCCGCTGAAGCGGCAATGATGTGCATCGACCGCAGGCGCGATCGTGTTTTGGTATCAGAAGGGGTACATCCGGAGACCATAGAGACTATCCGCACATATTGCTGGGGACGCAATATTCCGATGCAGACAGTGCCGCTGAACAATGGCGTGACTGACCAAGCTGCTTTAAAATCACAGCTCGATGAGAAAACAGCCTGTGTGGTTATTCAGCAGCCAAATTTCTACGGACAAATTGAGGAAGCAGCGGTCCTTAATGACATCACCCATCAATCGGGGGCAAAAGCTGTCATGGCTGTTTATCCCACAGCCCTGGGCCTGCTTGAAACCCCGGCGGAACAAGGGGCTGACATCGTTACCGGAGAAGGGCAGCCGCTGGGCTTGCCGCTTAGTTACGGAGGTCCCTATCTTGGGTTTCTCGCTTGTAAAAAAGAATTGACCCGTCTCCTGCCGGGGCGAATAGCGGGCCAGACGAAGGATTCAAGCGGAAGACGTGCTTTTGTGTTAACCTTGCAGGCGCGCGAACAGCACATACGCCGCGAAAAGGCGAGCAGCAATGTGTGTTCCAACCAGGCGCTTTGCGCGATGACAGCCGCAGTCTATATGGCGGCAATGGGACCGCAAGGACTTAGACAAGCTGCCGAACTTTGCTTTCATAAAGCTCATTATTTCGCGTCGGAACTTCAAAAGATACCGGGGTTTGATTTGATTTATTCCGGTGATTTTTTCAATGAATTTGTGACCGGATGCCCCGTCCCGCCTGATAAACTTGAAAATGCCTTATTGCAGCGAGGAATTCTCAGCGGTCTGCCTGTAGATGAGGGCATGTTGTGGTGCGTTACAGAGAAGCACAGCAAACAGGTCATTGACATGGTCATCGAAGTGATCAAGGAGGTGTGCGCCTGATGAAACTTATTTTTGAGCTTGGCGCCTCCGGACGCCGAATGAGCTATCTGCTGCCATGTGATGTCCCCCAGACAGACATCCCCGAGGGGAAGACGCGCAAGGCTGCTCCGTTACTGCCTGAATTGACCGAAGTGGAACTGACGCGCCACTATACGAGGCTTGCCAAACAGGCATTCGGAGTGAACAGCGGCTTTTATCCCCTGGGTTCATGCACAATGAAATATAATCCGAGGATCAATGAAGTTACTTCCGGTGATCCGAATTTTCTGGGTATTCATCCGCTTCAGCCCGCGAAGAGCGCAAAGGGAAGCAAAGAAGCCTTGAAGCTGGCGGGAGCTTTGCTGTGTGAGATCACAGGCATGGATGAGATGAGCTTTCAGCCCGCGGCGGGGGCTCACGGTGAGTATACGGGGCTTTTGCTGATTAAGAAATATCATGAACTGCGCGGCGATACAAAGCGCACCAAAATTATTGTGCCTGATTCCGCTCACGGAACCAATCCGGCAAGCGCAGCCATGGTGGGTTACAGCGTCATCAATATTCCGTCCGATGCGCGGGGCTGTGTTGACATGGAGGCGCTGGAGTCTGCCTGCAGCGATGAAGTGGCAGGTTTGATGCTGACCAATCCGAACACCTTAGGCCTGTTTGATCCCAACATTTTAGAGATCACGCGTTTAGTGCATGATTGCGGCGGCTTATGCTATTATGACGGCGCGAATCTAAACCCGATCATGGGCAAGGTCAGGCCGGGAGATATGGGCTTTGATGTAGTTCACCTAAATTTACACAAAACCTTTTCGACCCCGCACGGAGGCGGCGGCCCCGGTTCAGGGCCTGTGGGATGCAAAGATATCCTGAAACCTTATCTGCCCGATTCTCTGATGGGAGAGGGCAGAAAGCCGGAAAGCATCGGTCAGGTACGCTCTTTCTACGGTAACTTTGGTATCGTCATGCGCGCATTGACCTATATCCTGACACTGGGATCGGATGGAATAAAGGCATCCGCAGAGGCAGCGGTGCTGAACGCCAATTATCTGATGCACCGCGTAAAACAGGACTTCCCTTTAGCATACGACCATATTTGCATGCATGAGTTTGTGCTGACACTTGGAGAGATTAAGAGAAAATACAATATATCCGCGCTTGATGTCGCCAAAGGACTGATCGATTACGGCATGCATCCGCCGACCATGTATTTCCCCCTGATCGTTCAAGAAGCTCTGATGCTGGAGCCGACGGAAACGGAGAGCCGTGAAACTCTGGATGAAGCGGCCCTCGCTTTCAAAGCCATACGTGAAAAGATAGAGACTGACCCTGACAGCCTCCGCCGGGCTCCTTTGACTACGCCTATTGGCCGGCCTGACGAGGTGACGGCAGCCAGAAACCCAATTCTGCGTTATACACCGGAGGCTTAAACAAAAGAAAAGAAAAAGCCGGTCACCTGTTTGAGGCGACCGGCTTTTTCAAACCAATAAACTAAAGAATGAATTCCTGTTTTAGTGCCGGGACGGAAGACATTTCGTCCTGCTTATGCCGGAACTTTTCTGCGGTATTGCCGAGGACCGCGTATGAGGCAATTTTAGATTCCTCAACGCCGGGCTGATTGAACGCGTCAATGTCAAGCAGTTCGCCAAGATAGGCGGTAACCAGCTCAAAGAAATAGATCAGCTGACCGATCGTGTGCGCGTTGACCTCCGGCAGCGTGATGGTCTGACTCATACGCTTTGACTTCAGGAGTGCATATTCGGTTCCCGCGCGCTCAGCTTCGATCAGCTCATTGTGGCTCTTGCCGCCAAGGAAAGACACATCGGCAAACTCTTCGCAGCCATGGGGGATAGATGTCACCGCGCGGAAATTTTCAACCTTCAGAAAGGTGATCACCTTGTCATAGGGACCTTCGGTATAGAGCTGCAGCTGGCTATGCTGGTCAGTTACGCCAAGAGATTTGACCGGCGTCTGGCCGACGTTAACAGGCTCGCCTTTTCGGGTTAAATTTTTCCCCAGGCTTTCTGCCCATAGCTGGCAAAACCAGTCGGCCATGTACTTTAAACTGTCAGCATAAGGCATCATAACATGCACGTTGATACCTCGTTGCTGCATCAGAACATATTGAACGGCGGCCTCCAGTAAAGCCGGATTGCTCCACATGTTATGAGATGAGCAATGAGCATCCATTGCGGCGGCACCGTCAAGCAGCGCTTTGATATCAATCCCGCAAACGGCGGCGCCCAACAGGCCGACAGGGCTTAGCTCGCTGAAGCGTCCTCCGACGGAAGCAGGGATATAAAACAGCTTAAAGCCTTCTTTTTGGGCAAGCTTGATCAGGTTGCCTTTTTCTTTGTCCGTTGTAGCAATGATATGCTTCTGCCATCCTTCACCTACATGTTTTTTGAGCGCCTCGGAGATGATAAGGTATTGGCTCATAGTTTCAGCTGTGGCGCCGGACTTGGTGATAATATTAAAACAAGTAGTCTTCAGGTCGATCACATCAAGCAAGGCCTGCATACGTTCAGGGTCGATATTGTCTTCTACATAGAAGCGGGGGCCGCCGCGCCGCTCATCACTGAGCTCATTGTAACGAAGGTGATTGAGTGCTTGCTGTACAGCCAGGGGGCCCAAAGCGCTGCCGCCAATACCCAATATGACGAAGCTCTTGTACTCTTTTCGTATCGCGGCAGCTGTTGACAAGATATCGGAAACGATTTCTTTCTGGTTATAGGGCAGTTCGGTCCAGCCCAGCCAGCCGGAACCCCGATTTGCTTTGATTGCCTCAAAAGCCCAGGATGCGTCTACACTGACAGCAGCCAATTCTTCAGGTCGAAGACCATATTGATCACCCAGCATGTGGCTCATTAAATGATTGACATCCAGCCTGATTAAGGATGTGGAGCCCGACATAGAATTTCGCAATAAATCCGCCTCCTTTATTCATTAAAATTATATCACAGCGTCGTCGCATTGACAAAGAGAACCGTTTGCTTTTATAATACGCAAACGGCAATGATGGGAAGATGATGAACCGTCTGTCATTCAGAGAAGGAGATCTTGGCTGAAAATCTCCCGGCAGACCAACATCGGGACAACCCGGAGCCTCCGGTGAAAGCCGGCGCAAAACCCGCGTTATGGGTACAGAGCGGCACAATATGTGCAAGCAGGGTGGCACCGCGATTAATTCGTCCCATGCATTTGGTATGTATGGGTTTGTTTTTTTGAAAGGAGGACTTATGATACAAGCGCCTAAGGGGACAAAGGATTGCCTGCCGCAAGAAAGCTTTAAGTTTCAGCATATAGAAAACGTCATGCGCAAACACGCTGCATTGGCCGGTTATCGAGAAATCCGCACGCCGGTATTTGAATATACAGAGCTGTTTTTACGCGGTGTCGGCGATACGACCGACATTGTGCAAAAGGAAATGTATACGTTTGAAGATAAGGGAGGACGGTCAATCACCCTGAAACCTGAAGGCACGGCAGGCGCTGTACGCGCCTTGATCGAAGGAAAGCTTTATGCGCAGGCACAGCCTGTGAAAATGTATTATATCAATAACCCGATCTTTCGGTATGAAAACCCTCAGCAGGGCAGGCTGCGGGAACACCACCAGTTTGGCATGGAATGCTTTGGGGCGAAGGAGCCTTCAGCCGATGCCGAGCTTATTTCCGGACTACTCAACATGCTGACTGAACTGGGGCTTGACGACCTGACGGTCAATATCAACTCCATCGGTTGCCCAAGCTGCAGACCTCTCTATCATCAAAAGCTTCGAGAATATCTCGCCGGCCACATGGATCAACTGTGTGACAACTGCAAGGAACGGTTTGACCGCAACCCCCTGCGTGTACTTGACTGTAAAGAAACCGGATGCAAAAATGTTGTGAAGCATGCGCCCCTTATACTGGACACGCTTTGTGAAGAATGCGCTGATCACTTCACAGGACTCAGAGGCCTTCTCGACGCGGCTGAGGTCAATTATAAAATTGATCCTATGATTGTGCGGGGGCTTGACTACTATACCAAAACAGTGTTTGAGATCATTATGCACGGACGCCGTGAAGGGCTTGCTTTGTGCGGCGGAGGTCGTTATGACGGGCTGGTTGAGCAGCTTGGGGGACCTCAGCTTTCCGGCGTCGGGTTTGGTATCGGGATTGAACGGGTCCTGATGGAAATAGAAACAAAAGGAATAGAATGGACGCATCCGCCGGTGTATGAAGTTTTTGTGGCCAATATCTCGCCCGAGGATTTTTCACGGGCTTTTGAATTGGCGCTTGCCTTGCGAGCAAACGGGATCAGAACCGATTGTGATCATACGGGAAGAAATCTGAGGGCCCAGTTTAAATATGCCAATAAACTGGGTATCCGTATGATGGCCATAGTCGGCGGAGAAGAGCTGGAGCGCGGCAACATCCTATTGCGTGACATGCAAAGCGGAGAAGAGACGGAAGTACCAGCAGAAACTGCGCATCTGAGCATCGCAGAAAGATTGAAAGGTTGAAAGAGATATGGCTGAATTTTTGAATGGATGGAAGCGGGATCTGCGCTGTGGCGAAGTGGGTGTAGCACAGGTTGGTAAGCAGGTCATTCTGATGGGATGGGTTCAACGCTCCCGAAACATGGGCGGTGTCATCTTCGTATGGCTGCGCGACGTATCCGGTATGGTGCAAGTGGTGTTTGACGCGGAGAAGCTTGATGAGAAAACCTTTGGAATCGGGGTTTCGCTGCGGTCGGAGTATGTGGTGGCAGTTAAAGGGGAAGTTGCCTTCCGGGACGCTTCCGCTGTCAATGAGCAGATGGCCACCGGGCGTGTTGAAGTGCTCGTTAAAGAAGCAAAGCTGTTGAACGCAGCCGAGACACCGCCTATTTACATTGAAGACGGAGCGAAAGACAACGAAGCCGTGCGGCTGAAGTATCGATATCTTGATCTTCGCAAACCGTCGATGCAAAAGACCATGATCACCCGGTCCAAAGTGATCAACACCATCAGGGAATATATGATCAGCCGGGATTTTGCCGAGTTTGAAACGCCCATTTTGACCAAATCTACCCCGGAGGGGGCGCGTGACTTTCTGGTGCCCAGCCGTATCCATACGGGTGAGTGCTATGCGCTGCCGCAAAGCCCGCAAATCTACAAACAACTGTTGATGCTGGCCGGTATGGACAGATATTTTCAAGTCGCCAGGTGTTTTCGTGATGAGGACAGCCGTGCTGACCGCCAGCCGGAATTTACTCAGCTGGACCTCGAAATGAGTTTTGTGGAGCCTGAAGATGTACAAAATGTTGTTGAAGGAGCTTTTGCCGCGGTATTTTACAAAGTGAAAGGTATTGAGCTCCAGCTGCCCTTACCTCGCATGACCTGGAAAGAGGCGATGGAGAAATATGGCAGCGATAAACCGGATACCCGCTATGACATGAAAATATCAACAGTAAACGACATTGTCAGCGACTGCGGTTTTTCTATCTTTGAGCAGGCAGCAGCGCAAGGAAACACAGTATGCGCCATCACAGCCAAGCAAGCGGCAGGTCGGCTTAGCCGCAAAGAGATGGATGCTCTGGGCGAGTATGCCAAGACTTATCACGTGAAAGGACTTGCATGGCTGGCCTTGGGTGAGGACGGCAATATCCGCTCGTCGTTTGCTAAGTTCTTTTCGGAAGAAAAGCTTTCACAACTGCTTACATTCATGCAGGTAGAACCCGGCGATGCCTTGTTCCTGATTGCCGACAAAAAGCTTGTAGCACTCAATGCCATGGGCCAGCTGCGTGCCAAGTTGGCGCGAGACCTGGGCCTGATCGATAAAAGCCAATATAATTTGTTATGGATCACCGAGTTCCCTTTGCTTGAATGGAACGAGGATGAACAGCGTTTTCAAGCTGCACACCATCCCTTTACGATGCCCATGGAAGAGGATTTTGAATTGATGCATGAGCATCCCGAACTGACGCGCGCCCAGTCCTATGACTTGGTGCTCAACGGGATAGAGATGGGATCCGGCTCTATTCGTATCCATGCGAGTGACTTGCAGGAGCAGATGTTTTCTCTTCTCGGCTTCAGCCACGAAGAAGCCTGGGAACGTTTTGGCTTTTTACTGGAAGCCTTCAAATACGGGACACCACCGCACGGCGGCTTTGCCTTTGGCATTGACCGGCTGATGATGGTATTGACCGCGGCAGACAGCCTGCGCGATGTCATCCCCTTCCCCAAGGCACAAAACGCAGCTTGCTTGATGATGGAGACACCCAGCCGTGTTTCTGAGGAGGCTCTGAAAATGCTTCATCTGCATTTTGATGAAGGGATGAAAGGTTAAACCGGAAACAAACATGCTCCATGAAATCGATCCCCTGCGCTTTGATAATGTTTTCCATCCTCACCAACCTGAAAACGGCGATAGTATTTTATGCTATCAAGGGGATGCCCTTCTGTTGAAAAACAGTGAGGAGGGGATCGCTTTTCCTTTTTTTAACGCGTCAACAATGAAGGCGCAGCATTTCATTTATTTATTTTCAATTGATTCTCAGAGATGCTTTCTGTCCCTTTCGCCTGTATGCGCGCCGGGTTTTTCCTTTCATCCGGCCCAGGTGCTTCGCAGCGCTGTTCCCGCTCACTCCGCTTTTGCCGGCACTGTCGGTCTACATCTTTATCGGTGGTATAAGACGAGAAAGTATTGCGGGGCATGCGGGCAAAAGACTCAGCACGATCTGAATGAGCGTATGTTGTTTTGCCCGTCGTGCCAGCACAAAGAATACCCTCAGATCATGCCGGCCGTTATCGTCGGTGTCATTAACGAGGAACAGCTATTACTGACCAGATATGCTGCCCGCCCGAACCAGGCCGTAAATCCACGGCCTGCTTTGGTCGCGGGTTATACTGAGATAGGCGAGACGCTGGAGGAAACAGTGCGGCGGGAGGTAAGGGAGGAAACGGGACTCGATGTTTATGATATCACCTATTATAAAAGCCAGCCCTGGGCTTTTACCGGCTCCTTGCTGTCCGGTTTTTTTGCCAGGGTACAAGGGAGCGATGAAATCACTCTTAACGATGAGCTGTCACAGGCAGTCTTTATTGCCAGGGAGGATATCAAAGAGCCTTACACAAACAAATCTCTTACAAATGAAATGATCTGTTGCTTTCGCGACCTGGGGTCCAGGCTTCTGGTCAAAAAAGATCCTCTGCGTCAGCGGCCTTACGGCCCGGCAGAGGCTGACACGCACTGAGCTGATGTGTTGCGCCCCGGACTAAGTTTTGTTATACTGACAAGGTAATGAGGAGGTGTATCAACATGGCACCTAAGAATGAAAATCTTCCGGTCGACTCTGAAATCAAGTTAAGCGATGGTGGTACGATTACTTACGCCAATGAAGTCATCGCCATTATTTCCGGCATCGCGGCCAATGAGATCGATGGGATTGCCGGCATGGTAACCAGCGGCGGATTTGGAGATATCATCGGTAAAAACCGTAATATCACCCGAGGCGTGAAGGTCGAAGTGGGCACTGAGGAAGTGTCTGTCGATCTTTATACCATCATCGAATATGGCCAGCCGATCCAGAGAGTAGCCACCGAGGTGCAGGAGAATGTCCGTAAATCCATTGAAGCAATGACGGGACTGAAAGTTGTGCGCGTTGATGTGCACGTTCAGGGCGTCAGCTTTGAAAAGGACAAGAGAGAGGCACAATCAAATCTTGAAGCGGCCAATGTCCCCAGCCTTCCCGACAGCAGCAAGAAAAAGAGCAGGCAGCGCAAAGAAGACGCGCCCGAAGCCAAGGAAGAAAAGCCTGCTAGGCAGAAGAAAGCCGATAAACCTGAAAAGCCTGAGAAGGCCGAAAAGGAAGAGAAAACGGAGGAACAAGTTCCTCCGTTGCACGAAGCAGTATCGGAGCCTGATAAAGAAACCCCTGCAGAGGATAAAAAGTAGTGTGCATATCATCGGCCTGCAAGCTATACTATTTAGGTTGAGAGGGGGAATTGTTTCATGAAGCTCCGTACGCTTGACCGCATTCTTATGTCTGTTGGTGCCTTTTTAACCGCTTTGTCGGGTGTATGCGTTGTTTTGATCGGGTTACGAATAGATGCTCTGACGCTGGCTGGCTTCAGCGGGACAACAGTTTCTGTCAATCGGTTTGTTATCCTGTTATGCGGCGCAGTGTTATTCATATACGGTATATATGTCATGAGTTTGCCGCAAAGCTACCGAAAGAGAAAGACTGATTTTGTAGTTCAGCAGACTGCTGACGGTGAAATGCGCATATCAGTCCATGCTATGGACGGGCTTGTTCGCAAGGTAATGGAATCCCGCAGTGAGATGGTGCTTAAGAGCATGGATGTGGAGAACCGCAAAGGGAATGTCTTTATAGATTTGAAACTTGCCGTTGCCAAGAATATCAGCATTCCGCTTGCCGTCGCGTCTTTGCAAAAAGACATCAAACAATATTTACTCTCTTCTACCGGTGTGGATGTGTACGAAGTGAAAGTGTCAGTAGACACCACCGATGATGAGGCAAAAGATTCGCCGTATCTGATGAGGGATACTATGCATACGTCGGCTGCAGGAAGCGCTGTGGAGGAAAGTGATTTACTATTTTCCGATAAAGTCAAACCCGATGAGCCGCTCGATGCTCATATCATGCAGGAAGAGGCCGACAATTCGACAGAACCAATGCACGGGACTGGCGATACAAAGAATGAATGGCGGGAAGGGGACAGCAAGGCTTATGAAGGAGACTGAGAAGGCTGCCGTCGACACTAAAGAAAAAATGAGCAGTTTGCGCAGATGTATTTACCCGTTGGTGTTCTTTCTGCTGGGCATTCTGTGGATATCATTTGGCTTCTGGAAAGCCTTGTTCGTTGCTGTGCTGACCTTGATCGGCTATTTCATCGGCTCGACTGATGATATCGAAGGCGCTATAAAACAGCTGATCAACAAAGTTTTTCCGCCTTCACAAAAAAAAGTGACATATAGCGCTGAAGATATGGAAAAGCTGAAGAAGGCACTGGAAAAAAAGGAAAACGAAGAGAAGGAAGAGCCGGCAAGCGAGAAACAGGACTGATTATTTCCAGATTTCTCTTGCCAGGCCAATAAGGTAACAGAAAAATGTCAAGACTTGCGGCCCGCAGGGCTGCTATGCAGATGATTTATGAGGATATGCTCGGAGGCGAGGGGGGAGATGACACCTTGCTCGGGCTGATTGGTTTTCAGGCTGATGATCACTGTGATGAGGATTATATCAAGGCTTTGACTTCCGGGGTCAAACAACACCGGGAAGATATAAACAGACAAATCGCGAGCCGAAGCAAGTCGTGGGAACTTGAGCGTATACCTGCTTTGGTACGCGCTATTTTGAGTTTGGCTTTGTTTGAGCTGGACTTTGTAAAGGACACGCCTTCCAGTGTCGTGATCAATGAGGCAGTTGAGCTTGCCAAGCGCTATGGAGAGGAAGGAGACAGCCGGTTTATCAACGGGCTCCTGGGCAGCTATCTGCGTGATACTCAAGCGACATGAGTGCTGTACTCGGCATTGATACTAGTTGCTACACGACTTCCTGCGCATTGGCGGATGAAGATTTAAGCCTTCTGAATGCCGAAAGGATGCTTCTTCCGGTCAAAGAAGGAATGTGCGGCCTACGGCAAAGTGAGGCCGTTTTTCTTCATTTAAAGCAGCTTCCGCAAGTTCTAAAGTCGCTTATGTCCGGCAATGATCGGCATATCGCTGCTGTCTGCGTATCATCAAAACCGATTGACGGCGAAGGCTCTTATATGCCCGTTTTTCAAGCAGGTTTGTCCATGGCAAAGTCTATCGCGGCATCATTGAAAGTGCCTTGCTATGAAACAACACATCAGCGCGGGCATCTTGCCGCGGCACAGATAGGATGCAAGCCATTGAAGGGCGATTATGCGGCGATGCATCTGTCTGGCGGAACGACGGACTTGCTGATTATATCGGGGGAGCGGTTGACAAGGTTTTCATCCTCGCTTGATTTGCCGATGGGCCAATTGATAGACCGCGTAGGCGTGCGTCTTGGATTGCCTTTCCCCGCAGGGCCTTCGCTGGAACAGCTTGCTGCGCTGGGAAAGGCAAAGGGCCGTTATGGAGTGAGCATCGATGACGGCGGATGCCATGTGTCAGGTGCTG
The DNA here is from genome assembly GCA_964630465.1 of uncultured Christensenella sp. Lineage (GTDB taxonomy): Bacteria > Bacillota > Clostridia > Christensenellales > Aristaeellaceae > UBA1038. The sequence goes on from CAZVUU010000002.1 coordinate 39,431, forward strand.
AAGCACAGGCAATGCGAGACATTGACCGTGCTGCTGTCAGCGAAGAGGATATCGCCGCGGAGGTATTTGACTTTATCAGCCGGACAGTTTTAGGGATGCTGAACCGCGTTAAAGAACACAGCGGAATCAGAGAAGCGCTCTTGATCGGCGGTGTAGCCTCATCAGAACTTCTGCGTGTTATGCTGACGCAGCGCGTGAAAGCGAGGCGAAGTGATTTGGACATCAGGTTCGGTGCGCCTGAATATTCAGGCGACAACGCAGCCGGTGTCGCCATCATTGGCGCACGGCAGCACTTTACACATTCTAAGGAGGGAGAACATGGCAAAGATACTTGACGGTAAACTCATGGCAGAAGAACTGACAAAAGACCAGGCAAGCCGTGTAGCCGATCTGAGGGGAAAAGGCATCGTTCCCGGTCTGGCTGTCGTACTTGTAGGCGAAGATCCTGCCAGCCAAATCTACGTTCGCAACAAAGGCATTGCCTGCGAAACTGTCGGAATTTACTCCAAAACGATCCGCATGGATGAGTCATCAACTCAGAAGGAGGTTATCGCTGTGATCGATGCCCTCAATAGCGATGATGCCATTCATGGCATTTTGGTGCAGCTTCCTCTGCCGCGGCATCTCGATGAAAGCGCTGTGTTGTCACGTATTTTGCCCGAGAAGGATGTCGATGGTTTTCATATCAGCAACTCGGGAAAACTGTTTTCAGGCCAGGGAGGTGTTGTGCCCTGTACCCCAAAGGGAATAATTTATATGCTGAAACAGGGAGGCGTTGAGCTGTCCGGAAAAGATGCTGTAGTGATTGGCAGATCCAATATAGTTGGAAAGCCTGTGGCAATACTGCTTTTGAATGAAAACTGTACGGTCACTGTTTGTCATTCACGTACGACGAATTTAAAAGAGCATTGCAGGCGGGCAGATATTCTCGTGGCAGCCATCGGCAAGCCGCGCTTTGTGACTGCTGATATGGTTAAATCCGGTGCTGCTGTAGTTGATGTCGGCATTAACAGAGTGGACGGCAAGGTAGTCGGTGATGTCGATTATGAGGCTGTCAGCCAGGTTGCCGGTTATATAACGCCTGTACCGGGCGGAGTTGGGAAACTGACGATCAGCATGCTGATAGAAAACACATTGGAGGGCGCATGCAGGCAAACGCGTTAAGCGTATCTGACTTAAATGAATATGTCCGCCGCTCTCTTGCGGGTGACCCCATGCTGCAAGGCATTGCCGTTCGCGGTGAAATCAGCAATTTTCGCCCCTATGCCTCCGGTCACTGGTATTTTTCATTAAAGGACGAGGAAAGCCGCATCGCTTGTGTGATGTTCAGACAGCACAATGCCTACCTCGCTCTCAAGCCCAAAGATGGCATGAGAGTAGTGCTGATCGGTTCCGCCGGACTATATACCACAAGCGGAAGCTATCAATTTTATGCCGAAACAATGCTGCAGGATGGAGTAGGTGAGTTATATCAGCGATATCAGGCATTGAAGGACAAACTGCTTAAAGAAGGGCTGTTTGATGTCTCCCGAAAGCGCCCTTTGCCCTTGCTGCCTAAAGCGGTGGGCATCATCACCTCAGCTTCAGGCGCTGTTATCCATGATATTAAGACAGTGTCAGCCAGGAGGTTTCCCGGGATACCTCTTATCCTGCGCCCTTCAAAGGTCCAGGGAGAAGGCGCAAAAGAAGATTTGGCATCTGCTTTGCGGGAGCTGTCAGAAATTGACGAGATTGATGTCATCATCATCGGCCGCGGGGGCGGAACGATGGAAGACCTGTGGGCTTTTAACGAAGAAATTGTTGTCAGAGCAATAGTCGCCTGTCCAAAGCCGATTATCTCGGCGATTGGACATGAAACAGATACGACGCTGTGTGACTACGCGGCAGATATGCGCGCGCCCACACCTTCTGCGGCTGCTGAGCTTGCAGTGCCTGACAGGCTGGAGTTGCTCCGGCGGGTCGATTCCTTAAATAGCAGGATTTTTCAGGGAGCACAGAAAATTATCCTGGAACAGCGGGCGAAAGTGGAAGAATTGATAAAAAATCTGTCCTCTCACAACCCGCAAATTTCTTTGGAACGCATGCTGCACCAAAACGACAATGCGAGGGTAGCCATTCAAACATTGTTTGATCAGGCCTTGCAGAGCCTAAAGTCACGCGTAGAAAAGCTTAGCGGGTCTCTAACTGCCCTGGGACCCGGCAGCACCTTGAAACGGGGTTATGCCATGGCTGTTATTGACGGGAAGGCATTGACCAAGGTTTCCGACTTGCCTGAGCGATTTGATTTGATCTTACAAGATGGACGAGCACAGGTTCAGGTGCTTGATAAGGAGAGCGGAGAGTTTATATGAGCGAGAAAACATCTAATATAGGATTTGAACAAAAATTGGAAATGCTGGAAGCGCTGGTTAAAAAGATGGAGAGCGGCAACATGAAGCTGGACGAGCTGCTTGATGAGTATGCGACAGCCATGCGAATTTCAAAAGAGCTGTCTCATGAGTTGGATGCAGCTCAGGCAAAAATGCTGATCCTGAAGGAAGGACTGGTAAAGCCTGCGGAGGACAAGGATGGGATTTGACCGGGAGCGGGAAACATATATCCAGCTAATAGAATTTGCTCTTCGCGATGCATTGCCCGAACCATCTGCCGAATGGCCTCAAAAAGGTATACCGATAAACTTGAATGATGCCATGAGATACAGCCTCCTGGCGGGAGGAAAGCGATTGCGGCCTATGCTGCTTTTGGCCGCCTATCAGCTGCTTGAAGACGATTTGGTTCCCGCCTTGCCCTTTGCCTGCGCGATCGAAATGATTCATACTTATTCATTGATTCATGATGATTTGCCTAGCATGGACAATGACAGTATGCGCAGGGGAAAGCCCACGAACCATAAAGTGTTTGGAGAGGCCGTTGCCATACTGAGCGGAGATGCGCTGCTGAATATGGCCTATGAAATTATGGCAAAAAGCAATCATCCTCTTGCGATAAAGGCTCTGTCAATGATCGCTGAGGCCGCAGGAGCCAGCGGTATGATTGCCGGGCAATCAGCTGACATCTGGATGGAGGGCAAGCTGCCTGATGAAGGTATGCTCCGTTATATTCACGAACATAAAACAGCTGATCTGATCACAGCGCCTGTAAAAGCAGGCTTGTTGCTGGCAGGGGCAGATCTTCATCAGATCCAGGCGGGCACTGCCTATGGCTATCATCTGGGCCTGGCCTTTCAAATCATGGATGATTTGCTTGATGAGCTCGGGGATGAAGAGGCCATGGGGAAAAAGCTTCGTAAGGATGAAGCTGCGGGCAAGCTGACATGGCCCGGGCTGTACGGCATTGACCGGACGAGAGATGAAGCTCACGAACAAACAATTTTGGCTGTGAATGCTTTGGAACCCTTCGGACGAAGAGGAGAGTTCTTAAGGTGGCTCGCACAAAGCAACCTGCATAGAGCGGCCTGAAACGATAGCTTATTTAATTCAGAGGTGAAGGGTTTTGACGGATCTGTTAAGCAATGATATCCTAATGTGTGCGATTACTTCTTTTGTAATCGCGCAGTCCTTGAAAGTGTTGATTGATTGGGCAGTTAACCGCAACTTTGATTTCAGAAGGACATTCGGTATGGGCGGTATGCCCAGCTCCCACACAGCCTTCCTTGTCGCACTGACTTCCATGATCGCCTTAAGGGAAGGGATGGGATCTACATCTTTTGCTATTTCTGCCGCTTTGACCATGGTGGTTATCTATGACGCAATGGGTGTCAGACTCCAGACCGGAAAGCAAAGCAAAGTCATTAACCGAATCCTCCACAGGATGCTGGTAGAAGGCCAGCCGCTTGGTGAGTCTGATCTTCAGGAGCTGATCGGCCATACCCCTACGGAAGTATTCTTTGGTGCAATCATCGGATTATTAATTCCCGTATTTTTTCGATAGGAGATAAGAAACATGGATCAGTTTATGGAAGAAGTCGCCAGCAAACGGAACAAAGGGGCAGAGAATATGATGCTCGTTTTAGCATGGGCAGCCATGATCATGTCCGGCATCATTGCGATGTTCATGTTCAACCTGATCAGCATGGCCATCAGCACCCAGGGATTCAGCGCGGGCATGATACTGGATATCGCCATCACAGTGGTGATGATTGCTGCCGCTGTTCTGATTTTTCTGTTTAAAGACAGGATCAAGACGGAGTTTGAATACACCTTCACAAATGGAATCCTTGATTTTGCCAAGGTATTCAACAACCGTAAACGTAAAGCGATAGGCACCATGAACGTGAAAAACGTTGAAGCGGTCGGCATGGTCAACTCCGGATCCTTTAAACGGTATCTGAACATGCCGGGGATAAAGCGCCTGAACTGGTTTATCAATCGAGACGCGGAGCTGTTTTATCTTTATTTTCAGAGAGACGGCGCCAAGTCATTGCTGGTCATGGAACCCAGCGAAGCAATGCGCAACATGATTATCCGCGCTGCCGGACAAGGGAAGTTTCAGAAGAATTGAACCAAAAACACAAGGTATATCTTGATAACAGCGCGACAACACGTCCCGGTGACAGCGTGATTGAAGCGATGCGGAAATCGATGGCGGAGCAATACTACAATCCGTCATCCTTATATGGTCCCTCACTCGAAGTGGAAAGATTGATGAACGACTGCCGCGGCAGCATTATGTCGGTTTTACGTTCCGAAAACGGCCGCGTTGTGTTTACCTCCGGCGGCACTGAGGCGGACAATCTGGCGATTATCGGCGGCATGGCTAACCGACAGCCCGGGAAGGTGCTGTATGGAGCGGGAGAGCACCCGGCAGTTATTGAAAGCTGCAAGTCGCTGGCGAACCGGGGTTTTGTCGTCGATGAAATTCCGCTTGATGAGCGCGGATTGATCAGCCTTGAAAAACTTGAAAGCATGCTTACTCCGGACACCCGGCTGATCTGCGTGATGCAGATCAACAATGAAACCGGCGCTGTACAGCCATTGAAAGAAGCGGTTTCTTTGAGAGACGGGATCTGCCCCGAGGCTTTTTTTCATGTGGACGGGGTCCAGGGCTTTTTACGCCATGATTGCCACGTATCAGATATCGGAATTGACAGTTACGCTCTTTCAGCTCACAAAATCCACGGCCCTAAAGGAATCGGTGCGCTTTGGATTAATGAGCGCATGCGTCTGCAGCCTTTGCTGATGGGGGGAGGCCAGGAAGGCACCTTGAGATCGGGGACTGAAAACACACCCGGCATCGCCGGTCTGTTTGCCGCGATAAAAGCTTACCCAAAGCACCGGAATATGCGGGAAATAAAGCTGAGTTTATATGACATGCTTCAAGATACCGTAGCGCAAATGAAGCTTAACGGACCCGATCCCCGTTCTCCTCAATCAGCCGATCATATTATCAATCTCTCTTTTCCGCCTGTACGGGCACAAACCATGCTGCATGCTTTGGAAGGGATGGGAATATTAGTCGGCAATGGGTCTGCATGCTCTTCGAGGAGGCAGAAGAGCAGTCATGTTCTTCGCGCAATGAAGATATCGCCCTCTGCGATGGAAAGTGCGATCAGGTTCAGCTTTAGCCCGTACCTGACAAAAGAGGATGTTGATTACACAGTTGATGGCCTCATCAAAAACTATGCCTTACTGAAACGCTACACCAGGCGGTAGAAAGGAACATTATGCAAGAACTGCTGATGGTTCGTTACGGGGAAATATATTTAAAGGGCCTGAATCGGCCTTATTTTCAGAATCTATTGCTTTCACGCGTAAAAAGCGCCGCGAAAGCCTTTACCTCTCACGTTGTCCTTCATGACAGCCGTATTTATATTCGGGATATGGAAGACACGGCCGGTTGTCTGAAGGCGGTACAAAAAGTATTTGGGGTGCACTCAGTATGTCCCGCGATTGAGATGGACAAGGCCGATTTCGAAGCCATCTGTGAACAGGGCTTACGGCTGATGGACGGATTGAGCGGCAGCTTCAAGGTTATGGCCCGCAGGTCTGATAAGCGCTATCCTATGGATTCACCGCAAATCTGTGCCATGGTGGGAGGGTATATTCTCCGACGCAGAACCGATTTGAAGGTGGACGTAAAAAAACCTGATCATCTCTTAAATATAGAGATTCGTGACCAAGCTTATCTGTATGTCAAGGTATACCCCGCTCCGGGAGGCATGCCGGTTGGCAGCAACGGGAAAGCGGCCCTCTTGTTGTCCGGTGGAATTGACAGCCCCGTTGCCGGATATATGATTGCCAAACGCGGTGTGGCGATGGTAGCGGTGCATTTTTATTCCTTTCCCTATACTGGCGAACGTTCCAGGGAAAAGGTAGTGGACCTTGCCAAAATTCTTTCGGGATACTCCGGCGGTATGCGCATGTACATCGTGCCCTTCACAGATATTCAAATGCGCATCCATGAAAACTGCCCCGAAGACTATACCACGCTGATCATGAGACGGTTTATGATGCGGATCACAGAGAGAATAGCGCAAAAAGAGGGGGCACAGGCGCTCGTAACGGGAGAGTCTATCGGCCAGGTCGCCAGCCAAACCATGAGAGCACTGGCCTGTACTGACGCTGTTGTGAACATGCCTGTCTTCAGACCGGTGATCGGATTTGATAAGATTGAGATCATTGACTACGCGCAAAAGATCGGCACCTATGAAACGTCTAACTTGCCTTATGAAGACTGCTGTACTGTGTTTACCCCCAGACACCCTGTTACACAGCCGCGACTGGATAAAACGGAGCAAGCTGAGCAAAAAATCGAAAACGCGCAGGAGCTGATCGATATTGCCGTCGCTGACTGTAAAATCATCAAACTTTAATACATCACAGCAATGACGCTGTACTTTTTCTTGACAAATTTTGATGAGCTTGTATAATAGCTCTGTCAAGTAGATGTGCTTGACAGGAGGAGACATGACGGACACTGAAAGCAGGCTGGAAAGAAAGGTAGAGTATGGCATTCTTTCGTCTTTTTATGGTGCCTTGCTGACCGAACGCCAGCGTACGATGCTGAATTTATACTGCGATGAGGATCTGTCATTGGTTGAAGTAGCCCAACATCTGGGTGTAACACGGCAGTGCGTCAGCGACACACTGCAGCGAGCTTTTAAAAGGCTTGATGATCTTGAAGGAAGCATGCGTTTGTTCGTGAAATTTGACCGTCAGCGGGAGATCATGGCAGCCTGCCATAACTTGATTGAGAAAAGCTTGAAGGGAATTGACGTCTCAGGAAATCTTGAGTCGGCAGCCAGACAGCTGGCTGATTTTCTTCGTGAGGAGGACGTATAGATGGCGTTTGAGGGCCTGTCGGATAAGCTGCAGCGTGCGTTTAAAAAGCTGACCGGCAAAGGTAAACTGAATGAACAAAACATCAAGGACGCGATGCGTGAAGTTCGCATGGCGCTGTTGGAAGCGGACGTCAACTATATTGTTGTCAAGGACTTCATTAAACGAGTTACTGAACGCTGTGTCGGTACGGAGATTCTATCCTCTCTTAACGCAGGGCAGCAGGTTGTCAAGATCGTCAACGAAGAGCTGACCGAGCTGATGGGCGGAGCAAATGCCCGGCTGACCTGGTCATCTTCTCTGCCGACCGTCTACATGCTCTGCGGGCTGCAGGGCGCCGGTAAAACAACCATCGCGGCCAAACTGGCGGGGCACCTGCAAAAACAAGGGAAAAAACCTTTGCTTGCCGCCTGTGACATTTATCGTCCCGCAGCCATCAAACAGCTGCAGGTTGTAGGTGAGCGGGTAAAAGTACCGGTGTTTGAACGCGGTACGCAAGACCCGGTGTTGACATCAAAAGAAGCGGTCGAGCATGCCCGGTATTATGGCAACGATGTGTTGATCCTGGATACCGCAGGACGTTTGCATGTTGATGAAAACCTGATGGGTGAACTCGAGCGCATCAAGGCTGCTGTCAAGCCACAGGAAATCCTGCTCGTTGTTGACGCCATGACAGGACAGGATGCCGTTAATGTGGCCACAGCCTTTAACGACAAGCTGAGTATTGATGGCGTTATCATTACAAAGCTTGATGGTGATACGCGAGGCGGCGCGGCATTGAGTGTTCGGGCGGTAACGGGCAAGCCCATCAAGTTTGCGGGAACAGGCGAAAAGATGGATGCCTTTGAGGCGTTCCATCCCGATCGCATGGCTTCACGTATCCTCGGCATGGGGGATGTGCTTACGCTGATTGAAAAAGCCACTGAGGCTATGGATTTAGCGGAAGCAGCGAAACAGCAAAAGGGCAAAGGCCATGAAAATCTTTCCCTGGATGATTTTCTGGATCAGATGCAGCAGCTGAAAAAAATGGGTCCTTTGCAAAATGTTCTGGGTATGCTGCCCGGCGTCGGGAGCAAGCTAAAAGGTCTTGAGATTTCCGATGACGCCATGAAAAAGCCCGAAGCTATTATCCGCAGCATGACGGTTAAAGAACGTCGCAAGCCTGATATCCTCAACGCCAGCCGCAGAAAGCGGATAGCCGCTGGTGCGGGAGTCACCGTACAGGATGTCAACCAGCTGATGCGTCAGTTTGATCAGATGCGCAAGATGATGAAGCAGATGATGGGCAACAAGCGCGGCATGCCGGGAAAATTCAGAATGCCCCCGTTTAACTAAGCGGTTATCATAAACATTATGATTTCCATATACACACTTTAAATTTAGGAGGAACCAAACCACATGGCAGTCAAAATCCGTCTCAAGAGAATTGGTATGAAGAAGAAGCCCTTTTATCGCGTTGTTGTAGCCGACGAACGCACGCCCCGTGACGGTCGCTTTATCGAGGAGATCGGCACATACGATCCCATGACAAATCCCGCACAGATCAAAATCGATGTGGAAAAAGCCGCAGACTGGATTAAAAAAGGCGCCCAGCCCACGGACACCGTACGTATTCTGCTGAAGAAAGCCGGCGAGGCCGAAGCGAAAGCTGAATAAGGAAAAAGGAGCATCAGATGAAGGAATTGGTCCTTTTCTTAGCAAAGTCATTGGTTGAACATCCGGATGAGGTTCAAGTGACCGAGACAGAAGGCCCTGAGGCCACGATTCTGGAGCTGAATGTCGCGCCCGATGATATGGGGCGCGTGATCGGCAAACAGGGCCGCATTGCAAAGGCTCTCCGCAGCGTTGTCAAAGCTGCCACTGAAAAAGGCGGCAAACCGGTCTTCGTTGAAATTCAGTAACAATTCACTAAAGCGCCGCTGAAGCGGCGCTTTTACAAAGGGGTAAGTATGCTGTCCAAATATCTGCTGATCGGTACCGTGATCAAACCTCAGGGAATTCGCGGTCAGATAAAAATCAAGCCTTTAACGGACGATCCGCGCCGATTTAATGACCTTTCCCGGGTGATGGTATGCAAGAGCGAGGGAAGCGAATATCAGCCTTGTGAGATAGAAAATATCAGTGTGCGGGAAGGTTTTGTGTATGCGCATCTTTCCGGCTGTCAAACCCGAAGTCAAGCCGAAGATCAGAGAGACTGGATGCTCTATGTACACCGCGAGGATGCTGTTGCGCTGGATGAGGATCGGCACTTCATCACCGATCTGATCGGCTGTAAGGTGGAAGACTCAAAAGGAAATGACATCGGCGTACTTCAGGAGGTTCTGCAGCCGGGAGCCAATGACGTGTATGTAATCACATTAAAGCAGGGAGGCACGATGATGCTGCCCGCACTTAAAAAAGTGATCCCGTCTGTTGATATTGAGCATCGAATTATCACGATCGACGAGCGATTGCTTGACGAGGTGGCCGTCATTGAGAATTGATGTGCTGACCATTTTTCCGGATATGTTTGCCCCGATCGAGCAGAGCATCATCGGAAGAGCGCGGCAAGCCGGGACATTGAATGTTCACATTACAGACATCCGCCATTTTTCAAAGAGCAAACACAAGAATACGGATGACTATCCCTTTGGAGGCGGAGCAGGCATGCTGATGATGGTGCAGCCGATCGCAGACGCCATTCGCGCGACCGCGCCGGATCCCTACCCGGGTAAACGCATCCTGATGAGCCCAAGAGGAAAAATGCTGACACAGGAAGTGGCCAATGACCTCAGCCGCGAAGAAAACCTGATGATTTTATGCGGCCATTATGAGGGGGTGGATGAGCGGGTGGTGGACCGCTACATTGATATGGAGATTTCGATCGGAGACTATGTCTTGACCGGCGGTGAACTGCCGGCCATGGTGATAATCGACTGCCTTGCCAGGCAGATAGAAGGAGTTCTGGGCAGCGAAGCAAGCGCCGGAGAGGAAAGCTTCTCATCAGCCGGCCTGCTTGAGTATCCGCAGTATACAAGGCCGCGTGAGTTTGAAGGCGCACAGGTGCCGGAAGTATTGTTGTCGGGGGATCACGCACGTATCAATGACTGGCGCCGGCAGCAATCGCTGCTGGTGACAGCTCAGCGCAGACCTGACTTACTAAAAAAAGCAGCCATAACTCATGCTGAGAGATGCTGGCTTCAAGAAAACGGGTATCTTATATAAGATCAGTTCTTGACAGGGAGGCGAGGCATGAACATTAAGCAGATGATCGAACAGCGGGAAATGGAGGAGTTGTCTCCGCTTGCGGCGAAGAGCTCTCAAAGCAAGGGGAGAGAGCGCCCGATCAGCTTATGTGAGCTGCGCAGTGAGTTTCAGCGTGACCGGGATCGTATCATCCATTCAAAGAGTTTCAGAAGGCTGCAGTTTAAAACGCAGGTATTTATTTCCCCCGAGGGTGATCATTACCGCACGCGCCTGACGCATACCCTGGAAGTAGCTCAAGTGGCACGCAGTATCGCAAGAGGGCTGCGGCTCAATGAAGATCTGACTGAAGCCATTGCCCTGGGGCATGATCTGGGGCATACGCCATTCGGGCATATCGGTGAGCGTACGATGGACCGCCTGATCGGCGGAGGGTTCCGGCATAACGAACAAAGTCTGCGTCTGGTCGAAGTGCTTGAAGGCAAAGAAGGGCTGAATCTGACTTGGGAGGTACGTGACGGTATCATCAATCATTCAGGTTCCCGCAAGGCGGCTACCCTGGAAGGCCGGGTTGTGGGAAAAGCAGATCGTATCGCCTATATCAACCATGATATTGATGACGCTTTGAGAGCAGGGATCATAAAGCCACATGAATTGCCGTCAGACGCTCTGAGTGTGCTCGGTCACAGCCACGGCGAGCGGATCTCCACCATGATCGACGATCTGATTAAAACCAGCGGCAAAGCGGGAGATATTGAAGCCAGTCATCAAGTACAGGACGCTACTGACATGATGCGGGATTTTCTTTTTAAAAACGTTTACCAGGATCAATGGCGCAGTCAGGAAGAAAGCAAATGTGATTTTATTTTATCGACCCTGTTCAAACACTTCATGGAACATCCTGCCGATATGCCGCTTGAGTATATAACAATCGCATACCGTGAAGGAACAGAACGCGCAGTCGCAGACTATGTAGCCTCTATGACCGATCGTTTTGCGACAAGATTGTTTCAAAAACTGTTCGTTCCCGAGGGCTTCTCCGTTATTTAGCAGGATAAAGGCCCGGCGTGTCGAATTAGACATACAGGGGTGATGGTCTTGTCCGGTATGTATCCGAACGCTTGGGTTGATGAGGTTTTGACGCGTGCCGATATCGTTGATATCGTATCGTCTTATCTGCCTTTAAAGCGTCGCGGCCGAAATTATGTCGGCTTATGCCCCTTTCACAACGAAAAGACCCCTTCCTTCTCCGTCAGCCGTGAGAACAACGTGTACCATTGTTTTGGCTGCAAAGCAGGCGGCAATGTGGCTCAATTTGTTATGGAAATGGAAAGCTTAACCTTTCCGGAAGCTCTCAGGCACATTGCAAAACTATTAGGTATTCCTGAGCCTGCACGGGAATATGACCCCAGGGCGCAGCAAGAGTATTCACTTAAAGAAAAGCTGTACGAAATAAACCGTGAAGCAGCTTTATTTTATCATGACAAATTATACTCGCCGGCCGGTAAACAGGTATTGGATTATTTGTATGGCCGGGGCATAGAGGACGGGCTGATCAAGCGCTTTGGTCTGGGAGCCAGCGGCCTTGAGTGGGACAGCCTGAAGGAACACCTTGCCTCTAAAGGCTATGTCCAGGAGGATATGTCCGCCGCAGGCGTACTACATGTACGCGACAAGCATAGCTATGATGTGTTTCGAAACCGTGCGATGTTTCCGATCATTGATTTGTACGGACGTACAGTCGGCTTCGGCGGCAGGGCAATGGGAGATGCGCAGCCCAAGTACCTCAACACGCAGGATACCCTTGTGTTTAACAAGCGGTTGGGGCTCTATGGCGCTAATTTCCTGAGAAAACAGAGGGACCTCACCCGTGTCGTTCTTGTTGAGGGATACATGGATGTGATGGCTCTGTCCAAGAAGGGGATACGGGGAGGAATCGCAACGCTCGGAACAGCGCTGACGGCAGAGCAGGCACGGCTGATGAAACGTCTGGCGCCTGAGGTATGGGTTTGCTACGATGGTGACGAGGCCGGACAAAATGCTATCATGCGGGCAGCAGATGTTCTTGAAAAAGAAGGAATCCCTTCCCGGGTGTTACAGTTGCCTGATGGGATGGATCCGGATGATTATCTGCAGCACCATGAGGCTGAGGAATTTGCGAGCCTAAGCCCTTTGACAGTGAATGTGTTTCGTTTGCTCAGGCTGAAAAAAGGGTATGATACTGCGTCTGCTGAAGGAAACAGCGATTTTTCCTTAAAGGCCTGCGAACAGATAGCGTCAGTCGCCAGTCCTCTTGAGCGGGAAGATCTGGTGCGCTGGCTGCAGGTGCAAACGGGTTATGACAAAGAAATCCTCACAGAGCAGGTGCGTCAATCTATGAAGAGGGTCTCGGGGAAAAGCGACGCGGCGAAGAAACCTCTCTTTTCCGACCGGAGACAGAACAAAGAGCGGACAGTGGATGAAGCTGAAAAGACGCTCCTGGCGCTTTCGGCAACAGGACATCTTCCCGGAGATCTGGTCAGAGCCGAAGATTTTGACAATCCTTTGATCAGAAAACTGTGGCAGGCCTTGTCTGAAGGGAAAAAACCTGTACAGGTCTTGAGCGAATGTGAGGAGGAAGAGGGCCGCTCCATTGCCAGCGAGGCCTTCAGCAGACTGGGAGAGATGGAGGCTGACCAAGTGATCCCCGCGGCGGAAGAGTGTATTTCAACACTAAGAGCCAATAAACTGGATCAACAAATTCGCGAAATCAGCCGTCAAATGATAACGATGACCGGCGATGACAAGATAAAAGCACTGGAACAAATTATGCAATTGCGTTTGGCGCTCAACAGCCTTAAACGTAGCTAGGTGGGAGGAAAGGAAGTCTCTTGATGAGTATGAAAGCGGAATCCAAGCAGGAACAAAAGCTTCAGGAATTATATGAAACTGCGAAAGCACAAGGGAGCATCAGTTATAGTACAATCATGTCCATCCTGTCCGCTGAGGAAATTGATCCGGACCAATTTGAGATTATCCTTGAAACCCTTGATACGCTTGGAGTGAATGTCATTAAGGATAACGAAAGCGCGGATGAAAAGGAAACTGAGGAAGAGGCGGCTGATGAAGAGGAAATTGACCTCAGCGTGCCGGACGCGATCAACATCGATGATCCTGTCCGTATGTATCTCAAGGAAATCGGCAAAGTGCCTCTTCTGACAGCAGAAGAAGAGGTAGAGATCGCCAAACGCATGGAGCAGGGAGACGAAAACGCAAAGCGCGAACTGGCTGAAGCAAACCTCAGGCTGGTCGTTTCCATTGCCAAACGTTATGTGGGGCGCGGCATGCTGTTCCTTGATCTGATCCAGGAGGGCAACATGGGCTTGATCAAGGCTGTTGAAAAGTTTGATCATACCAAGGGTTTTAAGTTTTCGACCTATGCTACCTGGTGGATCAGGCAAGCAATTACCCGTGCCATAGCAGATCAGGCTAGGACGATTCGTATACCCGTTCATATGGTGGAAACAATCAATAAACTGATTCGTGTATCCCGTCAGCTTCTGCAGGAATATGGCCGGGAGCCTACGCCTGAAGAGATCGCCAAGGCAATGGGAATCAGTGAAAGCAAGGTCCGTGAGATCATCAAAATCGCTCAAGAGCCTGTTTCATTGGAAACTCCTATCGGAGAAGAAGAAGACAGCCACTTGGGAGACTTCATTCAGGACGAGGATGCACCTGCGCCGGCTGAAGCTGCATCAAACGCTTTGATGAAGGAGTTATTGTGGGAAGTCCTTGATACGTTGACGCCAAGAGAGGCCAAGGTGCTTCGCCTGCGGTTTGGGCTTGACGACGGCAACCCGCGCACATTGGAGGAAGTAGGTAAAGAATTCCATGTCACTCGCGAGCGTATCCGTCAGATTGAAGCAAAAGCATTGCGCAAGCTGCGCCATCCCAGCCGCAGTAAGAAACTGAAAGATTTTTTGGATTGAGAAAAACGACCCCAAAGCGGCTGCCGGTCCTCGACGCGCGTCTACGGTGCATCGCTGACATGGTGCCCGTTTGTGAGGAAGCTGCGGACATTGGTGCGGATCACGGGAAGCTTGCCTGCCATTTGCTCTCAAGCGGGATCTGTAACAGGATGATTGTCAGCGATATAAGCGGTGATTCATTAAACAAAAGCAGAAGACTTCTCACCTTGCATGGTTTGGAAGATAAGGCAGAGCTGATTGTGGCAGACGGTCTTCAAGCACTTACCCGTCCGGTTTCAGCTGTTATTATTGCCGGGATGGGCGGCAGGACCATAGCGGGTATCCTTAAAAACCATCAAGCCATCGGTGAGGCAAAGCTGATTGTATCGGCGAATACCCAGATGCCGTTTCTAAGACAAAAGCTGTATGAGTACGGCTTTTTCTTTGAAGCCGAAACGGTTGTGCGATCAAACGGCAGATTTTATTCAGTCCTCTCGGCACAGCGGGGATACAAAGATTATACTGCCCGTGAACTGTACATCGGTTCAAAGCTTCGGGGAGATTGTTTGAACGAATACATGAGATGGAGAAGAGATGTGGTATTTGTCCGCCGTGATGACAGGCGTGAGACCCACTTAAAATGGTTATCGGAGGAGATTGAGCATGAAACCAGCCAAAAATCAGGTGATTTATGATATCATCAATGACATTGCGCCTTTTGAGACTCAGGAGGCCTATGATAATTCCGGTTTTTTGATTGGGGACATCAATGCCGAGGTTTCGCGGGTAATGACCGCTCTTGATGTCACGCCTGAGGTGATAGAGGAAGCCCTTGAAAAGAAAGCACAGCTTTTGATTTCCCATCATCCATTAATGTTTCATGCTGTTAAGAATATACGTGATGACAACTATGACGGAGTGATTCTATCCAAGCTGGTAAAAAGCGGCCTTGCGCTACTTAGCGCACATACAAACCTTGATTTAAGTGATATGAGCGGCGGGGCCATGATTGCAAAGCGGCTCGGACTTCAGGACATCCGAAGGGGGGAGGACCCCATACTGACCCTGGGTGAAACGAATAAGGCCATGACGGCAAAAGAACTCGGCCAAATGATCGGTGATCTGACCGGACTCAGGCCCAGATGTTATGGCTCGCCGGACACAAAGATCACAACCTTGGCTTTGGCAGGCGGTGCATATGATACGGGGTTTTCTGCGGCACAGGCGGAAGGGGCTCATGCCCTTTTAACCGGAGAAGTGCGCTATCATAATGCCATCGCTTCCGCACAGAGCGGCTTCGTATTATTTGATGGAGGGCACTACCATACTGAAGTATGGATGATGGATGAGCTGGCCTTCTATTTACAAAACAAGCTTAATCTACTACAATATTCTGTGGAAGTGTATGCGTCTGAGTGTCACCACCATTCAGAAGGATATACTTTGTGAGGAGGAAGAATGAACCAACTAGAACTATTGTGGCAGTATCAACAAGCAGATATTGAAGTAGACAATCTGGAGATGTCGGTCCGCAGATCCCCAAAACGCCAGAAGCTGGTTAAATTGCGTGATTCGTTTCAGGAACTGCAAAAGAACCTCAAACAAGTTGAAGATGAGGTTCTGGCCATGCTTGACCGTATGGATGCGTTGAAAGACGCGATCTCCTTAACGGAAGATCAGATCAAACAGCTTCAATCACGCATTCAGAATGAACCGGCGGCTGACAGCGCTCAGGTGCGTGACTATATTGATGAAGCCCAGCGCCTTTCCGGCTCCTTGCAGGACTTTGAACAGGAGACGCGCCGCCTTCGAAAGATTGCTGCTGACCGTGACCGCGTGCAGCGGGATCTGAAAATCAGGCTTGTTGCTGCGAGGGAAGAGTTTATCCCTTTACGGGATGAATTTGACGCCGAATACAAGCAGGCACAGGTTCGGGTCGAACAACTGCGTGAAAAGGCCAAAGAAAAGCTTGCCGGTATTGAGCCCGAGTATATCGCGAAGTACAACGATATCAAGCAGCGCTGTATACCGCCAATCGCTAAGCTTCAGAATGGTCAGTGCGGCGGGTGCAATATGTCCTTCCCCTCATCTGTATTGAGCAGCATTAAGAATGGAAAACTGGTTGAATGCGAGACCTGCGGCCGCATGGTCATTACCTGATCAATCGCTTTTAAACCGGTGAGGCAGCTGAATGGTCGCATGCTGTGAGAAGCATGAGGAAAGTCCGAGCACCACAGAGCAGAGTGCCAGTTAACGGCTGGTGGAGGCGACTCCAAGGCAAGTGCAACAGAGAGATACCGCCGAATGATTCGGTAAGGGTGGAAAGGTGCGGTAAGAGCGCACCGGCGGCTTGGCAACTTGACCGTCATGTAAACCCCACTTGGTGCAAGATAGATGAAGGCGCATGGAGCTGCTCGTTCCGCCTTCGTAATCGCTTGAGCCTTCCGGCGACGGATGGCCTAGACAGATGACCATTCCAGACAGAACTCGGCTTACAGGCTGCGCTCACCATAAAAAAGAATCGCTCGTAACGGGCGATTCTTTTTTATGGTCATCCGGGCGCTTATCTGCGCTGCGCATTGCGGAACTGGCGGCGCCGTTTCCATTGAGCCGTCGTTCTTCGGATCAGGTTGATGATATCGCCGCCAAAAAAGAGGAATAAATTAAGAAGACTGAACAATAGCGCAACCCTTGTATCCCAGCGCCCGATGATTAAGGCATAAAGGTAATATACGGCGTTAAGAGCGCCAAGCCATTTCATTTTGATCGGAAGGATAAAAAACAATAAAAGCTCATGCTCCGGATATAGGATAGCAAAGGCGAAGAACATGGACATCAACAAATAATGGTTGGTGCCAAATCCGGTAATCAGTGCCGCAATGATCGCACCTAAAACGCCAATGAGGAAATAAAGCAAAAAGCGTCTCGCGCCCCATTTGCTCTCAAGCGCCGTCCCGATAAAATAATAAAAATACATCGTAATAGCGGCAAACATCAGCGAGTTCATCGGAGGAATAAAGATGAAGGTGATCAAACGCCATACTTCGCCTTTATATACCATGCCTGTCCACAATGACAACCGGCTGATCAAGGGAAAGGAGGGGAAAAACAACTGAAGCGCGTATACGCCTGCCATAGATAAAATAATATATTTAAAGAAGGGCATGATGCGAAAACGGTATAGTTTCCTCTCCCAGCGATTAATAAGTTTCATAATATCCTTTCCTTACATTAGAACGGTCATTCTGCGGCATCTTGATAAGAGATTAAGGAGATAGCCTCAATGACGGACGGAATTGTCTTTGTCCGCAGCAGCGGAGTCATCAGACCTGCTTGCATCATCTAAAGACGCGGTTCTTGAAGATCCTTTTTTCTTATCAAAGGATTTGGAGGGAGGTACAGAAGAGACACGCTGGATTTCATTGCCCAAATACTCTTTGAACTCATAGTTGTCCTGTCCCTTGGAGACGCGCACTTTGACAGATTCCTTCAAAGGGTTCATCTCAACCACGGTACCGCGTCCGTCGGGGGTCAGGACATCTCGCCCTATGTTCGGCAAGAGCTTTCGCGCACGCTCATATTGGTCCTGCTCATATTTTAAGCAGCACATGAGACGCCCGCAAACGCCGGAAATCTTTGTGGGATTCAATGATAAATTCTGTTCCTTGGCCATTTTTATGGACACAGGCTGAAAATCGCCCAAGAACGACGAACAGCATAAAGGCCGTCCGCAGGAGCCAAGCCCGCCGAGCATTTTTGCTTCATCGCGCACACCAATTTGCTTGAGCTCAATTCTGGTTTTAAAAGTGGCAGCCAGATCTTTTACCAGTCCGCGAAAATCCACACGGCCATTGGAAGTAAAATAGCAAATCAGCTTGTTACGGTCAAAGGTATACTCCACTTTGACAAGCTTCATATCCAGCTTATGATCAGATATTTTCTCCTGACATATTGCGTAGGTGCTCCGCTCGCTTTCCAGGTTAGCCCGGTGTTTCTCGGTATCCTCATCGTTGGCAACACGAATGACTTTTTTGAGCGGGGAAGAGATATGTTCTTCGTTGATTTCATGGACGCCCATGACACACTGGGCGTATTCCACGCCTCGCACAGTCTCCACGATGACATTGTCTCCGGCTGTCGGCCACAGTTTGCCCGGGTTGAAATAGTAAAGTTTTCCGGCGTTTTTGAAACGCACGCCAATTACCATTGACATTGATAGATCTCCTTCGCAATAGAAAATAGCAGACGGTCTGTGATGGATTGCCAGGATACATTGCTGGCCTTGTATTTTCGCGCTTCGAATAAAGCTTCAAGCAGACGTTTGAGCTGCTTTGTGTCAGCATTGGACCACGGGGATGTCAAGTGTCTTTTTAAAGGGAGAAACTTCGCTTCAAGGCAATGTCGGGCTTCTTGCTCAATCAAATCAAAGAGCAGATCGGCAGAGTCTCTTGCGTCTTTAAGGGCCATCGAAGCGGCAGGGATATCTGTCAAAGTCTTGAGAGAAAAAAAGGTTTTTTCAGCAAGAGCTTTGGCGGTCCAGTATGTTGAATCGTTGAGAACTGAAAGCGCAAACCCAATACGGCCGCTTGACAACAAAGAAAGTTCCTTTGCCTGTTTTGAATTGCATCCATGCTGCAAGAGAAGCTCTTCAAGCTTTTCATCCTCAAGCGCCGGCAGCCGGACGAGATTGCAGCGTGATATAATTGTGGGTAAAACAGCCCGTTCATTATCACTAGTCAATAAGAAATAATCATTGTTCTGCGGTTCTTCCAGTGATTTGAGCAAAGCGTTTTGTGCTTGAGGGGTCATTGTATGCATATCCTTGATCACAATCACTCTGGGCCCCGGTTCTGCAGGATGCAGTGAGAGCACACTGAACAAGGCGCGAAGTTGTTCGATCCTGATGGACTTAGCGTCACCTGCCAGACCAAGTGTAATCAAATTGCCGTGACTTCCAGCCTGACAGCGGAGACAGGATCGGCATCGTCCGCATGGTTTGACATCCGACTCAGCCTGACACAACAGAATTTGAGCCAAATAAACGGCAAAACTTGCCTTCATCATACCTGACGAACCACATAAAAGAAGCGCATGAGATGCCTGCCTTTTACGATATTCCGTAGTCAGACGGCCATGCGCTTGGCTGAATCTCTGATAGTCGAATCCTTGTGACACAAACACCCTGCTAACGATTTACATTTTTAAGAATTGGTCGACAGAAAGTACAAATACAGTTGCGCCTCCGACGGTTACCTCGATGGGGTAGGGGGCATACATGCCGGTTGCACCGCCGATGGTGACCGGAGAGGTAGCGATCTGCTTGCGGCTTTTGCATACCTTCTTAATGATGTCCATGCAAGGATCAAACTTATCATCATCAACACCGACCAGTAAAGTTGTATTTCCCGCTCTGAGAAAGCCCCCTGTGGTAGCGAGCTTTGTAACGCTGAAACCTTCATTCATCAGTTCACTGATCAAGTGAGAGGCATCCTCATCCTGGACTATGGCAATAATCAATTTCATCACGTTATCCATCTCCTTTACAAGACGCTTAGATTGCATTGATACCTCGCACGAAAATTATAACACGTTTATGCGGAGCATGACAAGTCTGCTTAAGTGCAGATACTTGTCATCAGCCTTGACCTATGCTAAAATTAGTCTGTTATCAGGTGCACGGTTGCTTGATAAAATTTACAAAGGAAACGTTCAGTGCAAGAGAAGATCCATCTGTTTATTGACGCGATGGGCGGCGACAATGCCCCGGAGGCTCAGGTGAAAGGGAGCTTGTTAGCCTTGCGCCGGATTCCCGGGCTGAAGATCACTTTAGCCGGTATTATATCCCGGATTGAACCTTATCTTGTCGGCGCGGAAGATGTCCGGGAGAGAATCTCCCTGTTGGACGCGCCCGAAGTAATCACAAACCATGATGCTCCTGCTATGGCGATCCGTCAGAAGAAAAAATCCTCCATCGTACTGGGGATGTTGTCTGTCCGCGATGGAGCAACTGACGGCTTTGTATCCGCCGGTTCAACCGGAGCCGTGCTGGTGGGAGGTATGCTGCGCCTGGGCCGCTTGCCCGGGATTGAACGGCCTGCTCTCGCTCCCCTGTTGCCTAATGGAAAGGGCAGCTTCCTTTTGATCGACTGCGGGGCCAATATGGACTGCAAAGCCGAATACCTTCAGCAATTTGGCCTTATGGGCAATGTCTACATGAAACAGATCATGAACATTCAAAACCCTCGCATAGGGCTGGCGAACGTAGGCGATGAAGCTGAAAAAGGCAATGCTTTGATCAAGGAGACCTTTCCTTTGATGCAGAATTCGACATATAATTTCATCGGCAATGTTGAGGCACGCTATATTCCCGCGGATGTGGCGGATGTCATTGTGTGTGACGGCTTTGACGGCAACCTTATCCTCAAGTATACTGAAGGCCTTGCCGAGACCCTGATGGGTATGATCAAGCGTGAGATCATGGCAGATATGCGTTCGAAGCTGGGGGGGCTGCTCGCTAAGCCTGCGTTCAATCGTGTGCGGAAAACCATGGATTATACTGAAGTGGGCGGCGCTCCTTTGCTCGGTGTTGCAGGCGCTGTTGTCAAGGCACACGGTAGCAGCAACGACTATGCCTTTTTCTCCGCGATCAGGCAGGCTGCTGATATGGTGACCTCTAAGGTCGCACAGACAATTACGAGTCAATTATAGGTATTTGACAAATCGGAGGAGTTAATATGGTATATGATCAACTGGTATCCATGATTGCAAATCAACTGAAAGTAGCCCCTGAGAAAGTAACCCGTGATGCCCGGCTGGTTGAAGACCTGGGCGCAGACAGCGCCAATGTGATGGTGCTGATCATGGACCTTGAGGATCATTACAGCCTGCAAGTCGAGGACAGCGCCATTACCTCACTTAAGACGGTAGGCGATGTGGCTGAATACATCGAAAAAAGAACCGAGTAAACAGGTTTTAAAAGCATTTAGGCTGCTGCGCAGTTTGGCAGCAGCCATTTTCATGTGGAGGTTGAGGCATGCCGGAGTTTTCCGGGTTGATTCGTTCAATTGGATATGATTTTAAAAGCCCGGGGCTGCTGGCATTGGCAATGACCCATCCTTCTTTTGGCGCCAACAATAACCAGAGGCTTGAGTTTCTGGGTGATTCGGTGCTGGAGCTGTGCATCAGCGAAAAGCTTTTTTCCATTTATCCGAAAATGAAGGAAGGCAAACTGACGGCTTTGCGCGCCATGCTGGTCTGCGAAGAGACTCTTTACAGCATAGCGCAAAACCTGGAACTTGATCAGTATATCAGAATGCTGCCGCAGTTAAAGCCTGACACCCGCGGCAGAAAGGGAATTATGGCCGATGCGGTAGAGGCCATGCTGGCTGCTGTGCATATTGATGGCGGTTTTGAAGCCGCCAGGGAAGTCGTGGAAAGTCTTTGGCTTGATGTGCTTGACGGCGAAATGACCATTCAAAACAGTAAAAGCGAGCTGCAGGAATACTTGCAGGCCAAACACCTGTCTGATCCGCAATACGAGACCCTCTTTGAAACCGGACCGGCACATAAGCGTTCATTTACAGTATCTGTCTCTGTGGATGGCAAAGAACTTGCGCGTGCTCAGGGCAACAGCAAAAAAGACGCACAGCAAAGGGCTGCTTCGATGGCACTTGAGATGCTCCTTGGGCAGAAGGAGGAGGGATGAAGCTAAACCGGATCGAAATTATAGGCTTTAAGTCCTTCGCTCAGAGAACTGAGCTCTCTTTTGGCAACGGGATTACAGGAATCGTAGGGCCAAACGGATCGGGTAAAAGCAATATTGCGGACGCAGTCAGATGGGTTCTAGGCGAACAGAGCGCTAAAATACTTCGCGGATCCAAAATGGAAGACGTGATCTTTAACGGCACACAGACAAGAAAACCACTGCCTTATTGCGAAGTTTCGCTCCAGTTTGACAATGAAGACAAGGCGCTAAACTCACCCTATTCTGAGGTGCTTGTGACCCGTCGGGTTTACCGCAGCGGTGAAGGAGAATACTTTTTAAACCGTGTAAACTGCCGTCTTCGCGATGTGCTGGAGCTGTTTAGGGATACCGGTATCGGCAAGGAAGGATATTCAATCATTGGGCAAGGTCGCATTGAAGAGATCTTATCCACCAAAGGTGACGAGCGACGACAGGTCTTTGAAGAAGCGGCGGGTATCGTCACTTATCGCGTCCGCAAGGAGGAAGCAGAAAGAAAGCTGAGTCGTACCCGGGACAATTTACTTCGGGTGAATGATCTGATTGAAGAAATCGCTGCCCGGCTGGAACCTCTGGAAATCCAATCAAAGACGGCACAAGAGTATCTGGCTTTGTCTGAGCGACTTAAGCATCTTGATGTCAATGTTTATCTCGTCAGACATGACCGCCTTCAAAGCAGGCTGGCCTCGTTGAGGGAGCTGAGGCTGGGGCTTTCAGAAAGCATAAAGACTCACGAACAGCGGATGGAGCTTCTCGGCAGGCAAAGAGCCGAGCTTGAGAGAACTCTTGAAGAAGCGGAACAGGAAGACAAAGAAGCCCGTCAGGCGCTCAATGAGGCACAGGAAGCACACTATAAAGGCCAGCGGGAGCTGGAAACAGTACAAAATCGTCTGGAGACATTAAAACATCATGAACTCCAGCTGTCTGAAGACATTCGTCTGGAAGAGGAGCGTCTGCAAGGCCTTCGAGAAATATACTCGGATAGTGAAGACGGCCGGCAAATTCAGCTCCGGCTTCAGGAAGAGGCGAAGGGCCGTTTACTTCGTGAAGAGACTCTTCTTCAATCTTTGCTGGATGAGGCACAAACAGCGGAGCGTCAATTGGATGCTCACAAAGCCCGTATCATCGATACGATCAGCCGTTTGAGTGATGTTAAAAGTATGCAGGCCCGACAGCAAACCATGCTGATCCAAATGACGGACCGTGTTACTGATATTCAAAAGCAAAGCGAAGAACTCTCCGCTCAAGAATCAGCGCAGCAGGAGATCTCAGGCAAAACAGATGAACAGCTGCAGAAAGTCCTTGAGACGCTTGAACAAATGACTTCCGATGGCATCGGTATCAAAGAAAAGCGGGATGAGGGAAAAAAACGATACGAACTGGCCGCGCAACGAACAGCGGATCTTATGCACAGAGTACGAACGGAGCAAGGCCGGTTAAATCTGCTGGAAGATCTGGCCAGAGACTATGAAGGTTACGGTCAGGCCGTCAGAAAAGCCTTACAGTTTGCGGCAGGTAACACAAAGGTACACGGCGTTATAGCCCAGCTGATCCGTGTGCCAAAGGAATATGAGACCGCAATTGACATGATTCTGGGCGGTACCCTCCAGCATATCGTGACGGATGACGAAGAAACGGCAAAACTTTTGATTGACTATCTGCGGAATAACTGGCTTGGAAGAACAACTTTTTTGCCGATCAGCGCCATCAAGGGACGCAGTCTCAGCCGGGAGGAACGATCACTCTTAAGTATGCCGGGATGCCTGGGTGTCGCAAGTGAGCTGGTGGAGTGTGATCCCCGTCACGCCCGGATCATTGAAAGCATTTTGGGACGCACGGTTATTGCAGAGGATATGGATTCAGGTATTGCACTGTCACGCCGTGCCAGACAATCTTTTCATGTCGTAACCCTGGCAGGAGATGTTTTTCGTGCGGGCGGGGCTATGACGGGCGGCACCTCACGGTCTCGCGCGGGAAGCCTGTTGGGCCGTGAGCGTGAAATCGCCGAGCTTAAAGAATCCATTCGAGTCAGCCAGGAACAGTACGCTCAAGCCGAGACGTCGAAGCACCAGGCATCCATTGAGCTGGATGAACTTGCGCGCCTTGCCGATGAATGCTCTGAAGCGCTGAGCCAGCACCAGATTCTTGTTGCAAGAGAGCAAGAACGTAGTCAAAATGCGCGGCGCGAGCTGGAAAATGTGCGGCTGCGCAGGATCGACGTGGAAGCCGCCCTGGAGCAGATACAGCAAACGATAACAGAAATAGAAGCCGATCTTCATACAACCTCTGAACAAACACAGAATGAAGCGGTTGACCAGCAAATATTGGAACAGGAGACTCAAAAGCTTCAGCAACAGCTTTTAAGAGCCAGACAAACAGCAGAAACCCAACGTGAAAAAGTGACGGTATTGATTGCGCAGCAAGGCGATCTGACACATAAATATGATATTTTGCGCCGTGACAGAGAGCGCTGGGTTAAAGAGATCAATAGCCTGGAAGCCTCGGCTGCCAAAAAGGCAATTGAAGCAGACCAATTGAGAGCACAGCAGATTTCCCATCTTGACCTGATTACATCACATGAAGAGGCTGTCAAAGCTTCTTCGGAGCTTGCCGCTGACCGGCAGAAGGCCTGGGATATGGTGGCGAAGAAGCGCAATGAGATCCAGGGGCGGCAGAAGGCCTGTGCTGATGAAACTGAAAAGCTTCATGCCTTACATGCACAGGAAAGCGATAAATTGCACCGTAATGAACTGGTCATTGCACGCACGGAAAATGAGATTCAATCGATCAGTGACTATATCTTCAACAGCTATGAACTGACCTATGCTTTGGCACGAGAGCTGCGCAGGGAAGATAAAATAGATCTTCCCCGGGCTGAGCTGGAGATTAAGTCGATCAAACAACGCATTCGAGAAATGGGCACGGTTAATGTCAGCGCTGTTGAAGAATATGCCCTGACACGTGAGCGCCATGACAACATGATTGCTCAACGTGACGATGCGCAGAAGGCCGAGCAGGACTTGGTTACCTTGATCAATCAATTGTTGGGGCGGATGGAGACACAGTTTGTCACTGAATTTACGAAGTTGAATCAATACTTCTCAGAGACATTTTCAAGGCTGTTCGGCGGAGGGAAGGCTGAGCTGATTCTTTCAAATCCGTCTGAACCATTGACTTGCGATATCGAGGTGGCCGCGCAGCCGCCCGGTAAAAAGCTGCAGCTGCTGAGCCTGATGTCAGGCGGTGAGAAAGCGCTGACGGCGATCGCGATCCTGTTTGCGATGCTGACCTTGAAACCGACGCCATTTTGTATTCTGGATGAGATAGAAGCCGCGCTTGATGAAGCTAATATTGGTTATTTTGCTGAGTACCTGGTTGAATATGCGAAGTCAACACAGTTTATCATCATTACGCACAGGAAAGGAACGATGGAAAGCTGTGACGCGCTTTACGGTGTGACAATGGAAGAGAAAGGCGTATCCGGCATGGTATCAGTTGATCTTCAGCGATATGTGGAATGATAAAGGGAGGATGCATAGAATATGAGTTTTTTTCAAAGGCTGAAAGCCGGATTATCCAAAACCAGGGGCAATTTCACCACAAAGGTTGATGAACTGGTTGAAAACACTGAAACCATCGATGAAGATTTTTATGATGAATTAATTGATATCCTGATTCTGGCAGACGCGGGAGCCGCGACAGCCGATCGTATCGTCAGCGCTCTCAGGCGTGAGGTTGAAGACAAAAGAATCAAGGATGCCGGGCTCGCGCGCGAGATATTTAAAAAGATTATCGCAGATGATATGAACGTAGGGCGTCCACCCCTGCGCTGGCCGATGGTGATGCTGGTGGTTGGCGTAAACGGCGTAGGCAAGACCACGACGGTCGGGAAGCTGGCCCTCCGTTTTCAGGAACTGGGAAGGTCGGTCATGCTTGCTGCGGCTGATACTTTCCGCGCGGCAGCCGATGAACAGCTTAAAGTATGGTCTGAACGGGCAAAGGTGCCAATGATCAGCCAAACCATGGGGAGCGACCCGGCCGCGGTTGTGTTTGATGCCGTTCGGGCAGCGAAAGCGAGAAAGACGGATCTGCTGATTGTCGATACAGCAGGCCGGCTTCATAATAAAAAGAATTTAATGGATGAACTTGGTAAGATCCGTCGGATCATTGACAAAGAACACCCTGAGGCTGCCGTCCGCAGTATGCTGATATTGGATGCTACCACGGGACAAAACGGTTTGCAGCAAGCTAAACAGTTTAAGGAAGCAGCGGAGATTAACGGCATCATTCTGACTAAACTGGATGGTACGGCAAAAGGGGGAATTGCAATCGCCATTCAGCAGGAATTGCAGCTGCCGGTATGGTATATCGGGGTCGGTGAGGGGATCGACGATCTGCAGGCCTTCGACGCCAAGGAGTTTGTAGACGCCTTATTTTAATGATTTAAATCAAAAACAAAAAAACATCCGCTTTCAAACGGATGTTTTTTTGACAGAATGATTCAGGAACCAATAGGGAAGTTTCCTTCATAGAGTATTCTTTGCGTCGCAGCGCCTGCAACACCATCCTGTGACAGCCCGTGATCAGCCTGGAAGCGAATAACTGCCTCAATCGTTCCCGTACCGTATTTCCCGTCCACGGTACCATTATAGTAGCCTTGACGCCTCAGAGCATTTTGTAAATTGCTCACCAGTGTACCGCTGCTGCCAGGACGAAGCGTAACATAACTGCCATCCGGCGCCGGGGTAACGTTGTAGAATTGAGTAACAGGCGTATACTGAGGAATCGGCGTTACACGCTGCCCCGAGCCACTTGAAGAGCTTGGTCGTTTGGCACTGCTGCTGTTGAGCCGATTGAGGGTCGATTCACCGGCTTTGCCGTCCACGGTCAAGCCATTATTGCTCTGGAAGCTTCGCACGGCAAGCTCGGTACCGTCACCAAAATCGCCGTCTATAACACCGTTGTAATAGCCCAGTTCTTTCAAACGTCGCTGCATGGCTCGGACGGCCTCAGATCCCTTCATCCCATTTTGCAGCACAGTGCCGACTGTACCTGCAGAGGTGCTGGTCCCCTTGGCGGAGCTGGAATACAGCTTGTTGAGTGTCAGCGGGCCTGCTTTTCCGTCATAATAGGATACATTGCGCTTTTGAAAAGCAATGACGGCAGCTTCAGTAGACTCATTGAAAACACCGGTCGCCTTGCCGCTCAGGTAACCCAGCTGAATTAACCGTTCTTGCATTCTGCGAACTTCAGAACCTCTGGAACCCAGAACCAGAATGAGGCTTTCATTTACCCGGGGCGTGCTGGTGACTCTGGGCGTCTGTGTAGGCCTGGCAGTTGCGGGAGCGCGCACGGCGCTGCTGGAATTCAGCTTATTCATGGTTGCGGGGCCAACAATGCCGTCTGCCGGCAGACCATTGCGGTTTTGAAAAGAAATCACGGCGCGCTTCGTGCCGGCTTCGAATTTGCCGTCCACTGTTCTCATATAGCCCAGACTGCGCAATTTTGTCTGCAGGTTCCGCACATCGCTGCCCGTACTGCCTTCCTTTAGGATCAAAGGGGTAGGTGTAGGCTGTGGAGTGATAGTCGGAGGAGCGGTCAGGGGAATAACCGATGTAGGAGTCGGACTGGGCATCTCAGGAAAAACGATGCCGTCGGTACCGGTCAAAGAACCTGTGCTGCCGTCGGTTACACCCGGATCCGGAATACTTAGATCAATGGTCGCTGAGGGCAGTATGATGGGGTTTGTATCCGGAGTCGGTGTAAGATCGATCGGCGGAATGGTGGGCAGGCTATCCCAGGGGAGATCGCCGGCATAGCCAGCCCCCGCGCTGCTGTTGCCGACACTGTCGGGGTTTGAAACACAGCCGGCCAGCAGCACCGGTACTGACAGAATAGCCAGAAGAATTAAAAAGTTCTTTTTGCTTGATGGCCTCATAAAATCATCCCTTTACTTTTTGCGATAGCCGGCATCGGCGGATTACACATACAACGAATGAACAAGCCGTTTTCCTGCTTGAACCGCATCATTTCACACTGCGGCAAGCACATACTTGTTTAGTTACAGCATATCATAAATTTGCCGTGCATTCAATGAGAATTGTAACAATTACATGGCCAGATCTCTCATTTAAATCAAGGCATTATTCTTGCATTTTATATCATCAAGGGGTATAATCTTAATGCTTCCTGATGTTATTGTCTGTGAGAGGCTTTTTTATTAATTCTTTAAAATGTCGAGCACCGCAAGAAGCAATTAAAAATGTTTGAACAAATAAGAACGGAGTGAAACCTTTATGTCAGAACTGGAAAAACAGCATGAACACAGCAATAAGACTGTTGTATCTGCTGAAGGTATGCGCAAGCTTGAAGAGGAGCTTCAGTACCTTTCAACCATTCGCCGCGCCGAAGTGGCAGAGCAGATTGCTGTTGCGCGCGGCTTTGGAGACCTGAGTGAAAATGCCGAGTACGATGACGCCAAAAATGAACAATCTCGTCTGGAAGCGCAGATTTTAGAGCTTGAAAATACGCTTCGTACCGCAATAGTCATTGATGAGAGCAAGATATCCACCGATAGTGTCAATATCGGTACCACTGTTCGGATTCATGACTCGGGCATGGATGAAGAAGAGGAGTACACCATTGTAGGAGCGCGTGAAAGCGATCCCAACAGCAACAAGATCTCTAACGAAAGTCCCTTGGGAGCCGCTCTTCTCGGCAAGAAAAAAGGAGACCGGGTCAAAGTGCAGGTGCCCTCAGGTATCATTGATGTTAAAATTGTCGACATACATCGTTAAAACAAGATAGGAGTTTACACAAGATGTCTGAACATACATCAGCCGCCCCATCACAGGAGGCGCTTAGCTTTTCTGAGCAGGAGCAGATCCGGCGAGAAAAGCTGAGCGCTCTGATAGAAGCCGGCAGCAGCCCGTATCAAATCACCAACTATCACATCACTCATCATGCGAGATATATTCTTGATCATTACGATGCTGAAAATGAGTTGACTGTCAGTATCGCCGGGCGGATGATGACCAGGCGCATTATGGGCAAGGCTGCTTTTGCGCACCTTCGTGACGCGTCGGGCGATATCCAAGTCTACATTAAGCGCGACGAAGTGGGGACAGACACATACGATTACTTTAAAAACGCTGATCTTGGTGATATATTCGGTGTCAAGGGCTTTGTGTTCAAGACCAGGACGGGAGAGATATCTGTCCACGCACAGGAGATTGTGTTATTGAGCAAGTGTTTAAAGCCTTTGCCTGACAAATGGCACGGGCTTCAGGACATGGATCTGCGTTATCGCCAGCGCTATTTGGATATGATCGTTAACCCCCAGGTACGTGATGTCTTTGTTAAGCGCAGTAAAATCATAACCGCCATTCGCTCCTTTATGGATGCTCGAGGCTATCTCGAGGTAGATACCCCGATTCTGCATACGCTCGAAATCGGCGCTGCTGCCCGGCCTTTCCAAACCCACCATAATACACTGGATATCGATATGTACCTTCGAGTGGAAACGGAGCTGTATTTAAAACGGCTGATCGTCGGGGGTTTTGATAAAGTGTATGAAATCGGCCGCATTTTCCGCAACGAAGGGATGGATACCAAACATAACCCTGAGTTTACCTCTATTGAAATGTATCGGGCTTATGCCGACTATCATGCCATGATGGATCTGGCTGAGGAACTCTTTCAGCACACAGCCCGTATAGCCTGCGGCAGCGAAGTGATCACCTACCAAGGCAAGGAAATCTATTTGAGCGGCAAGTGGAAGCGCATCCCGATGGCAGAAGCGGTTAAACAGTATTCAGGAATTGACTTTTATGCCTGGAAGACGGATGAAGAGGCGCGAGCCTGCCTGGATGAACGCCATATTCATTATGAAAAGGGCGCAACCAGAGGGGATTGTCTCCCACTTTTGTTTGATGAGTATGTAGAAAAGCAATTGATTCAGCCTACCTTTATCATCGATTACCCCGTGGAAAACTCTCCGCTGGCTAAGCGGAAGCTCGATGATCCAAGGCTGACTGAACGGTTTGAGCTGTTTATCAACGGCACAGAGTACGGAAACGCGTTCAGTGAACTCAATGATCCGATCGATCAGCGTGAGCGTTTTGTCCGTCAGGTCGAGGAACGGAGGGCCTTGGGCGGGAAAAATGCCAAGGTAGACGAGGATTTTGTCAATGCGCTGGAATACGGTATGCCTCCGACGGGGGGCATGGGAATCGGAGTGGACAGGATGATTATGCTGCTTACTGACAGTGCCTCTATCCGAGACATCCTCCTGTTCCCGACAATGAAACCAACGGACTGACCGATGGCGATTAAAACGCCGGTCAGACTGCGGCATCACTTTCAGTACAATGCCTGGAAATATATTTTACTGGTTGTCCTATCGGTCTTCTTTGTCGATCTTATCTATACCATGACAGCCTATAGACCTCCGCAAGACAAGCGCATCGATGTGTATATCCAAAGTGCCGGAGCCGATCAAAATCACATTGACGCGATTTTTGAGCAGATGCGTGAGGAATTGTTGCCGGATATGGAGCTGATCCGGTCTGCACTGTTGATCGCAGGTACCGGCGAGGATATTTATGCTGTTCAACAGATGACCACATATCTGGCGGCGGGCGAAGGCGATATTTATCTGTTAAAAAGCGATGATTTCAAACGATATGCGTCACAGGGAGTATTTGTTGATCTGTCTGAAGCCATTCAACAGGGCCAGCTGCATACTCACAGCATTGACTTATCAGCGGGATATGTTGCGGTTCAGGAATTTGATGAACAAGAAGATAAAATGGTCAGCATATCTCAGAAGCGTCTGTATGGTATACCCTTGTCCGGGTTTGCACAGCTGGCAGAAGAGTTTGGTATTTACCCGGAAGATTTATTTATGTCGATGACTGTATTTAATGGAAACGATGAAAACGTAATCAAGTTCATGGATGAACTGATTGCCAGAACTGCCCCGCTTAACGAACAGGAGGATGCCGTCAGTGAACTATAACGCTGTTGTTTTTGATATGGACGGCACATTGACCGATTCTGAACCGGGTATCGTCAAATGCTTGCATTATGCGTTTGAAAAGCTTGATCTGCCGGTACCGGAGCCGCGGATACTTCGAAAGTTTCTGGGACCGCCGCTGGCAGAATCCTTCATAACATTCTGTGATATGAGTGAACAAGATGCTTTAAAAGCGATACGAGCTTACCGTGAGCGCTACCAGATAAAAGGATGGAAAGAAAATTCAGTTTACCCGGGAATACGCAAGCTGCTGCGTGTTCTCAAAAAGACAGAGAGTTTTCTGAGCGTCGCTACCGGCAAACCGCAGGAAGCCAGTGAGAGAATCCTTGAAGCATTTGATCTTAAGATGTATTTCAATGGGCTGGCAGGCCCTATGCCGAACGAGCATTATGCGGATAAAAAAGAACTGATCATACGATCGCTCCGCGGTTTTTCGTTTGCCAAAGGTGTAATGATCGGCGACAGGGCAAGTGATATCGTCGCGGCAAAAGAACTTGGGATGGACAGCGTCGGCGTACTATGGGGGTATGGAAGCCGGAAAGAGCTTGAAGATGCCAACCCGGATTATTTGATCGAAAAAATCGAGGACTTATATAAGATCCTTGGGATTAAAGATGAGCACGAAACCAAAGGATTTTTTATCTCTCTTGAAGGAAACGACGGATGCGGCAAATCCACTCAGACACAGCTTTTATATGATGCGCTGATTGCGCGGGACTATGATGTCATCAAGACGCGAGAGCCGGGCGGCAGCAAAGTAGCAGAAAAGATTCGCGAGCTTGTTTTAGACCGTGAAAATACGGACATGCAGGATATAACAGAGGCGTTCTTATATGCGGCCTCCCGAGCGCAGCATGTGCGTGACTTGATCCGGCCTTCTCTTGAATCAGGGAAGATCGTTCTGTCTGAGCGTTATGTAGACTCCAGCATCGCCTATCAAGGCGCAGGGCGGATGCTGGGCATGGATTTGGTTGCACGGATCAATGCCCCCGCCATTGATGGATACTTGCCCGATTTGACAGTTTTGCTGGACATTGATGCGGCAAAAGCCCTGCGAAGGCGAGAGAGCGCTGGGGAAGTCGATCGGATGGAAATGATGGAAGACAGTTTCCATATTCGAGTCGGTCAGGCCTATCAGTCGCTGTTGAAGCAGCACCCTGAACGGATCATCCGTGTGAATGCGGAAGGCAGTGTGGAGGAAGTGGCTGATCGCGTCCTCACGCTTGTTTCCGAACGGCTTAAAGCCGCAGAAACAGTCTGATGCGTATTGTGGTGGGGATGTCAGGCGGCGTAGATTCTGCCGTGTCAGCGGCCTTGCTCAAAAGACAAGGGCATGACGTCATCGGCGTCTTTATGAATAACTGGGCAGAAGATGATGATGACGGGATATGCACAGCGGAAAGTGACTGGGCGGATGTCCGGGAGACCTGTGATTTGATTGGAATTCCCTACTATTCCGTCAATTTTTCAAAGGAATACCACGACAGGGTATTCCGATATTTTCTTGATGAATATTCACGCGGCAGAACACCCAACCCTGATGTGCTTTGCAATCGGGAAATTAAGTTCAAGACGTTTTTAGATTTCGCAAAGAAACTTGGCGCCGAGAAAATCGCGACAGGCCATTTTGTAAGAACCGATACATCCGGAAGCTTACTGAAAGGCAAGGACCCGAACAAAGAACAGAGCTATTTCTTGTATATGCTGAAATCCGATCAGCTAAAACAGGCCATCTTTCCGGTGGGTGAAATGCTGAAGTCTCAGGTGCGGGAAATTGCCGCTACCTTGAAACTGCCCGTCAAAGAAAAAAAAGATTCGACCGGCATCTGTTTTATCGGTGAAAGGAATTTCAGAACATTTCTGAAGAACTATCTGCCTGCCCAACGCGGTGTCATACGCAGCGCGGAGGGAGAAGCCTTGGGAGAGCATCAAGGATTAATGTACTACACGTACGGACAGCGCAAGGGACTCGGCATCGGCGGCCACGGGGATGGGCGCAGCTATTATGTTGCCGATAAAGATCTCACGCGCAACGAACTGATCGTCGTGCAAGGAGCAGACCATCCGCTGCTGTTTTCTTATCAAGCGCAAGTCGAGGGTCTGACCTGGGTGGATCAACCGCCCTGCCCGCCTGATACAGAGATAGAACTGGCAGCAAAATTCCGCTATCGTCAGCCCGACCAGAAAGTAAGAATTGTCTGGCGGGGAGATACCGCTCAAGTGAACTTTGAGGAGCCGCAACGAGCCATTACACCCGGACAGAGCGCGGTATTGTATCAAGACGGCGAATGCCTTGGAGGAGCGGTTATAGCCTCATCTTTCAGAGGAGATGGCTGAAAGAGCCTTTTTCACTTCATTGATATAGTTCAGATCAGTATAAAATAGAATCGTTCCGTCAATCTCTATTGCGGCATGGAGCGCGTCATAAGGAATGAATCTTATCTTTCGCGTCGAAAAGCCATACCGGAGTTCAGCTTCCAGGATGGCTCTGTTATCCGGGAAAAAATATTTTTGATTGACCACGCCGGTCGTTCTGACAGCCGTGAGTGCTTTATATAGATCTGTGACTTTCTCTGTCGGTATATCATTTCCATTATCGTCGGCAAATGAAAAGACGAAAAGAATGTTTCCGAAAGAATCCCGGGCTAAGGCATTGTTCGGCAGAACATCCTCCACTAAACTGACTTGAAAATTAAAGATGAGCTCGTCTTCAGACTTTACGCTGAATGAATCAATGTGATTCAGCGGAACTGCCATGGGAAAAGTGCTGAGGTATTCAAAGGGGTCTGCCTTCAGCATAAACCCCATGGACAGGTCGCTTGCCTGATATACTGACTCGTCATACAAGCAGTAAAATCCGATTCCTTCAATCAAATCGCCGATCTCAATGGTAAGATGCTGCGCGTCAACGGAATACTCAGCAGATGTTTGCATATCAGGGGAATAGGAGACAATTGTGCTGTCAGCCAAATCAAATGTAAGCTTCATGTGAGGAGAATCCAGGCCGTAAACAGCTAAATCTGCTTTTTCAGCCAGATCAATAAAGGCAGCAAACCGCATTTTACCGACGCTCTCTTTCAGCTTATTGATTTGATCCAAGGAAGCGGGATAAGAAAAGGGTTCTTCCACCATCCAGATGTCGTCATTGATGCGCCGTAACAGTAAGTTGCCGTGATCATCTTCAAAACGCACGGTGTCAAGCAAATCAGGTGTGAAATTGATATCCGGCAGCATATGCAGCCAATTCAAAAAATAGCTGAAGTCTTCCTTCAAGGTAATGCTCAGCGCGTAGAGGCTTGGACTGCCTAGCAGCATACCGTAATCAAAGGGGATATCACCCGGAATACGCGATCCCAGGCGCAGCGTATATTGGCGATTTGATGTAAAGCGCGCGGTCACTTCAAGCGCGCCATTTTGCAGACCAAAGTCATTTAAATGATCTTCAATACTCCTTTCAGACAGATCAATCGTATCCGCTGCGATAAGATAAAGCAGATTATCAACCATGTCTGTAACCAAGTTGAGATTGAGATCATAATAAGGATAGCCTTCTACCTCATAAGCGCCGTTATGTCTGACAATGGTATACGGATCTCCGCCGGTCGGCCTGACTGTAAAGGACAAAAGTTCGTCCTCTGTCGCTTCAAACAGGACAATGCTGGTATCGGCGACGGGGACCGGTGGCGGCAAAGAGGCCGGCCGGGTGATCAGGTAGAAAACAAAGGATAGAAATAATAACAGTAAAATAAGAAGAAGCGCATATTTTTGCTTAATGGGTTTTTTACGTTTTATTCTGACCTCTTTCATAGGCGTCTCTTTCTGGGGAGCAGCACGATCAAGGCAAGTACAATCACCGCAAGGGGAAGAACACTGATCGCAAGACCGTTAAGCAGGGGATAGCTGATTCTCAGCGGCGGCCTGATAGCGTTCTTGGGAGGAATAGAGAGCCGGATAGGTGAGGAGGGGCTAAGATACTGTATCAAGCTCAATAAAAACTCTGCGCTGTAGGTATTTTCGTATAACCAGCTGTCAATAAAGACACTGGAATTTCCGATGATAAAGGCCTTGGACCGTGTGCCGTCATCAAATGAGCGTTCAGCTGTCATAGCAAGCACAAAGGTGCCGGTATGGTCGGTTTCCTTGCGCGTAATATCATTGGATTGATCTGATGTATCGCGCAGGTAAGCATTACCGCTGCGCAACAGAACATAGTTGGTTAAATTTATATTATGGGCCTGGGGTTCCTCAAAGGCGGCAGCGCCGGCCAGAATCAAGGTAGTTTGGTTTTGCGCAATCAAAGCTGCGGTTGGTTCTGACATGTCCATATAAGGCATCAGAACTGCCGGGGAATTATAATAGCTCTCATATTCATCCTCTTGCGCAACAACCAATCCCTTTTTACGGATAAATCCATAACTGCGATAGAGTGATTCAAAATTCGGCAAGTCATCATACAGACTAAAATCAACTGACATAAAGAGCGATCCTCCACTTCTGACGAAGGTATCGATCTTCTTAAGCTGGTCCTCGGTCAGATCTTTTACGGGGGACAGGATCATCAAAGAAGACAGAGGGTCCAAGACATTCCCCCGAAGGAGATCGACCGAATTGACCGAATAATTATAACTCATAAGGAGATCCATCATAGGACCAATGCTGCTCAAATCCAATTCACCGTGGCCGCTCAGCAGCTGGATGGAGGGAACTTCCGAAGCTGTAACATATACAATGGCTTCAGACAGCTTCTGCTCATAGTTAAAGCCGGATATATAAAAAGCTCCGCTTTGAGGATCGTAGGCTTGAGTGACATAGTCAATAATATTAAGAATGCGGGTACGGTCTTTTTCTTTGCCGTGGATAATCAGGCAGTCGTTTGACACGGAACTGTCATCCAGACTGGAACTGATATGGCGGATTAAGGCAGGATTATGAACCAGGCTTTCGACTGAAAATGAAAAGTAATCCGAAACGGCCGCATAGCGCTCTAAAACGGCAATCAGTGCCCGGTCCTCTTCGCCCGGGGAAAACAAGGCATAGACATGCACATCGCTGTCCAATTCGTTCAGTATACGCTTTGTCTCGGCACTTTGTGTGGTAATGGTATTATAAGAATTGTCAATTTTGAGCGCGAATCGCGCTTCCAGCGCGTCAAGGGCCAGGATCACCAATCCCGCCATGACAATGACCAAGGCGGAAAAAAACAAGGAATAGCTGCCCAGCTTCTTTCGTTCGGAGAATAAACTCTTTTTCATGATGACTCAACCCACCTTCGAGCCGAAAGGATTTGAGCAGACAAAAACAGGCATAATGCGGAAAAGATAAGGTAAAAGAAAATGTTAGCGAAACTTAGCTGACCCAATAAAAATGGGGAAAGCCGATCGTACAGGTTGAAAAACACACTCAGCCTGCTTACAGAAGAGAAAGAAAAAGTACTTGCCAGTGTGGCAAGCCATAGGAAAAGGTTGGCGCCGAAGGCGGCGGCAGCGGCAGTTACGGGATTTTTGCTGAAGCTGGACAACATCAGATCCAGAGCAACAAAGGAACAACCCTGCAGGACAAAGCCAATATAGAAGGTCATCAACTCGGGGAGATAAACCTTACCTTGCAGCGCTATTAAAAGAGGGTACAAAAAGCTGAGCACGACGCTTATTAAAAGGACAGTGCATGCAGCCAGATATTTTCCCAGAATTATTTCAACGGCACGTACAGGCGCTGTTATCAAGAGCTGATCTGTCATATTCTTTCGCTCTCCGGCAATCAAGCGCATAACGAGGACCGGCGTCAGCAACATCCAAATATAGCTCATCATTGAAAAAAAATCCGACAGATCACCGGACTGAGCGGACAGATTGCTGAGTCCGAATATCAGGCTGCCCAAAGCAAGGAAAATACTGACATAAACATAGCCGACAGGAGTCATGAAGTAACTTAAAACTTCACGCTTATATATTGCTTTCATGCAAATGACCCCATATTGTTTTTTGATGAAGTAATACGTACAAACATATCTTCAAGACTGTCTTCAAGGGGACGAAGTTCAAGAATGGGAGCCTGCAGTCCGCTTAGCAGGCTGAACAGCTCTTTCTCAAAAGGCGCATCAGGCTTTACATGGAGGTCAATCGAACAGGTTTCGGCTCGGCCCGGCAAGGCTTTGACTCGAATAACACTGTGAAGGCTTTGAAGCGCAGGAAGCAACACAGATTCTTCAATGGCCGCACGCAAATAAAATCGTCGGTTTGAAGACCCGGTTCGGGTAAGATCACGATCTAAAACAAGTTTTCCCCGGTGAAGGATTATAATTCTCTGACAAATGAACTGCACTTCGCTCAACACATGAGAAGAAAAGACTATGGTATGTTTCTTGGCGAGGGTGTGAATCATATTTCTGAACTCAACCACCTGGGAGGGGTCAAAACCTGAGGTAGGTTCGTCCAGCATCAGAAGCTCCGGTCCTGCACATAAAGCTTGTGCCAGTCCGGTACGTTGTTTATAACCTTTGCTGAGATTGGCAATCAGACGATTCTGCATATCCTTTAACCCGGTGATTTCACAAATCTCATCAATATGTTCTGCTTGGTCCGACTTATGGACTCCTTTCAGATCACAGCAAAAGCGCAAATATTCTCGCACAGTCATCTCAGGATACAGTGGCGGAACCTCAGGCAAATAGCCTACACAGGATTTAGCTTTCAGAGGATCAGTCATCATGTTGTTGTCTTTGATCAAAACCTTTCCGCTTGTTGGCGGAAAATATCCTGCCAGTATATTCAGCAGGGTTGTTTTGCCGGCGCCATTTTGACCGAGCAGGCCCAAAACCTGTCCTTTG
This sequence comes from uncultured Christensenella sp., assembly GCA_964630465.1. Lineage (GTDB taxonomy): Bacteria > Bacillota > Clostridia > Christensenellales > Aristaeellaceae > UBA1038. The sequence continues at coordinate 77,442 of CAZVUU010000002.1, forward strand.
AAAACAGATAAACTGACATCATCAAGCGCAGTAATCGGACCAAATTTTTTAGAAACCCGTTCCACGGTAATCATAATGAACCCTCCTCAGCAAGTATATCATGAAAAAAGCCAAGGACCATGAACAATTTGTAAAAGCCTTGTTGTTTACGAACTCAGTTAAATATGCTATTGTAATCCAGAGAAGACAAGGAACCAACTTCGGTATGTAAACTCAAAACAGACTAAAGTATATCGGAGGAAATTATGGCGGGTATTGAGAAATATACAAAATCCACTCATTCTACAATCGTGATAGGAGGAAGAGCGCGCCAAACCATCCTGTACGTCACAATTGTCGTTTTATTGGCCGCAGTAGTTGCTTTGTCCATTGCTTTATCCCAGTCTTTACATTACAAAAATGCGATGGAACAGCAGCTTCAAAGAAGGGTTAACAGCGCGTTGATTGACGCACTTGAACAAGCCAATCGTTTGACCGGCAGTGTTCAGGCAAATTCGGCGTCCAGGCTCGCCATGGTACGGCAATATATATACAGCATAGATCAATATAATCAAATGAGCATTATGGTAAAGGGAGAGGGAGGGCGCCTGGTTCCTCAAGAGGCTATTATCACTCTGTACAATGACCTGGACACCTATGATAAACTAGTTCAAACTGCGACCTCTTCTACCCTGGAGATTCGGACAGACCTCACGCTGCATCTTACAGCGCTTCAGCAGTCTTTAGCGTTTTAGTAAGAATCTTCATAAAAGGTCCCTTGATTCGTTCAAACGCTGACTGCGCGTCGGATTTTGAACGGAACACTCCAAAGACCGCAGAACCTGAACCACTCATTTGAGTATATACCGCACCGTGATCATTCAGTGCAGTGAACAAGCTTTCGATTTCAGGCAATATATTCGATGCCGATGATAGAAGAGCGTTTCCACCGACTTTATAAAGGCGATCATATTGTCTCTCTCTGATCGCGTCGATTGATTTTTTTAAGTCGAAAGATATTTCGCTTGAAGGACGATATCCTGAAAACACTCTTGCGGTAGAAAGGGATGTTTCGGGTTTCAAAAGAATCAGCCAAGCCTCTTTTCCAAGATCTATAGGCTCTATTCCTTCTCCTATTCCTGTTACGAGGGCCGGCCCGGGCTCCAGACAAAAAGGAACATCAGCTCCGATTTTTAGACCGATGCGCTGCAGCTCAAGGCGTGTAAAATTCAATTCCCAGAGCTGATTCAATCCTGTCAAAGCAGCAGCAGCATCAGAACTTCCGCCGCCAAGCCCCGCTCCAATGGGGATATGTTTTTTCAGCTCAATGTATGCGCCCTGATCGCTCCGGCTGTGCAGCTGCAGCAGTCTCGCTGCTTTGATGATCAAATTGTCTTCCGGGTCAGGTAAATTCGCGGGCCCCTTGACGACAAGACGCAGTTCTCTTGCCGGCAGGGGTCTTAGACACAGTTCATCATACAGATCGATATGCTGCATGATCATTTCAAGGTTGTGGTATTGATCAGGCCTTTTATCAATGACCCGCAGGTACCAGTTGATTTTTGCATACGCTTTTAAATTCATGATTTTGCCTCAGAATTGCGCCCTTTTTGAAGAGTGAAACGGAAAACGGCGCCTTCCTCGCTTTCCAATAAGGTAATGTTCTGGCCGTGTTTCTCTAAAATCATTTTGGTGATAGCTAATCCCAACCCCGTTCCATTACCGCTAGTGTGCGACTTGTCAGCCTTGTAAAACCGATCAAATATATAAGGGGAATCCTGCTTCAAGATCCCGATGCCGGTATCCTGTATGGTTACACTCAGCTTATTATCTTGCGAATAGCCGGTTGAGATTTGAATGACACCTCCCTCCGGTGTGAACTTGATGGCATTATCCAGCAGGTTAATAAGTACTTGTTCAATCTGATCCCGATCGCAGTATACGATGCTTATGTTTTCAATGAAATTCAGACGAATATCCAGCTTTTTTGCTTCAATCTGATTGACTTTTGTAATCAAGACAAGCCTGATCAGCTCGTTGATATTGACATTGCTCATTTCAAGCAGCGTATCTCTGTTTTCAATCCGGGACAGATTCAGCAAATTAGCAACCAGTTTGCCCAGACGGTTACTTTCTTTCAGTACAATTTCCAGATAATGTCTGCCTTCCGATTGCGAAATTGTTCCGTCTAAAATACCTTGGATAAATCCTTGGATATTTGTCATCGGAGAACGGAGCTCATGGGAAAGGTTGGCAATGAAATCCCTCCGTATTTGTTCGGTCTCACTCAGTTTTGAAGCCATGGTATTGAATGCAACCGCCATATCATAAATCTCTTTGCTTCCTTGCTCGGTAACCCTGTTGCTGAAATCACCCGCTGCCATGCTGGCGCTTGTCTGAGCAATGTCACGCAATGGAGTGATCAGTCGGTTCGTATACACGGAAATCAACAGCGCGGCAACAAAAGCGCTGATCAGAGCGGCAAGGATAACCCTTACAGCCAGATTTTCGTATGATGCGCGAACGGCTTGAGCCGCGGTTTGTATGTAGACAGCACCTTGTACTCTTCCGCCGCGTGTCCAAGGGACAGCCACAGTAAACATAGTGCCGCTTGAGGTTTGTATTTGATCGATGACTTCCTGACCGCTCAGGACAGTCATCAAATGATTGGTGATCAGTTTGGGGTCAAAGGAAGAGCGGAGATCTTCGTCCTCCTCAAGAATGGATGTTACAAACGAGATAATACGACCATTCCTGTCGACTACAATGCAATATGCAGAGTAATCTTCGTAAACGCTGCGAAGCTTTCGCGATAGCATATGTCTGGCGCTTGTTCGAAAACCAAACGCGGCTTCTATACTGCCGGCTTCAACATTGCCTGCCAAGTAGGCAATGTCATAGGCTTGAACCTTCAGAGCGCCCATTCTGTTTTTTGTCTGAACGTCACGCATGCTGAAGTAAAAAATACTCGTCAGCAAAGCAACACAAACTGCTATGGCAGCAATGAACATTACCATCAGCCTCGAAAAGGTGGTGGGACGCTTCATTCTATTTGACCTCAAATTTGTAGCCGACACTCCAGACAGTACGGATGCCCCACCCTAACTCCTCAGAATCAGTCAGTTTTTCCCGTATACGCTTGACATGCACATCCACAGTTCGGCTATCTCCGAAATAATCAAAACCCCAGACTTTTTCAAGCAATTGTTCGCGCGTGAAAACCGTGTTGGCGTGAGCCGCCAGAAAATACAGCAATTCGATTTCTTTAGGAGGCATCTCAATCTGTTTGCCTTGATAGAGTACATCATAACGTGTAAGGCTGATAGTCAATCCGGGAAAGGACAGCGTTTCGTTATCCTGTTGATCGGTTTGTCCGCGCCGCAAAACAGCTTTGACCCGCGCGATCAGCTCTTTCGGATCAAAGGGCTTGGTTACATAATCATCCGCTCCCAGCTCAAGTCCGAGCACTTTATCAAAAGTTTCATCTTTTGCCGAAAGCATAATGATTGGAATACCTGAAATCTGACGTATTGCTCGGCAAACCTGCCATCCGTCCATGCCCGGTAACATAATGTCAAGCAAAACAAGTGCGGGCGGGTTTGATTTAAAAGCGCTTATCGCAGAATCGCCTCTTAAAAAACTAACGACCTCAAAGCCTTCCTTTTCAAGGTATAAACGGACCAGCTGAGCAATATTTTCATCATCGTCAACGATCATGATTACTTGTTTGGATGGCATATGGTTCCCTCCTATTTCAGCGTGACAATTGTGACCCCGTCTTCACCCTCGCCATACAGACCGAGCCGATAACTTTTTACCTGACGCAGAATCTTTAAATGTCTGTGTATCCCGCTTCTCAGTGTGCCGGTTCCTTTGCCGTGTATGATGGATACCTCGCGCAAGCCAGCCAGCAAGGCCATATCAAGGTATCGATCCAGCTCCATCAGCGCTTCTTCCAAAGACATGCCGCGCAAATCACAATCCAATTGTACACTTTTTCCGGCAGATCTGGAGCTGACCGTGGTTTTGACTTTGGGCTGGTTTTCGGCTCGTCTTATCTGATCTAACATGACCTTAATCTTAAGTATGCCCGCTTGAACCATTAATTCACCTTTGTTATCGGGAAGCGCCAGCACCGTGGCAACGGCATTGAGATGCGGGATTTCTATCGTTTCACCAACAGTGATGTCGTCAGGTTTTAATCCGGTGGAGACAAATCCGGGACTCATGCCTTCAGACACCTCATCCTCAATCCCTTGAAGGCGCCTTTGAAGCGAGCTGAGCTCCTGGGACATATTGCCGCCGCTTTTTTTCAAGAGCTTCAGCTCATCAATGATCGCGGCACTTTCCCGCTTGGTTCTGGCCACTATTCTCCGGGCTTCTTCTTTGGCCTTTCTTTCTGCATCGGCACGTGTTGATTCGATCCTTTTATAGAGTGCTTCAGCCTCATCGCGCAAACGTACCGTTTCCTGCCGGGCTTCCTCCGTCAAAGCACGTTCCTTTTCGGCAACCTGCCTATGATATTCCGCATTGGCAATCACATCTTCAAAGACGATGCTTTCGTCACTCAGCAGCTCTCGTGCTTTTGAAATGATGCGTTCAGGGAGCCCCAGTCGCTTTGCGATTTCAAAGGCGTTTGATTTGCCGGGCACGCCTATGGAAAGCCGGTATGTGGGGCGGAGAGTCGCGACATCAAACTCTACACTGGCATTTTCTACTCCCGGAGTTGATAAGGCATAGGCCTTTAACTCGCTGTAGTGCGTTGTCGCGACAGTGCGGACTGAAAGCTTTTTAAGGGAGCCAAGAATGGCTTGCGCGAGCGCTGCCCCTTCTGTCGGATCCGTGCCTGCGCCCAATTCATCAAACAACACCAGATCATCAGGTTCAACCCATTCCATTATGCTTACAATATTAGTCATATGGGATGAAAAAGTGGATAATGATTGCTCGATGCTTTGCTCATCCCCTATATCAGCGTAAACCCGCCGGAAGGTCGACACCTCAGTTCCGAGGTCCGCGGGCAGATGCAGCCCGCTTTGCGCCATCAGCGTCAGGAGTCCGATTGTTTTCAATGTGACAGTTTTTCCGCCGGTGTTGGGGCCGGTGATGATCAAGCTGGTGAACATATCGCCCAGCCACAGATCGCATGGGACTACTGTATCAGGATCCAGCAGGGGATGGCGGGCACGGACCAGGCGAACTTTCCCTTGATCGTTCATCTTAGGCTGTATTCCGCGCATCATTCGGGCTAATGTGCCTTTTGAGAAAATAAAATCCAACTTTATCAAAATATTAATATTGCCCGAAATCGAATCAGCATGCTGTGCGACCTGCTCAGAAAAGCCTGCCAATATGCTTTGGATTTCCAGCTCTTCTTTGACCGTCCATTGACGCAGTTCATTGCTCGTTTCTACAACAGACATAGGTTCAATAAACAAGGTCGCTCCGGTAGAAGATTGATCATGTACCAGGCCTGGTACCTGCTGGCGATACTCCTGTCTGACCGGGATAACGTAGCGGCTGTTACGTACCGTGACGATGGGCTCCTGAAGATACTTGGAAAAAGAAGGGCTCTGTGTCATGCTGCGCAGCTTCTCTTTGATTCTTTCGTTGCACAGCCGCATTTGCCTTCTGATCAGTGAAAGCTGCCGGCTGGCATGATCAGAAATTTCTTCCTCAGAGATAATGGCGTCTTTGATGCCGCGTTCAAGTGGATAGTGGCCTGTCAGCGCTGTGCTTAGACCATTTAAGATAGGTGTCTTTTCACTTTCACCGCTCAGCGCGCTTTTTGCGGCGCTTGATGCCCTGACGCAATCAGCGATATCAAGCAGAGCGCGTGTGGATAATGTAGAACCCTTTTGCGCCAGACTAAGCCAGGGGCGGATATCTTTAAACGCGCGCAGAGGATGATCTGCGCGCCGGCTTAGTATCATCATCGCTTCCTGGGTTTCTTCCTGAGCATGAACGGATGCTGACAAGGTATCATGCGGCACAAGTTTAAGGCAGGTATCGCGCCCGGGTTCAGTCAAAGCGCAGCTTGCCAGCTGATCACGGATTTTTGTAAACTCTAAGACTTTATATCCCTTTTCTTGAAGGGAAAACGCTGTTGCCGCAAAGGTTTGCATGATCTATAAGACTCCTTCAATAAAACGACCGGCATAGGCGGGAACGGGGGAGGATGCCGCTGACTTTTCTCCGGCCTGTAACGCAGCATAAGTACGGATCAAGGAAAACATGGTTTCGTCTTTTTCCAAGGTAAAATCAATCAGCCAATGGGACCCGATCGCCCTTTCACGCAGATGAATCGGAGTATGAAACAGCAGCGCGTTGAGGCAGCCTTCAGGGAGACGAACGGGGTAAAGAGGAAAAGACGCACCCATGCGATCTTTAAGATCCCTGCCTTTGGTGCCCTCGTCGGCCCGGCACAGTCTGCACGCGGTCTGACTGCCGGATAAGCCCCTGAAGGACCTTTCCGGGCAGTGATTAAGCTGCATGACCATGGCGCGGCCATAAACTGGCAATATGGCTCGGATAAGGGGTGCTGCCGTTAAACATGCCAGCTCTTCCTTTGAAAGCTCCGTGCTTAATATAGCCGCATCGCAGCCCAAATCCCGAAGCGTTTGCATAGACTGCTCATTCCATACGGGGATGCCAAGGCCGGCCATTAATTGCCCGGGATAAGATATGGCTAACTGGCCAATATTATCCGCCATCACAGATAAACTATATTTTCTCACTATTTGAGCAAGTATTTGCAGCGTGCTGTCGCTGGTTTGCCTGGGAAGACACAGGTAGTCGTCCTGTCCCAGAGCCCTGCAACTATCCGCTAAATTATCTGCAGTATAGTCTTGGGGACTGTAGAGAAAGTGCCTCATACCAAGGTCTCTGAACCGTTCAATCAGATCGATCCTCTCGCTGCGCACATAAAGAGCAGGTTCCGCGGAATCGCGTAGCTGGCGTGTCCTGGTAACGATGGAGGAAGGACGGGCGGTTTTTCTATGATAGGCGTCAATCAAGGCATCTTCCATTTTTATCAAAGCATCTCTTCTAAGCGCATTGACAGACGCGACAGTCATAAAACAATCATCGGCTGCTTCAAAAACATAGCTTTCGATGGCAAACGGGGTACGAACTGTCTTTTGAATCGATCTGAAGCTATTGTCCGCATCCATAGGGCGTGACAAGGCCGGTTGCGGCGCTTCTCCATATGCCGTGATGTGTAAAGCGCCGTTTGACAGTGTCAGTTTAGCGGGTTCGTTTGATTTCACGAACAGTTTTGCGGTCAATAGGATAGGAGGCATAGTGGAATCAATGCTGTCTTGCGCCTGCTTGATCTGCAGGGCGTCTGTCAGCTTAAAAATAGAGTCACCCGGCTTTGCACCCTGATAATGACGGATCACTGCTTTGTCTTCCGGACCGCGTTGGGGGCCCGAATAGATCATTTCCTGATCCTTACGCCCTCTGATCTGCAGATGATCTCCATGACGAAGCCCATCGCTGAGCTGAACTTTGCTGAAAACGATCTCTCCGCTTCGCGCGCTGGACTTGATCGTACCAAGCGGGATGCCCTCATGTGATACGCGGGCGGGGTTAATGAGCCGGGCATCTGATTCCCCAAAGGCCCAACCTTGCGTGAAACCTCCCCGGTTGAATATCTGCAGCAGAGCTTTGCGATCAGCGGGAGAAGCGGAGCTTTTACCGCCAGAGCAATAACTGTCCAGAGCTTTACGGTACAGATCGGTCACGATCGCAACATATTCGGGACGCTTCAGCCTGCCTTCAATCTTCAGGCTGCTGACACCTGCCTGCAGCAAATCACCCAGATGATCGATCTGAGCCAGATCTTTGGGGGACAGCCAGGCCCCGGTCTGTCCGCGGTATTCATAATCCTTGCGGCAGGGCTGTGCGCACCGGCCCCGGTTGCCGCTTCTTCCGCCGATATGAGAGGATAAAAGGCACTGTCCGCTGATCGAAACACATTGGGCTCCATGTATAAAAACCTCAGTTTCTATGCCTTGCGAGGCGATGGCCCGAATGGTATCCAGGCTGCACTCACGCGCCAAGACGACTCTGTCTGCGCCATGTTCTTTCAAAAAACGCGCGCCCGCTGCGTTGTGAACGCTCATTTGCGTACTGGCATGCACGGGAAGCCGTGGAAAGGAGCGTTTGATAAGGCGCATCAGCCCAATATCCTGAACGATCACCGCGTCTGTCTTTAAATCATCTAAAAAACGCAGAATTTCTTCTGCCAGCGGCAGTTCATTCTGCTTGATGAGTGTATTGAGCGTAACGAATACCTTTTTATTATATAGATGAGCATAACGCACAATGGTTTTTAGTGTTTCATCATCAAAGCCGGCTCCGGCCCTCGCCCCGAAGCTGCTGGCACCAAGATAGACCGCATCTGCTCCATTATGAACGGCGGCGTAAAAGGATGATACATCTCCGGCAGGGGAGAGAAGCTCAATCCTCGTGGGCGGCATCTTCATGAGCCTCGCTCAGTTCACGGCGCAGGCGTGTATTGTCATCCTGTGTTTTGATCAGCTCATCCGTCAAAGAAAGCGCAACAGCAATAGCTGCAGTTTCACGATCAATTTGAGGAGAAACCACGGCGGCTTCCCGTAACTTTTCATTGACGAGGTGAACCATACGATCTATATGCTCTGATGAACCTGAAGCGGAGAGAGAATAATCCTTGCCGGCTATACGTACTGCCCGCAGTTTTTTGTTCACTGCTTCTCCTTATAATTTCTGAAAGCTGTACTCCATGCCTTTTGTGTCTACAGCGATAGACTCAATAGTCTGAGGTTCGAGAGGTTTATCATTATAGTCCCGCTGCGTACTGACAATCTTGTCAGCCGCTTCCATTCCCTCAAGCACCTTGCCAAACGCGGCATATGAGCCGTCAAGATGCGGAGCGTCCGCGGTCATAATGAAGAATTGAGAGCCCGCGGAATCCTTTCGTTGACTTCTGGCCATACTGAGAACGCCATAGGTGTGCTTGATTGGATTTTCAATGCCGTTTTGCGCAAATTCACCTTTGATACAGTAACCGGGACCGCCTATACCGGAACCCGAAGGACAGCCGCCCTGAATCATAAAGCCCGGAATAACACGATGAAAAACAAGGCCATTATAGAATCCGCTGTTTGCAAGAGAAATAAAGTTACCGACTGACTGGGGAGCTACCTCCGGGTAAAGCTCTCCTTTCATCTGGGCTCCGGAATTCAAAGTAATTGTAAAACTTGGGCGGCTTTCCTGATCCATCTTTGGTCCCTCCGTGTACAGTGATTGTCTCGTTATAATAGTAGACATAGCCTGATTTGTCAATTTGATACAGATTAACAAAATAACATTATTTGAAATTAACTGAAAAATGATATTGACAAGTGCCGTTGGAATTGATATTATACAATCCGTCGCATATGAGCGGCAGTACCTTCGGGGTGTAGCGCAGCCTGGTAGCGCACGTGCTTTGGGAGCATGGGGCCGGGGGTTCAAATCCCTTCACCCCGACCATTTTCGGGTGAGTGGGTTCAGCGTGGCCCCGTGGTCAAGCGGTTAAGACACCGCCCTTTCACGGCGGTAACAGGGGTTCGAGTCCCCTCGGGGTCACCACTTTTTACCAAGCTGCAGGGGCAGTAACGGGCCTTTAGCTCAGTTGGTCAGAGCGGCCGGCTCATAACCGGTTGGTCCGGGGTTCAAGTCCCTGAAGGCCCACCAATTTGTGGCCCGGTAGTTCAGTTGGTTAGAATGCCAGCCTGTCACGCTGGAGGTCGAG
>CAZVUU010000003.1:0-38095 GCA_964630465.1 uncultured Christensenella sp.
TTCATCCCCCCTCCGCACAAGTTGTTCAGTGTCCAATATCTATTGTAGTCCTACACTTTCGTGCCAAAATATAAAAAATTGATGCTTGCATTCTGCGTATAGTGGTGGTATACTGCCTTGGCTGTCATTTACAGCACAGGCGCTCTTAGCTCAGCTGGATAGAGTGTTTGACTACGAATCAAAAGGTCGGGGGTTCGAATCCCTCAGGGCGCGCCAAGGAAATCCCTTGAAATCACTAAGGTTTCAGGGGATTTTCCTTTGTTAGTGATTTTGTATAATACCGATAAATACGGATATAATAAGACGGTTTTGATGGTATAAATGATGGTCTGAAATGAGTATGATTTTTCCGAATCTTCTCGAACTGGGTGACATTAAGTATTTTACCGTAGTACTATAAAATCATCAAAAGCAGAGATGTGTTTGAATAAAAGAGAAAATCATAACTGTTGCGTTGCAGTCCTATGCATAATACATGGAGATCCGTGGTAGAATCTCCTTTGTATTGATGATGTACGCTTGAGAAAAAGGTTCTCCACTCTATTACGAATCTAATTTTATCAGAGCAGGAAGCCTGAATATATTCATGTTGGTAATGAACTGAGGGGACTAGCATGCGAAGTTGAATCTACTTGATCTAGATAGTGTCTACACGAGTCAAGTGAGAACACTCGCCCAAACAGCAATGCAACGAACCAGAATAGCTGCGATAAACCCATCACTGGTCTTTGCGTATCGAGTAGCAACCCCTCGCCAACGTTTGAGAATCAGGAATGCATTTTCAACCAGATGACGAATCCGATATAGATATTCATCATAGGCCCTCTTCTTCTTACGGCTTCTCTTGGGAGGGATCACGACTTTCATCCCCGCAGCGGCCGCATAAGCAACAATTTCATTTGTGTCGTAGCCACGGTCAGCAAGCAAGGCTTCGGCTGAGATCCCTTCAATCAGGTGCACAGCTTCTTTACAGTCAGCTCTGGTACCCTTTGTAATAAGAACTCGGATTGGCATACCATTCGCATCCACGGCCAAATGTATCTTGGTGTTGAGCCCCCTTTTGTGCGGGACATATCCTGATTCCCGCCCCTGGCTCCTGCCGCGTGCGGATGTACCTTCACGTGGCTTGCGTCAATCATCAGCCATTCATAGTCCGGATCCTGGATGAGCACTTCAAGGATACCTTCCCAAACCCCGTTCCTGCGCCATCGAATGAATCGTTGATGAATAGTACCCCACTTGCCATAATCCGGGGGAATATCGCGCCAAGGCGCCCGGTTCTTATGGCTCAGAATACACCGTTGATGAACCGGCGATTGTCTTGCGCAATTCCTCCCCATTGGCCTCGCTGTCCTGGCAGTAGAGGCTCCAACAACAACCAAACCGCATCGCTGATATCATGTCTGTGATAATCTGCTGACATCGCTTATGCTCCTTCGTTTTGATGACGCCATTATATCACATTACTCGTGTAGACACTGTCTAGCAGATATGAATTTAAGGTTGGCGTGTCAAAGGAAATCGATCTTCAAAAACTACATCCACACTTATTGGCCTATCAAATAGTCTTTTTATAAACAACATAAACCGCGATAATATTGATTGGGACACAAAATATATTAAAGCCCTTTTCCTGAAAGATTATTCTCAAATATCATAAATCACAATCAAAAAATCCTGGCTTAGCCGGTGGTATGCACGAGGCCTTCAAGGCCATTCCCTGGCAGCGTATGAAGACGCACTGAATGATCTGGCAACCGCAGCTTTTTCTCAGGCCGCCGCTTAAGCGGCCTTTTTTCATGCCTTCTCTGACTTGCTGCCCGTAAACGGGTCTATATACTCTTTGAACGACAACTGATCCGCCGCTACATCTGATTGAAGCTGTGTCCTGATATATTGCGCTATCCGCTCTTTGTTTCTTCCTACCGTATCAACATAGTAGCCTCGATACCAGAAGTGGCGATTCCCATATTTGTACTTCAGATTCGCATGACGGTCGAATATCATCAGGGAACTCTTCTCTTTCAGATATCCCATGAATTGTGACACGCTCAGACTGGGTGGGATGCTCACCAGCAGATGGATGTGATCCGGACAGGCTTCTGCCTCATGTATTTCAACCTGTTTCATCTCACATAGTTATCTCAATATCTTGCCAACGTCTGCCTTGATCTTCCCATATACAATTTGTCGCCGATACTTTGGCGCAAATACTATATGGTATTTGCAGTTCCATTTCGTGTGTGATAAGCTTTTACTGTCATTCATCTTCGATGACAAACCTCCTTTGCTTGCGTTGCGGTTGCCAGACCAAATCAATTGTAGCAAAGGAGGTTTCTGATAGCTAAAGCTTTCTTACTCCACCAGCTCTGCTGGTGGTTTTATGGGCAAAAGCGCACAAAGAGGCCCCCGCGCTTAAGCGCGGGGGCCGGAGGTCGTTTATTGCTGAAACTTATTTGTAGACTGCGTCGTACTTCTCGGTACGCTCATCGATGATGGCCTGGCCGCCGGAGTTGAGGTAGTCCTGCATACCGGCATCAAAGACGGCATCAAAGTCTTCGGGCTTGGCGATGACGGACTGATTGAGGAAAGCGTCGCGCTTCTCGCTGAGCGCGGGACCCATGCCCTCTTCCGTTTCGATATCGCCGACATTGTAGTTTTTGCCGACTACAGCGTCTCTGCCGCCGATCTCATAGGCGACTTCGATGAAGCGCTTGTCCACGCCCGCATAGCCGTTGGCGATGGATTTGGCCGTCGTTTCATCGTCGACCATCTCCAGACCGTTCGCAGTGATGGTGTAGTCGATGTTGTTGGGGGAGTTCATGATCTTCTCGCCGCTGGCCGCAATGGTCCGGACGGAGCCGTCTTCGAGGGCTTCGTGCGTCACACCGGGCTCACCGATCTGAAGGAAGTTGCGGTTTTCAAACTTGCTGATCCAGTCGAGATACAGCAGGGAGGCCAGGGGCTCTTTGTTGGTGGCCGGGAAGAATACCTTGCGGTCGACAGGAGCGCTCAGGAACTTCCGGTACGCGCCGGCGTCGTTCTGGAAGGGCTCGATGGCAATAAAGGCCGCTTCCTCTCCGATCAGGGTCTGCAGGCTGTAGTGGATGCCCTGCTCAGCGCTGCGGTAGGGGTAATCCCAGTTGTGGTGGAATGCGCCGACATAGCCGGCCTTGATGAGGTTGTCTTCGGTGGAATCGCCGGCCGGATACAACGGGAAATCCTTCCAGATCAGCCCTTCGTTATACCACTCATTCAGCTTGCGAACGCCCTCTTTGTAGCCGGGCCACAGCAGGCGGCGGTCATCAAAGCCGCGGGTAAACTTGTCACGGTCACTGATGTCATCGGGCACAAAGGAGGTCATCAGGTGGTCTGCGCGCCAGCCGATATCAAAGCTGAGGCCGAAGGGAATCATCTGATCGGCATCCTCGCCCAGCAGCAGCTCAGCGTTGTCGCGGAAGGTTCTCAGCATGGCTTCAAACTCATCCAGCGAGGCGGGAGCGGCCAAGTCAAGCTTCTTGAGCCAGTCCTCACGCACAAAGGTGTTGGTGCGACGGTTGACGATCAGCATGGCTTCCACAGCCCACAGGCTCCCGTCTTCCGGATCCTGGTCGTAATAGATGTTTTCATCGCCCAGCAGATCCCACAGGTTGGGCAGCAGGTCCTTATATTCTTCCAGGTGGGGTGTCAGGTTGGTCACGCCGCCCATCTGAGCATAGGTGTACACAGTGGGGTAGCTGTAGGTGACGCAGACATCCGGCGCGGTGCCGGCTGCCAGCAGGTTGTTGATCTGCTCGACTTCCGTCCAGCGGGGAACAGGCACAAAGGTCACTTCCACATTGTGGTCGCGCAGCATGCCTTCCTTGATGAAGTCGGTGTAGAAGTTGTCCTCAGGCGCGGAGCCGCCGTCATTGGCGCGATCGTAGATCTCGACAGTGATCTTGCGTGTCGTGACGAACTTGCCGTCAACGATTTCTTCGCCTGCGGCAAGCGCCGTGCCCACCAGGGACAGCAGCAGCATTGCAGCTAAAAGCAGGGATAGGGTCTTTTTCATGGGGGTTCCTCCTTATTTATTTTCATGCCGTTTGTACGGCAATGGGAACGGGAATCAGCCTTTTTCGGCTCCAAGGGTCACGCCTGTAATGAAGTACTTCTGCAGCCAGGGATAGATCATCAGCACCGGCACCGTCGCGAACATGACGGTAGCGGCCTTGATGGTATCGGCAGTGCCCGGGGTGGTAAAGCCCTCCTGCGTTGCGACCTCAATGGCCATGGCGTTGTTGAGTATGTTGTACAGCAGCAGCTGTATGGGGTAGTATTCGCGCTTGGTCATATACATCAGCGCGTCTGAAAAGCCGTTCCACCGGCCGACCGCGTAAAACAGCGCCAGCGTCGCCAGCACGGAGGTCGATAGCGGCAGGTAGATGGAGACAAGGGTACGGATCGGCCCCGCGCCGTCGATCTCCGCGGATTCGCGGAGCGACTCGGGGATGTTGAAGAAGAAGCTGCGCAGTATGATCATGTTGAACACGCTCAGCGAGCCCGGAATGATCAGCACCAGGGGATTGTCCAGCAGCCTCAGGTCCTTCATGAGGAGATAATTGGGGATGGTGCCGGCGCTGAAATACATGGTCAGAAGGATCATGCCGTTGAAGAACTTCCGACCCTTCAGGTGGTCGTAGGTCAGCGGATAGGCACATATGATGGTCATGAACAGGGAAAACGCCGTGCAGATCGCGGTCAGGATCGCCGTCCAGCCGAGTGAACGCAGGTATTTTGAATCCTTGAGCACCATCTCGTAAGCTTCAAAGTTGAGTCCCACGGGCCACAGGGTGACCTCACGGCGTATCAGCGCTTTGGAGGAGCTGAGTGAGCGCGCCAGCACATTGACCATCGGCAAAAGACAGATCAGTATGATGATGACGCAAACCAGAAGGATGATGATGTCCGCGGCGCGGGATTGCTTTGTCTTGATCATGCTCTTCCCTCCTTACCAGATGCCCCGCTCGCCAAAGCGCTTGGCAAAGGCATTGGCTGCGAACAGGAAGATCACGCAGATAACGGACTGGAACAGGCCGACTGCCGTAGTCAGTGAGAACTGAAGGCCGCGTATACCGTTTGTATACACGAAGGTAGAAATCACGTTGGATACGCCGATGACCAGGGGGTTGCTGAGCGCAAAGGGCCGGTCAAACTCACTGCCGAGAATTCGTCCCAGGCTCATGATCAGCAGCACCACGATGGTGGGGCGCAGGCCGGGCAGGGTAATATGCCATATCCTGCGCATGCGCCCGGCGCCGTCCACCGCCGCCGCCTCATACAGCTCGGGGCTGATACCGGTGATAGCCGCCAGGTAGATGATGGTATTCCAGCCGGCGCTTTGCCATACGCCGAGGCCGATGTAGGTCGCCACCCAGTGCGAAGGTGAGTTGAGAAAGGGGACGGAGTCATGCCCCAGACGGTTGAGCAGGATGTTGACCAGACCGGTTGAAGGGGCAAACAGCTGCAGCGCCAGGCCTGAGATAATGATCCAGGACAGGAAATGGGGCATATAGGCCACTGTCTGCGTGATGCGCTTGAACCTGGGAAAGGGAAGCTCATTGAGCAGCAGGGCAAGGAGGATGGGCGCCGGGAAACCGATCAGAAGGTCCAGCAGGTTCAGCGTCAGGGTGTTGCGCAGCGCAAAGATAAAGTCTCTGTTCTTGAAGGCTTTGATGAAGTATTCAAACCCATTGTTGGCAGCCCAGTCCATCTCCCAGGGCGATTTGATGATGCTGTACTTCTTAAACGCGATCTGAATATAGCTCATCGGGATATAGCGAAAGACCACGAAAAACACTACCGGCAGCGCCAGGAGCAGATAAAGCGTCCAATAGCGTCTGAAGTAATTCATGCCGGATTTTCTCGGAGGCCCGGCCGCCTGGTGTCTGCTCAATTGCATCGGGCATCCTCCTTTACGGTCAACTGTGTATGCTCAGGCGCAGGGGGGTCTTGCCAAGCAGCTGCGCGCTGCGCTCATCGGGCTGCGAGCCGCCTACATAGAGCAGGGCTGAGGCTGCCTTTTCTTTGTGCCCTTCTTCGTTGATCACAGTAAACAATTCACGGTCGGGGATGATCTGTACCCTCTTCTCTTCCCCTGCTTTGAGTTTCACGCGGGCAAAGCCGGCCAGGCGCGGGTTTCTGGGCGCGTCGGGCGACTCGGCCTTCACATAGACCTGAGCGATCTCTTCCGCGTCATAGCTTCCCTCATTGCGGATGGTCACGGATACCGCTCCGCCTTCAAAAGCTGCATCGCCGTAGGAAAAGCTTGTGTAGCTCAGCCCGTAGCCGAAGGGATACAGCGCCTGTGCCTCATGGTAGCGATAGGTGCGGTTTTTCATGCTGTAGTCGGTAAACTCCGGCAGTGTGTCCTCGTTGCGGTAAAAGGTCATCGGCAGCTTGCCGGAGGGAACGGCGCGCCCTAGCAGGATATCAGCCAGCGCCGTGCCTCCCGCCTGGCCGGGATATCCCGCCCACAGGATGGCGTCGCCTGCGCGCACGTCCAGAGCACTGCCCGATGCCACGACAGTAACCAGCTTTTTCGCGTGCTTTTCCATCGCCTCAACCAGCGGGCGCTGGCTTTGCGGCAGAAGCAGATCCTTTTTGTCGCCGGAGAAGTACTCATTGCCCCGGTCGCCTTCCTCTCCCTCCAGTGTGGCGTCAAGGCCCACGCAGAGGATGGTGACATCCGCCTGCTGCGCCGCCCAGACAGCTTCCTGCAGCCTGTCGTGCTTGTACTGGGATAGGCCGCTGTCCTTTTCGCGGTCCAGCTTGGCGCCTTCGGCGTAGAGCAGGCGCGCGCTGCCTTCAAAGGCCCGGCGTACGCCCTCCAGGAAGGTGGTATAGCGTGAGGAGATGCCGTTATAGTTGCCCTCCAGCACTGCCTGGCTGTCTGCCACGGGCCCGACAACGGCGATGGTACGGATTTCGTCCTTGTTCAGCGGCAGAAGGCTGTCGTTTTTCAGCAGCACCATGCTCTTGCGGGCCGCGTCAAGCGCCTGCGCGGCATGGGCCTCGCTGTCGTTTTCAAGCGTGCTGATGCTGTGGTAGACGCAGTCTTCATCAAACAGCCCCAGCAGGAAGCGTGTCGTAAACAGACGGACGGCAGCCTGATGGATCATGTCTTCGGTGATTAGCCCTTCCTTCAGGGCGATCAGCAGGTGCAGGTAGGTGTTGCCGCAGTTGAGGTCGCAGCCGTTTTGAAGGGCCAGCGCAGCGCTCTCGGGCGCCGTGGCAGTGACCATGTGGTGTTCGTGAAAATCTTTGATGGCCCAGCAGTCGCTGACAAAGTGGCCTTCAAAGCCCCACTCACCGCGCAGGATATCCCCGATCAGCGTTTTGCTGCCGCAGGCAGGCTCTCCGTTGACGCGGTTGTAAGCGCCCATCACGGACTCAACGCCCGCTTCTCTCACCAGGGCCTCAAAGGCCGGCAGATAGGTCTCCCGCATGTCTTTGGGCCCGGCCACGGCGTCAAACTCGTGGCGCAGCGCCTCAGGGCCTGAGTGAACGGCATAGTGCTTGGCGCAGGCAGCAGCCTTCATGTATTCGCCGTCACCCTGCAGCCCCCTGACGAAGGCCACGCCCAGCCGGGCTGTCAGGTAAGGATCCTCACCGTAGGTCTCCTGGCCGCGCCCCCACCTGGGGTCGCGGAAGATGTTGATGTTGGGGCTCCAGAAGGTCAGGCCCTTGAAGATATCACGGTCGCCCAGGGCGGAAAGGGCGTTGTACTTGGCGCGGCCCTCGGTGGCGATGGTATCGGCGATCCGCAGAAGGCCCTCTGCGTCAAACATGGCCGCCAGCCCGATCGCCTGGGGAAACACCGTGGCCGTGCCCGCACGGGCAACGCCGTGCAGCGCCTCATTCCACCAGTTGTATTCGGGGATGTTCAGCCGCGGGATGGCGGGGGCGTCGTAGCGAAGCTGCGAAGCCTTCTCCTCAACCGTCATTTGACTGACCAGTGCTTGTGCTGACTCTCTGGCCTTTGCTCTGTCCATATGCTTTTTTCTCCTTTTGCCTTACAGGGCGGCCAGGGCCGCGTAGGTCCTTTTCAGTCCGGGATAGATGGTCTTATATGCCTCGTGCACCTTCAGGTAGCGCGCACTCCGCTCCGCGTCAGGCTGCTCGGCCTTTTCAAAGCGCAGGATGCTGTCGCAGGCGGTACGTACATCGGGATACAGGCCGCAGCCGACCGCCGCCAGGATGGCGACGCCCAGAGCGGCCGAGTTGGTCATCAAGGGCAGAGTACAGGGCAAATTGTAGACATCCGACAGCATCTGCCGCAGCAGCGGGCTCTTCGCCCCGCCGCCGCAAAGCGCCATCTCCTCCATGCCTACACCCATATCATCCAGCACTTCCTGGCAGTCCTTCATGGCATAGCACAGACCTTCCATCACTGCCCTGGCCATATGGGCCCGGGTGTGCATGGCGCTGAGGCCGACGAAAGCTCCGCGGCAATCGGGGTCCAGATGAGGCGTGCGCTCGCCCATCAGGTAGGGGGTGTAGATCAGCCGATCCGCGCCGATGCCGACGGAGGCCGCATCCGCGTTGATCTGTTCGTATTCCCGGTCTTGCGGATAGAAGTTGTTGCGCAGCCACTGCAGCGACAGGCCGGAGGACTGCGTCACACCCATGACATGCCAGGCGCCGGGCACGGCGCAGCAGAAGCTATGCGCGCGGCCCTTTGGGTCCAGCCGCAGGCTGTCCGTATGGGCAAAGACAACGCCCGATGTGCCGATGGTGGTGAAGGCCGTGCCGTCCCGCACCACGCCTGTGCCGATCGCGGCGGCGGCATTGTCACCCGCGCCGCCGACGACCAGCGTCGCGGCGGACAGGCCGGTCGCCCCGGCCGCTTCCTCGTGCACATGCCCCGTCACTTCGGGGGACTCATAGACTTTGGGCAAGAGCGCGGGGTCTATGTCCAGAATGCTCAGAAGCTCCTCGCTCCAGCGGCGTTTGGGCACATCCAGCATCTGCATGCCGCTGGCGTCGGATACCTCTGTGGCAAAGTCGCCCGTCAGGCGGTAGCGCAGATAATCTTTGGGCAGCAGGATATGCCGGCAGCGGGCATAGATGTCCGGTTCATGCTTTCTCACCCACATCAGCTTGCTCAGCGTAAAGCCGGTCAGGGCGGGGTTGCAGGTGATTTCAATCAGCTTCTCGCGGCCGACCAGAGCTTCGATCTCCTCGCACTCCTTACCGGAGCGCTGATCGGCCCAGATGATGCTGCGCCGCAGCACCTTCCCCTCTTCATCCAGCATCACCAGCCCGTGCATCTGGCCTGAGATGCCGATGCCCAGGATATCCGAGGCGGGTACGCCGGATACCTCCATCACCTTGCGGATGGTGGCCGCGGCGCCCTCATACCAGTCCTCCGGCTGCTGCTCAGCCCAGCCGTTCCGGGGCTGGTAGAGGGGGTATTCCTCCGATGCCTCGCAGCTTTGCCGGCCCGAGGCGTCAAACAGCACCGTTTTGACGCCGCTGGTGCCCAGGTCAATGCCCAATACATATTTCATGGCTTATCCCCGAAACAGGATGTTGTTGAGAAGGCCCTCCAGGTATTCCTGGCGGCCGCTGCCGGGCAGCGCGGGCGCCCCCATGGTTTCCGCCCGCTCGGCCAACTGTTCCAAACTGGCTTTGCCGTTGCGGATGCTCTGCCCAAGCTCGCCTTCGAAGGAAGCGTAGCGCTCCTTGACAAACTGGTCCAGGCGCCCGTCCTCGATCAGCTCCGCCGCCTTGATCAGGCCCAGCGCGAAGCTGTCCATGCCCAGGATATGAGCTTCAAACAGATCCTGCGCGGTATAGCTGGCGCGGCGGGGCTTTGCGTCAAAGTTGAGGCCGACCTTCAGGCCGCCTGATTTGATGATTTCATACATGGCCAGCGTCGTATCATAAATGCTGCAGGGAAATTCATCCGTGTCCCAGCCCAGCAGCAGGTCGCCCGTATTGGCGTCCACCGAGCCCAGCATGCCGTTGATGGCAGACACGCGCAGATCGTGCTGAAAGGTATGGCCGGCCAGCGTGGCGTGGTTCGCCTCGATGTTCATCATGAAATCCCCGTCCAGCCCATACTGGCGCAAAAAGCCGATGGCCGTCGCCGCGTCATAGTCATACTGATGCTTCATGGGCTCCTTGGGCTTGGGCTCGATGAGGAAGACGCCCTCAAAGCCGATCTTGCGCCCGTAGTCGCGCGCCATGCGCATGAGGGAGGCGATATTCTCCAGCTCAAACTTCATGTCGGTGTTCAGCAGGGTTTCATAGCCCTCGCGGCCCCCCCAGAAGACATAGCCTTTGCCGCCCAGCTTGACGGTCAGCTCCAGCGCCTTTTTGATCTGCGCGGCGGCAAAGCAGTAGACATCCACGCTGTTGGTGGAGCCGGCGCCGTTCATGAAGCGGGGGTTTGAGAACATATTGGCTGTGCCCCACAGGCACTTGATGCCGGTCTCTTTCATCTTGACCAGCATGTAGTCGGTGATTTCATCCAGGCGCCTGTTGGTTTCCTTGATGTCGTCTGCCTCGGGCACCAGATCCACATCGTGGAAGCAGAAGTAGCTGATGCCCAGCTTTGTCATCAGCTCAAAGCCGGCATCCACCTTGGCTCTGGCATGCTCCATGGTGCCGGGCTTTTCACCGAAGCTTTTGTCCGCGGTTCCGGGGCCAAACATGTCCGTTCCCGTCGCAACCAGCGTATGCCACCAAGCCATCGCGAAAGGGAGATGCTCCCGCATGGGTTTTCCCAGGACGACGCGGTCGGGGTCATAGTATTTGAAAGCCAGGGGATTGGTCGACTTCGCCCCTTCATAGGGAATGCTGCCGATGCCGCTGAATATCTCGCTCATAGATTCCTCCGTTAATGTTTTTCTGCATTTATGTCGTTCTATGCCCGTATTATACACGAAAGCTGTTCATAATGTCGGATTATCTTGTTCAATTCTTTTGCTTAGTTTGACTTCTTGAATTTATCGTAGCTTTTCCGACCGCTTCCCACAAACCATTCAGATAGGCGCAGCCCAGGGCCCTGTCATACAGACCGTAGCCCGGCATGGCCTTCTCACCCCAGATATCCCGTCCGTGATCGGGCCTGACCACCCCCTCAAAGCCGCTGTCATGAAAGGCCCGGACGATCTCATACATATCAAGCGAACCGTCCCGGCTGAGGTGCGCGCACTCCTCAAACACTCCCGGCGCGGTGTGGCGTACATTGCGCACATGGGCGAAGTGTATGCGCTTCCCCAGGGCGCGGATGATACCCGGGATGTCGTTTTCGGGGTTTGATCCCAGGGAGCCCGTGCAGAGCGTCACGCCGTTGTGCTCGTCATCCGCCGCTTCCAGGATGCGGAGAAACCCTTCTTTTCCGCCCGCGATGCGGGGCAGGCCGAAGACCGGCCAGGCAGGGTCATCCGGGTGAAGGGCCATGCGGATGCCGTACCTGCGGCACACGGGCATCAGAGCCTTCAGGAAGTAGACCAGGTTGTCAAACAAAGCCCGGTCGTCGATGCCTTCGTAGAGCTTAAACAGCCGCTTGAGCTCCCCCACACGCTCAGGCTCCCAGCCCGGCATCACATAGCCGCCGGAGATACCTGCCATGTACTCATTCATATTCTCCGGATCGATGCGGTCGATCAGCGCCTGATCGTAGGCGAATACATAGGAGCCGTCTTCCCTTTTTTTGCGCAGGTCCGAGCGGGTGAAGTCAAACACCGGCATGAAGTTGTAGCACACCAGATCGATGCCCTCTTCGCCCAGGCGGGAGAGCGTCTGGATATACCTGTCTATATACATGTCCCGTTCATCCAGGCCTGCCTTGATGGCGTCGTGCACATTGACGCTTTCGATGCCCAGCACCCTGAGGCCGCTTGCCGCCACCACATCTTTCAGCGCGCGGATGGCCTCCCTTTGCCAGACTTCTCCGGGCAGGGTGTCATAGAGCGTGGTGATCACCCCTTCCACACCCGGCACCTGACGGATGTATTTCAGCGGCACCGTATCATGGCCGGTGCCGAACCAGCGCATCCCTAATTTCATCCCTTCACCTCAATAAATCAGTCTGCCCTTCTGATCGGGCACGCCGGAGAACCGCAGGAAGTAGTTGTTAAGCACATCCCGCCATTCCCGGGCGTTCTGAAGCTGGCGGCTCAGGCGCTCCCGTGTGTGCCGCCAGCTGTCCTCCGGGATCAGTTCTTCCAGGCCTTGCCAGTCATCAAGCAACCCCTCGGCCTCATCGGCCCCTTCAAAACGCGTGTCGTAAATGTACTGGATCACCGTCCGCCCGTCGGGCAGCACATGATCAAAGCGCAGCCGGTGGAAAAAGAGCAGCAGCTCCTGCGGGCAGGTGTCGGGGCTGTCGTAGAGGCTGCGCCAGGGCTCCGGATACTGCAGGGTATAGCCCGTGCCCCGGCTGCTGCGGTCGATACCGATACCTTCCCTGTCGGTACGCATATAGGTGCCCCATTTGTCGTACTCGTACCCCTCGGGATCGGGGCCATAGTGTGTATGCGGCCGTACCATCCAGCACAGCGAAAGCGGCGCCGTGTACTTTTCATAGACGCTGCGGGAGCGCGCCAGCATGCCGCCCAGCCTGTCCAAAAGGCGCGGGTCGGCTCCATAGGTCAGGCGGATCCACCAGTCGGCGTCAGCTTCATCCGCCTGCCCCCGCCAGGCAAACAGGCCGTAGGCAAAGAGATTGGCCTGTGCCAGGTCATGGCCCGTCCAGTTCTCGTCGTCACCCAGGTTGCTCACGGCACAGATATGCCGCGGCTCATACCCCTTCAGGTCACGGGCCAGTTCCTTCCACATCGGCGGCATATAATACAGGTCGATCTGATGACCCGTGTATTCCTGCGCCAGCTGAATCTCAAGCGCCTTGGCCGTTTGCGGCATGGCATAAAACAGCGGCGACAGCGGCTCGCGCACCTGGAAGTCATAGGGCCCGTTTTTGATCTGCAGGATCACGTTGTCGTCAAACTGTCCGTCCAGCGGCGCGTAGTGTTCATAGGCGGCCTTGGGGCGGTCGGTTTTCCTGTCCCGCCAGTCCTGGGTGCAGTTGTATACAAAGCAGCGCCAGATCACCTTTCCCCCGTGCGGCTTGAAGGCGCGGGCCAGCATGTTGGCCCCTTCGGCATGGCTGCGCCCGTATATGTAGGGACCGGGGCGGAACTCACTGTCCGCTTTGACCAGCACGCCCGCGAAGTCGGGAATATGGCGGTAGATATTATCCGCCTGACGGCTCCACCAGCCCGCTACGGCGGGGTCCAGCGGGTCGGCAGTGTCCAGGCCCATGGTATGAGGCAGGGCGTAGTCGATGGCCAGGATCAGACGGATGCCATAGGCGCGCAGCAGGTCGGCCCTCTTTGCGAGCTCCTCCAGCAGAGGCTCCATCATCAGCTGATCGGCCGGATGCTTCACGTTCACATTGTTGAGGCAGACGGCGTTGATGCCCGCCGAAGCCAGCATCCGCGCATACTGGCGCAGCCTCCCATGGTCCTTGATAAATTGCCCGTCCTTGAAAAACAAGGAGGCGCCGGCATAGCCGCGCTCCACCGTGCCGTCCATGTTGTCCCAGTGGTTGAGCATGCGCAGCTCATGGGCGGGCTCTGTCCATTCACACAAGGGATCGAGTCCGGCGGCCAGCTTCATCAACAGCCTGTATACGCCGTAGAGGATGCCCCTGTCGCCGCCTTGTATGAGGTAGCCTGTCTCGCCGCGCGAGATGGCAAAGCCTTCCCCCTGCCCTTCCGTACGCAGCGAGACAGGCTCTTTGACCCCGAGCTTCTCCCTGCCAATGCGCAGTTCCTCTGCTGCCGTCTGTGCGGGGCTTGTGCCGTCCGCCGCCTCAGCCCCTAAAAAGGCCAGCCAGGCCAATCGTCTGTCGCTTGTCATACCTCTTCTCCTTGCTGAAATTGAAACCAGTGAAAGTCCACATCGCTGCCCGGCAGGAACATGAAGCTGAGGTCTCCCTCGCCTGCGATGCCGGACAGGTCAAAGCGGTTCTCCTTCTCTATGCCTCCGCCCCTCAGGGGCAGCGTCACCCTGACTGCCTCCCCTTCCTTCGGCTCAAAGAGCAGCTCCGCGCTGTCCGAGCCTCTGGAAGCGCAGCTGATGGCCAGCATCTTGGACTCTGCGCCAAAGTGCATATTTTCAAAGCGCAGCGCCACGTTGTTGCCGATGCGCCTGACCCAGGTATCTTCCCTTTCAAAGCTGTCCCCCCACAGGCCGTCAGCCTCCGCGGCGTAGATACGGCTGTAGGCCCGCTCCTGCTTTTCAAAGCGGAAGCCCCGCACATGCAGGCGGTCGGAGGAGGCGATACACAGGTTCATGATGCCCTTCAGGCGGCGGGGCAGCGTCCAGCTTTCTTCCTGATAGGTATTCCAGATCATCGGCTTGTGATAGGAAAGGTCTGTGATATGCTCTCCGCCCTGCCCCGGCAGCCCGTCCCAGAGTGACAGGGTGCAGGGTCCGTCGTTCAAGGCAAATACGGGGATGGTGATCCTGTCGGAGCCCCAGGGCCCGAAATCCACCCTCTCAAAGCCAAAGACGCCTGTGGTATTGGGCGGGATGGAGACGCCACGGTCATTGCCGCTGGCCAGCTCCCCCTCAGACAGGCTATAGACGCCGGCCTCGACAAAGCTATAGGGGTCGATATTCCTCTTGCCAAAGCCGCTCGTTTCGATCTCTAGCATGGAGATCAGCTCCGGCTGGGGCGATCCGTTGTGCGCCATGCAGCGCAGGTAAACGAGCCCGTCGCTGAGGCCCGTGACGCGGCAGGTCTTCCCCTCTGCCTCCAGCTTCACGGCATGGCTCTCGATGCCTGTCACGCCGGCTGCCCGCCAGGTGATGTCAGGATAGCTGTGCCCCTCGGGCAGCAAACGGGCCTTGACGACACAGGAGGGATGCTCCGGGCTTAGCCGGGCGGGGCCTTCGCGCGTCAGCTCGATCTTTCGCACGGGCACCTCGTCGTTCTGCGGACTTGACGGGCAGCTTTCAAGGGCAGATATGCCTTGAGGTAAAGGTGCCTGTATAGCGCTCAGCCTCAGCGAGACAGGCTCCAGCCCCGTGCTCTCCGCTTGCACATAAACCTCTCCCCCCTCCAGCCCGGCCATTACCATGGCCAGCAGCTTACCCGAAAACATGCGGCGGCTCGTGCCTTTGTATTCATCGCGCGAGGCGCTGTCGCCGTTATCAAGGCCGGCCAGACGCCCGGCTCCGCTCACGCTGACCCGCACGCGGTTCAGCGCGTTTTCCACCGCATGCCCTTCCCGGTCGACCGCGCTGATTTCCAGGAAAGCCATGTCACGGCCATCCGCCCGGATCTCCTTTCGATCCGTGCGCAGCACCAGCCGGACGGCATCGCCAAAGCCCGCCCTTTCATGGCTGGCCGCAATATGGCCCGACTCATCCAGTGCCTCCGCGCGCAGGCTGCCCTTCTTATAGGGGATTCGCCAGTCGGCATAGAGCTTCATGCCCTGCTTGATATCGACCTCTTGCTCCCCGATCAGCTCATCATCCAGATACAGGCGTACCAGGCGCTGGTTTGTGCACACCCGGACGTCAATCATCTGCCCCTCGTTCCAGTCCCAGTGGGGCAGGATGTGCACCATGGGCTCTTCCGTCCACGCGGCCTGATACAGATAGAAGGCATCCTTTTCAAAGCCCGCGGTGTCGATCTGGCCGAAGTAGCTGTTGCGGGTGTGATAGGGCGTGGGCTCTCCGATATAATCGGTGCCCGTCCATATGAACATGCCGAGGCTGAAGTCCGCGTCCCGATCCTGGATGATGCAGGTCTCGGCATTTTTAGCCCCCCAGCTGGCCGCGCAGTTGCCAAGCGACGAGCACTGCAGGTCGTCATCCGCCAGGATCGGCTGGCTCAGCGGGAAATGATAGATGCCCCGGCTCTGCAGGGCTGAGGAGGTCTCGCTGCCGTAGATGTTCCAATGAGGGTGCTTCCTGCGGTGGCTTTCATAGAGCCGCTCGGCATAGTTGTAGCCCGCGCAGTCCAGCAGCTCCGCGCAGCGCTGGGCGTTTTCATCCGTCATGTGGTTGCTGCCCATCGTGACGAAGGCATGCCCGGCGGGGTCGTGGCGGCGCACCAGGTCGCGCAGCGTCCTCGTCACGTCGATGCCGCGCTCGCTGCGCACATCGGGCACTTCGTTGCCGATGGACCAGAAGATCACGCATGGATGCTTGCGGTCGCGACGCACCCAGCTGGCCACATCGCGTTCGTGCCACTCGGAGAAAAACCGGGCATAGTCATATTTTGTCTTCGCATGCTCCCACATATCAAAAGCCTCGCTCATCACCAGCATGCCCATTCGGTCGCACAGGTCAAGCCAGGCTTCGGAGGCCGGGTTGTGCGAGGTGCGCACAGCGTTGACGCCCATCCTGCGCAGGCTGTCCAGCTGGCGCTGCGCCGCGGCCTCGTTGAAGGCCGCGCCCAATGCGCCCAGCTCATGGTGCTGACAGGCCCCGTGTATTTTGATGTGACGGCCATTCAGAGAAAGCCCGCGGTCCGGGTCGAGCGAAAGGCTGCGCAGGCCCAGGGGGATCTCGCATTGGTCGCGCACCTCGCCCCCCTCGATCAGTTCGGCCTTCACGCTGTGCAGGTAGGGGTCATCCACATCCCAGAGTCTGGCCTCCCGCAAGACGAGCTGCTGCTCCGCCGGGCCCGGTTGCGTCCCGGCCAGAAGCTCCCCCCCGGCGTCCAGCACGCTGAAGCGGAACAGCCCGCCTTCCCCGCCCGCCTGCTCGCAGGACAGGCTCAGCAGCCAGCTGCCGTCCTCGCGACGGGAAGCGGCGCAGTACAGGCCGTCGGTGGGGATGTGATGCCCGGGCCGCGTGATCAGCGTGACGTCGCGATAGATGCCGGCCCCCGAATACCAGCGGCTGTTGGGCGCGCGGTGGCGCACCCGCAGGGCGACCCGGCAGCTGTCTCCCTGTACGAATCGGTTCAGATCGCACTCAAAGGCCGTATAGCCGTACTTCCATTCCATGGCAGGCTCGCCGTTGACAAACAGGGTGCTGTCCATGTAAACGCCGTCAAAGCGGAGGGCCGTCCTGTAAGGAGGCGGCGCCAGGGGCAGCGTCCTGAAGTACCAGCCATCGGCATCCCGGTACAGGCGGCTGGCTTCCCCGATCAAAAAATCATGCGGGATGTCCACGGGCCTTCCTTCAAGCTTCAGGGCTTCCGAAACCGGCGTATCGGGCGCAAGCTCGGCAAAGCGCCAGCCATCACACAGCAAGCGGCGTTCAGTCATCGTATGTTTTCCTCCATTTATCGCGGTCAAATATCAAGGGGCTGCCGGGAGCGGGAAAGCATCGGGCTGTTCGGGTCCCCTCATGACCCGCGATGGCCCAGGGCTTTGCCTCGTCCAGCGTCTCATCGGATAAGCCATCGATATAGGCATGCAGGCGAGCGGCGGGGCGGGCCTCTGGATCATGGCTGACCAGGACCCGGTCATAGGGCAGGTGACGCAGGGAGCGCAGGCTCCGCCTGTAGGTATCCAGATCGCAGCATTCCGGGAAGAATACCCAGGTCTGCGGATTCCAGCTGTCCGCTGCCGCGAGGATCCCCTTTTCTTCACACAGCAAGCCGATGGAGCCGGGCGTATGCCCCGGCAAATGCAGCACCTCAAGGCGCAGACCGCCCAGGTCAAAAGCCTTTGACTCAAGCGGCTTAACCCGGGGTACAGGCGCGTTCACATAGTTTTGCATCGCCCACTCGTCGGGCGCCGGGTCCTTGTCCCGCGCGGCATCGAGTACCCTCTTCCGCTGCGCGCGGTCGGTATAGACAGGCCAATGGGGCAGATCAGCCGGGTGCAGGAGGACCTCCCCTCCCAGGCGGAGCGCCCCCAGGGCATGGTCGTGATGAGCATGGCTCAACAGAACGGTCAGCGGCTTGTCCGTCAGACTGCGGATAAGCCCTTCCGTGTCCCACAGGCCGTATCCGGTGTCAAACAGCAGGGCGCGTTCACTGCCGGCAAACAGCGTCATCCCGACGCCCATCGCGTCCCATATCTGCAGGACGCCGCTGCCTGTTTCAAGCACCCGATAGCCTGTAGTCATGAAAGAATCCTCAGTCCAGACGGCCCGGCAGCTCCGCCTTCTTCATCGGCACAGGGCGCGCATAGGGCGTCTGCATATCCAGCCACATTCCGCTGCGGGCGCTGCGCTCAAAGCCTGTCAGCACCTCCAGCACATGCATGATCTGCTCTCCGCCCGCTCTTGCGTCGCGGCCTGACCTGATCGCATTGGCCATGTCCGCCAGCCCCAAGCTGCGGCTGTTCTTCGCGTAATCAAAGAGCAGGGGCAGGTCTTGCGACATACCGCTCTCCGGCCGGAAGATCCTGACCGGCCCGCTGAAGGTGTTGGGGTCGGGCAGTATCATGGTGCCCTCGCTACCGTAGATCTCAAGCCTGGCCTGGTGCGGATAATGCACGTCAAAGGTGGTGAAGATGCTGCCCAGCGCGCCGCCTTCAAACTGCATCATGCCCAGCACATAGGTATCCACCTCAACGTCTATGCTCTCCCCAAAGCGGGGCGCGCTCGTGATCAAACGCTTTTTAAAGGTCCTCTTGCCGGCTGCCGTCAGACGCTCCACCCGGCCCAGCAGGCTCACCAGGGCGGTGACATAGTAGGGCCCCATGTCCAGCATCGGCCCGCCTCCCGCCTGGTAGTAAAACTCCGGGTCGGGGTGCCAGGTCTCATGCCCGCGGCAGACCATGAAGGCTGCCGCGCCCACGATGTCGCCGATCATACCGCTGTCAATGTACTTGCGGCAGCTCTGGATGCCGGCGCCCAGCACCGTGTCCGGCGCGCCTGCGATCATCAGGCCCTTTTCCTCTGCCAGCCTGATCAGCTCCAGCCCTTCGTCAACGCTGATGCCCAGGGGCTTTTCGGTGTATACATGTTTGCCGCGCATCAGGGCCTCACGCGTTACCTCCGCGTGCTGGTGCGGGCGGGTCAGGTTGAGGATGATATCGACCGCGGGGTCATCAAAGGCCTCGTACATATCGGTATAGACGCGCGCCAGGCCGTATTTTTCGCGGGCAGCCTCTGCCCGCCCGGGGATCAGGTCGCAGACCCCCGCGATCTCGATATCGCGGAACAGCCCCGTGATGTTCTCCAAGTAAATGCCGCTGATATCACCCGTGCCAATTAAGGCTACTTTCAGTTTTTTCATGATCATCCTCCTCAGTACATCTTGGCGTCGCTGAGAAAGCGCTCGTCCGTCAGCCCCATGTCCGCGGCAAAGGCCTTGCCCTCGCCCGCCCAGAGCAGGCCGCGCTCCATCAGCACGGCCGATGTGGGAAACAGATCGAACACATCATCATGATGCCCCAGCGAACAGTAAAACACGCGGCCGAGGCCCCAGTACTTGGTCCAGGCCACGGGCATGTCCACAGGCTTGTTGGCGATATGATAATAGGGAACAATGGGGAAACGCGTGGTGGCCAGCACCTCCACGGCGGGGTCGATGTGCAGGTAATAATGTTCACTTTTCACCGGGAAATCAGTAAGCCCTTCCACGATGGGCGAGGAGCCGTGACAGATATTGACCGTATATTCCACCCCGTCGCCGCCGGGGTGGCTGACCCACTGCCCTCCCGTCATGAACTGCCATTCGGTGTCCTTGCGAAACGCGTCGCACATGCCGCCGTGGCAGCCCGCGAGGCCTACCCCCGCGCCCACGGCGCGGCTGAGGTTTTGCGTATATTCCTGCTTGACCTCGTCCATCGTCCAGCAGGCGACCACCAGGTCGAGCTGCCGGATGGCCGCCTCATCCGCCAGGCAGTCAAGCGACCGTTGGATCGTCGCTTGGTAGCCATGTTCCTCCAGCATCCTCTTGAACCGGGGTGCCGTCTTCTCCGGCTCGTGTCCTTCCCAGCCGCCTTGTAAAATCCATGCCTGTTTCATGATATCCTCCTGTGTACAGTTACTCACCCATGCCCGCCGCTCTGTGAGCGTAGCAAAATATAACCGGTCTCTCTGTGTCCACATGATAGCAGAGAAACCTGCGGCGAGAAAGATTAATTTGCTTAATTATTTATATTTACTTGCTTTTCTGCCTGATACATACGCAGCCATTCCGATGTATACATGGAAAGTGTAAGCTATATGATCAGCGATATGTCCTGCCGGCCCTTGGAGCTCAAGTCAAACTCATGTAGCGTCCCCTCGCATGACAACTCATAGCTGCCGCGCATTCCTTCAAATGATACCCGCCCCTCATCATCCGTCCGGGTGCGTATATCCGTTGTCCACTCCTCATTGATCAGGCGGTCAAGCGCTCTGAATACGGGCTTTACGGAATTGTCCTCACGCAGTACGCCTGAAGGCGCCCCCAGCCATTTTCCGTCGGTTGCATCCCAGTTGGTGACGGCTTCGACACGGGGATGCGCAAACAGCACCCGATACATTTCCTCTGCTTCACCCGCCTGTCGCTCTTCACCCTCGGGCGTTGTAGGCCAGGACGGCACCACCCAATCATTCAGGTCTTCAATATGAGCGGGCATCAATTCACCTGAAATCAATGTGTTCTCGGTAAAGTAGATAGGCAAGCCGAATCTTGAAAAGCGGCTCAGCACATCCTCCAACTTTTCTCGTCCCCAGTAGCCCTGGTGCTGATGGGACTGAATGCCGATAATATCAATGGGTATGCCCGCCTGGAGGCACCGCTCGATCAATCGCTCATAATCAGGGGATGTGTTGAAATCATTGAGCGTCAGCACAGCCTTCGCGGATGCTTTCCTGGCTTCATCAAACACCATCTTCGTCAGACCAACCTGCCCCCACTGCTTGCACAGACGGGTAACGGCATTGTCGTAGCGATCAAAAACCGGCATGATCACCACCTCATTGATCACATCCCACATGTCAATCAACCCTTTAAAGTTTTCCACCTCACGCCGGATACGGGCCAGCTGTTTTTCAAGGATGGTGGCATTATCGTACTTCAGCAGCCAAGGAGCGCAGACTGTGTGCCAGCACAGCGGATGACCCTTGAGAACGATACCTCTTTCCTTCAGCCACCTCGCGCCGGACAGCAGGCGCTGCGTGTCTGCCTTGCCTTCTTCAGGCTCAAAACGACCCCAGTAAAAGGGCAGCGTGGCATAGTTGAAAACACTTCTGAGCAGATCCAGACGCTGACGTAAAAAGGCTTGCCTGTCTTCTTCGGCACCCGGATCACACATCTCAAGGACGTCAAACATCCCGGCACCAAACAGGAATTGATGACGCTTCAGCCTCAGCCGCACAGGCTTCTCACAAACAAGGCTTCCATCCGGGCGCTTGATGGTCAGGCTAGCCGCGGATCTGCGGTGATTGTATGGGTCCATAATCAGTCCTCCTTGATAATGCTGTTTGAAATCTTATCAGCCCTTAATGCTGCCCACGCTCAGCCCGACCACAAAGTAGCGCTGCAGGAAGGGATAGACCGCCATGATTGGTGCCGCAGATACCACAGTGATCGCCGCACGGATGGTAATCGGCGTTGTCAGGGTTGTGCTTGCGGCCGCGTCGGCTGTGGTCATTGCGGCATTCGCGCTGTTTGTCGTGGTGGCAAGCTTCATTTTCAAAAGGTATTGCAAGGTATGCAGACGCACTTTGCTTGCATTGTACAGGTGGGTATCAAACCAGCTGTTCCAGGCGCCCACTGCCACAAACAAAGCCACCGTAGCCACCACCGGCAAGATTAAGGGGAAGATGATCCGCCAGAACAGATAGAAATCACCGGCTCCGTCAATCCGCGCCGACTCAATCAAAGCCTCCGGCAGGCTTAAAATATAGGTGCGCATCACGATCATATTAAAACACGAAAACATCGTCGGGATGATATAGACCCAAAAACTGCTCCCGAGCCCCAGCGTGCGTGAAATCAGCAGATAGTTGGGAATCAAGCCAGCGTTGACATACATGGTCACTACCATGATCGTTGTAATGAACTTTCGCAAGACAAACTCACGCCTGCTTAAGGCATAAGACAGCATGGATGTGAGTACAACATTGAGGATCACCTGGATCAGTGTCCGGGCGATTGTAATAAAAAAGGCATTATATATGATCTCGTCCTGAAAGATTGTTTCATAGCTTTTCAGGCTGAATACACGCGGCCACAGACCGATATCACCGCGCACCGCGTCGGTGCCGTCATTCAAAGAAATGGCAACTGTGTTGGCCACGGGATAAAGAGTGACAAACATGATCAGTATCATGCACAACGCGTTGATATAAGGAAAAACAGAGCGGCTTTTCATACTGACACGAGGCAATCTCGTCAATTTCTTTTCGCTTATCACTTTCTCCTCCCTACAGCAGCGTGTCCTCGCCAAAGCGTTTGGCGGTAAGATTGGCTCCGGTCATCAAAGCAATCGATACAATACTTTTGAAGATACCCGCAGCAATCGCCCTGCTGTACTGACCCCTGGCGATCCCATACTTAAGCGCAAAGATATCGATGGTCTGTGACCAGTCCATCACCACATTCTGTCCCATCAGGTACTGTATCTCAAACCCTGCCTCCATCAAGTATCCAATATTCATGATCAGAAGTACCATGAAAGTGCTGCGGATACCGGGCAGGGTGATATGCCGCATTTTTTTGAAGCGCCCCGCTCCATCCATCTCCGCCGCCTCATACAGCGCGGGGTCGATCGCGCTCATCGCCGCCAGGTAAATGATGGAATTCCAGCCGCATTCCTTCCAGACATGGATAAAACCTACCAGCCACCAGAAATATCGCCCTTCTCCCAGGAAAAAGACAGGCTTATCCACCAGCCCCAGCGTAAGCAGCAGCTGATTGACAGCCCCGCCGCTTGAGAGCATTGTTTGTGCTATGCCCACCACGATGACCCAGCTTAAAAAATGCGGCAGATAGGTAACAGTCTGTACAGTCCGTTTGAATCCTGTATGCCCGATCTCCCGCAGCAGCAGCGCCAGCAGGATCGGAAAGACAAAGCCGAACACCAGATTGATTCCGGCCATGGCGAATGTGTTGCGCACTGCCCCGAGAAACTCCGGCCTTGAAAACAACCATTCAAAATTCTTCAGCGCGACCCACTCATTTTGAAGCAACGGAAGAGCGGGCTTGTAATTCATAAATGCGGTTATCCAGCCCCACAAAGGGAAGTAATTGAACAAGCCGACATACAGAAGCATCGGCACGCTCATGAGCGCGAGCTGCCTTTGCTGCCACAGCAACTTGAAAAAAGAGCTTCGGCCGGATGACGCTCCGCTATTTGATGCTTTGCCCCCGGGGAGCTTTGTACCTTGCATGGGGCACCTCTCTTGGCTTTGATGTTAAGCGATTGTCTGAGGCGGCGGGAGACCAGGCTCCCGCCGCCTCTTTACATGGGTATCAGTTGCTCTTCTCTACCAATTTCAGGATGGACTCCTGCATGAAGTCAACAAAGTCACTAACGGGGATATCTTCTACCGCCTGAACAAACTCTTCCCATTTGGCGTCAAACTCTTCAGGAGCCGCCATGATGATCTGGGGAAGCAGCTTGCGCTGCGTATCCTGGAAGGCAGCCTTGGCGTCATTGGCATCCTGATCCACCGTTACGTCAATCTGCCAGGCCTCGCCGTAGGGAGCCAGCTCAATCGGGTCGTTAAAGAAGTCAAGGGGCCTTTGCATGCCATAGGCAGCAAGGAATTCCTTGTCGTAGTCGTTCATCTGCAGGAAGTAGCACTCCGGCTGTACCATCGGGTCCCATTTGTTGCCGTCGTCCATCTCACCCTGCTTTTTGGGCATGGAATTGGTCAGGGCATACGCGCTGTTTTTATTTCTCCACACGGCGTTTGCGGCATTCTGAATCTGATCATAGCTGCGCAGGAAGCGGCCGTTTTCCATGTAGTAATCTTCTCCTTCGATGCCCCACCAGATCATCTCCTGCCACTTGTCGTCCAGCATTTTTTCCATGAACTGCACCAGGCGCTCCGGATCCTTGGCGTTGACACTGATGCCAAATCCGCGGTTGACGTTGATAACTGTGCCGTTGAGGTAGTGCTCGGTGATCTCCTTGCCGGCCTGTTCGGGGCTGTACACAATGGGCAATCCCTGGTAGGTGCTATCAAACATCTCAGCCGCACGCAGTGCATCGTTGGCTGTATTGAAATCCCAGGCCTGGTCAAACATGCCCACTACCGTGCCACTGGAAATCTTGGCCAAGTACTGGTCATAGTTCATCACGAAAGTATCCTGCGAGATCAGCCCCTTATGGAACAGGTCGTTAAGCTTGCGGTAATAGTGCGCGGCATAGTCCTGAATGACATAGGCCTCAGTCAAATAGTTGTTGTCAATATCCACGATTACGTCACCGTCATTGGGACGGCCCATCAGATGCTGGACGGGGTTGAACAGGCAGAACGCCCGCCAGTCCTCGCAGAGAATGACAAAGCCCTCATTCTTCTGACCCTTGTCATTGGTGGGATTAGCTGCCACATAACGCTCGATCAGATCAAAGTACTCATCCATGGTTTTGATCATCGGATAGTTGTCCCAGGCCAGCACCTTCTTCTGCACAAAGAAAGCAGGCCCATTGACATAGTTCATCCCGTAATCCTGCGTGTTGTAATAACGGCCATAGTTGGGGATGATGAACAGGCGGCCTTCATCGTCCAGGATGCGGCCGAGGTAGGGCTGAATGTGATGATAGATGTTGGGTGTCTTCTCCTCGCTGATGTAGTCCATCAGATTGATCAGGGCACCGGCTTCGATCAATTTTTCGGCGAAGTTCCCGCCGTCTATAAGGTCGGCATAATCCTGGCCGGCAATCTTGACGCCCAGCGTTTCGGTCAGATCTCCCGCAAGGAACTCAAACTCAAACTTCAGCCCGAATTCCTCTTCGATCAATTTGAAGGCTTTGTTGTCACTGGTCGGTTGATCACGGGCCTCACCGATGAAAACCGAAACAGTCATTGGTTCTTCAGCTTGAGCCGCAAGCGGAAGCGTCGGCAGCATGATCACCGCCATTAACAGGGATAGGGTCATTCGAAGCAAATGTCTTTTCATTTTTTCCTCCTATTTTCAGGCGTCAACGACGCCTATTGATTCTGAACGGCAAAACGACTGTGTCTGTGTTTTTCTACTAAAAGTATAGCAGAAAAAACAGCAAAGTAGTCGATAAGTTTGTCTAATTTTTTAGCTTATGTTATTATTTTGTAGCAAAAGGCTTCTTTCACGCCATTTTATATGGCTCCTATAATATTTGAATGGACGGATATCCATCGATTCAGATAAATACGACTTTCCTGCTCATCAAGGAAACTTTGTACAGCGCCCTCATCATCCAACTCCACATGAGCGCTTCTCATGCTGAAGTCTTTCCGATATTCTTCAGGCAAGCAGTTGTGAGTGTCTATGAACACCTGGTTGAGATATCGTATATCCGAAAAACCGCTGCTGTAGGCGATATCTGCCAGCTTCATATCCGTACGTTCAAGCAACAAGCGGGCGCGACGATAGCGCAGCAAGGTCAGGTAATCCTGGAAGCTCATACCGAGTTGCTTCGACAAATAGCGAGACAGATAATGCAGTGATAGCCCTTCCATTTCGCACAAATCTTTTAGAAGTAGCTTTTCAGTATAGTGCTGCTCAATATAATTGATGATGCGCCCCAGCCTCAGGGCCTGCCCGCGCTTCACTTCTTTTTGCTGTTCGGTCAGGTAGTGCCATGGCACACGGCTTAACAATATCTCCATCACACGGTTGATCTCCGCCGCGCAGCGCAGCTCATAATAAGGTTCTTTTTCAATGTAGGCACGGGCTGCAGCAATATAATGGCGGGTCAGGCTCTCCTTCATGTCGCCCAGGCAGTCATCAATCAGCACGGTATCAAATTCGACATTGGATATCTGCGGATAAAACCGCGACCAGAAGCTGGGCGACACCTGCAAGGGCAGGATGCGCGCCGGCTCCTCGCTGCGCGCGTGCATCTCATGCGCGCAGCGAGGGTTGAGCAGCGCGAAGTCCCCTTCTCTCAAGCGGTACGATTCGTTCCGGCAGTTGACATCCACCTCGCCGGAAAACACGCGGAACAGCTCAAACTCCTTATGCATGTGCATATTGCGAAAAGCGATGTCAACAAAGAATAGTTTTACATCGCTCAACACATTGTAATCAATAAATTCAAATTCGCGGCGGTTCATGCCTTCTCCTGTCCGGGGCTTGTTTTGTGTATCATGACATAAACAGCCATGAGGCGCAAGCGCGAAAATGAAACCCGCGCCTACCGGTGGGTTTTTCACCATAAACAAGACCAAGGACCAATGAAACATCTGCCCCATTGGCCCTTGATCTGTCCCGTGCTGTTACCGCTGCTTTCAGTCTTCCAGCACATCCCCCTTGAGGCTCAGCGTGGTCACCTGCCAGGGGATGAACTTGCCGGAATCCTGCAGGGCCTGGATCACCGCGCGCTCAAGCCCGCCGCAGCAGGGCACCTCCATGCGCGCGAGTGTCAGGGATTTGATGTTGTTGCGCTTTAAAATCTCTGTCAGCTTGTCGGCGTAGTTGACCGGGTCAAGCTTGGGACAGCCGATCAAGGTCACCTTATCTTTCATAAAACGGTTGTGGAAATCAGCATGGGCGTAGGCCGCGCAGTCGGCGGCGATCAGCAGGTCAGCGTCTTCAAAATAGGGAGCCGTCAGCGGAACCAGCTGGATCTGGACCGGCCACTGGCCCAGGCGGCTTTCAAGCGGAGCCTGCGAAGCAGCGGGCGCAGGAGCCGCCGCTTCATCACGGTTCAGGGCCCTGGCCGCCATGCCGGGGCATCCGGCTGAAACAGGTCTGACAGAAGCTTTCGCCTGTGGGGCCTTCGCTGCCTGGGCAGCCATGGCGGCTTCCTCATCAAAGGCATCCGCCTCCCTTTGTATGATGCTGATCGCGCCTTCCGGACAGCCGGGCAGGCAGGCGCCAAGCCCGTCGCAATAATCATCGCGGATCAGACGGGCTTTCCCGTCAATTATCTCTATCGCCCCCTCGTGGCAGGCGTCAACACACTGACCGCAGCCGTTGCAGCGGTCTTCGTCAATAAATACAATGTTTCGTTTCATGTTCGTCCTCCTTGACCCGCAGAGTATATAATAAGATAATCTGCATATCAAGTGCACGCCGATCAAAGCGGCATGCAGCCAAGCATTGACAGCTGCATGCAGGGGTGATATTTTATCCAATGTTATCAAAAGGAGTCCGCTATGATGAAAAATTGTTTTACCAGTGTCCCAAAAGTATCCGCTTTCATCTGCTTGCTGCTGATCTGCGCTTCTTTCTCCGCTTTCTCCGAGGGCATTACTTTCTCTTCGGAGCTGAACCCCCTGCCCGTCGACCTGAGCCACGGCTGCGAGCCGGACAGCAGCAGGTATTTCACCGACGGCATCGGCTACCGCGACGATTCTATCTATGTCAAGGTCTATGAGGACCGTGCCTACGACAGCCGGATACTGTATGCGCACATCAAAATCGCCCATCCTTCC
Organism: uncultured Christensenella sp.; assembly: GCA_964630465.1. Taxonomy (GTDB): domain Bacteria; phylum Bacillota; class Clostridia; order Christensenellales; family Aristaeellaceae; genus UBA1038. Next base: position 27,499 of record CAZVUU010000003.1, read on the forward strand.
CAGCTGCGCACCGCGCCCGCCGGCACCTTTAAAAGTACGGGCAACCAGCTGGCCGCCACCATCGCCAAACGCTACAACGCGGTTGCCGCGATCAACGGCGATTATTTTCAGTTCAACTCCAATCGCTTCATTGTGCGGCAAGGCACGCCTGTGCGCAACCGCCCGACTGGGGAAGACCTGCTGATGATCGACAGCGAAGGCGATTTTCACCTTGTCCATCGCGCGAAAAAGCCTGAGATCGCCGAGGCGAAAGACGCCATCGAAGCCATGGGCCGCAGCATCTCCAATGCCTTTTCCTTCGGCCCGATCCTGGTTGAAAACAACGAGGCTGTCTTTCCTGCGGACACCAACTATTTTAATACTGCAGCGCTCAAGTTTGCCCAGCGCGCGGTGATCGCGCAGCTGGGCCCGCTGGAATATATGATCGTCTCCACCGAGGGGCCGGAAGATCCGGGTTCCAAGGGCCTGCAGCTGCGCCAGGCCGCGGAATATACCCTGGTAGCCGCCGCGGCCTTGGGAAAACCCTGCCTGGCTGCCTATAACCTTGACGGCGGCAGCAGCAACTCCCTGGTGCTCAACAACGAAAAGATCAATTCGCCCAAAAATCCCAAAAAACGGCCCGTCAGCGATATCATCTATTTCGCTACGCTGGTACCTTGATATGTTTCCGGTTTTGTCATTCAGCCTCGGCGGGTTGACCGTCTATCTCTTTGGCCTGATCCTCTCGATCGGCGCCCTGCTGTCCCTGGCGCTGCTGTATGCGGGTGAAAAGCGCATGTCGATCGCCCCAGGCAGCTCTCCTCGGCTTTTGCTTGCCTCCGGTCTGTGCGGCTTTGTCGGATCAAAGCTTGTCTTTTCCTTGGTCAACTTCAGCCGGCTGTTCTATGATGATATGGAAGGCCATTTTCTCGGTCTCTCCCCTTTGTTTCAAGTCGCCGGCGGCGGGCACAGCTTCTACGGGTTTATAGCCGGCGCGCTGCTGGGCATGCTGCTGTTCGCAAAGCTCAGCCGCCAGGATAAAGGGCGGGTGTTCGGATGGGCCTCGGCCCCTTTGGGCGCATTTCTCACGGCTGCGTTTTTCGCGCAGATCGCGGGCGGCAGCGGCTGGGGCGAAGAGGCTGCACCCTTTTTCCAATTTATTCCGCTGGCTATCCGCAACCCCTGGGACGAATGGAACATCGCCGTCTTTTTTTATGAAGGTCTCTGGGTTTTGCTGCTGACGCTTTGGCTCAGGTGCAGTCGGCGTCAGACTGTCCGCCCCGGCGACAGGATGCTGATGCTGCTGATTCCCCTCGCCGCGATGCAAGTCTTCTTTGAATCCTTGCGTCAGGATGACTATCCCAGGCTTGAAAGCAATGCCTTTATCCGCGTCAACCAGCTGCTGGCTCTGCTGATGCTCGTGGTGATGCTGTGGATCGTCTTCAAGAGGCTCAGCGCAGCGCAAAGAGCCGGCAATATCGTGATGTTGCTGCTTGCCTCCGCCGTCTTCATCGCCGCCGAATTCTGGGAAAAGCTGCCCATGCAAAAGGAAGCGATCTATGCCGCTTCCTTTGTGATGGCTCTGGCCTTATCCCGGGTCTGGCTTGCTGCTTTAGGAAAATCGAAGGTCTAAACGGATAGCGGCGACCTTTGAAACCGTTTCGTGGACGGAACAATACTTGGCCGCAAGATCCGCCGCGCGCTGAAACCCTTTTTGATCTGTCGCGCCTGATATTGTAAACACCATGTCGACCGTGCTGAGCGTGGTCGGCACTTCTTCGCGCTTTACGCCTGTGATGTCGATTGCGGCGCCTTCATATTCAAGCCGCATCTTTTTGACTATATCCAGAAAGGTAGAGTAAAAGCAAGCTCCCAGCGCGCCCAGCAGCATGTCATAGGGGCTGAGTTCTCCTTCTTTCTGGCCGACGGCGGCCGTGCCGCGCGCCGTGGTCAGCACCCCTTCAAAGGCATTGCTGAACTTGAGTTCAACTCTGGACTGTGACATAGAATCACCTCCTTTATTTGATATTAAAAGGATACCACCTTCCTCTTGCGGGGACAAGCAAAAGGAAATCCCGGCGCAAGCTTTGGGCGATTGCTCCTTTTCTTTTAACTGCCCCCGCTTCATGGTATAATGTATAAAATACGCTCACAGGAAAGGGAATGCGCATGGATGAAAGGCTGCTTGAAAAAATGACGGATCTGCTCTCCTCCTTGCGCCAGGAGATACGGCTGGTGGACGCTCAGGGGGACAGCCTGATCCCTCGCGAAAACGTCTCCTTTTATCTGCCAAACGCCATGAGAGCGGGCGAGCTGCGTGAGAGCAAGGGCTATTTGTTTATGCGTCTGAACATGCCGGAGGCTTTGAGCCTCCTGTGCCCCATGAGTGAGCGCGCCGAGGACCTCCTGCGGCTGGCAGCGGGTGCCATGGAAGCTTTCGGCCGGCTGCATCCCGCCGATCAGGGCCATACGGGCGCGTGGCGGCGCCTGCTGACTGAAGATATGAACGAGGAGGAGCGGTCGCTGCTGATCAGCGAGCACCACATAGCCGACGCTCAGGCGCGCTGCGTGATGCTTTACCGCCTCCATTCTCTGCGGCACAATGCCTACGAGCTGCTGTTTCCCCTGCTGCCGCTTGAGCAGCATGACCTGCTGCTGGCGCTGGATGATTCATCGGTCGCCCTGGTCAAGACGCTCGATGACATGAAACAGCCGGATGAGGCCAGGGAATATGCCCTGGCCGTCCAGGAAACCGTACGCGAAGAAAGCAACCTTCTCGTCACCTGCGGCATCGGTGAGGCCGTTGCGTCGCCCGAGGGCCTTCGCCAAAGCTATGTGCAGGCGCAGCGCGCGCTGGAAATCGGCCCGCAGTATCTGCCGGAGGAAAGCGTGTTTGTCTGGCACAGCATGCTGCTCCCCCGCTTTTTATCGGAGATCCCTGAGGATAAATCACAGTATTACCACAGCCTGATCTTCAACAAGAAGACTTCCAGGCTCCTGACGGATGAAATGCTTGATACCATTGAGATGTTCCTGCAAAAGGACCTGAACCTGTCTGATACGGCGCGCCATCTCTATATCCACCGCAACACACTGGTCTACAGGCTTGACAAGGTGCAAAGATTCGCCGGGCTCGACGTGCGCAAGTTCTCCGACGCCTTTTTGTTCAAGCTGATGTTTGACCTGAAATACAACATTAAAAATAAAGGAAAGCGGCCCTGAGCCGCGCGGCTGTTATGATGAAAAAACGTTCTCTTGCCCTGTTCCTTGCGCTTGTGCTGAGCGCCGGGGCTCTTCCCGTACACGCCTTCTCCTTCCCCTTCAACTTCGGGCAGGGAGAAAAGGTGACCATCCCCAAGGCGGAATATGAGCGTCTGAAGCAATACGAAAAGCTTGATGAGGTCAAGAAGACCATTGAGGAATACTATTACCAGGATGTCGACGATACCGCGCTGATCGACGGAGCCATCCAGGGCCTGCTGTCGGGCACGGACGATGTCTATACCTTCTACTACCCCGAGGAATCCTGGAAGCGGATGTGGGAGGATGACGAGGGCAAATATGCCGGCATCGGCATTCAGATGCTGGGCGACTACCAGACCAACCTGGTCACCGTCACCCGCGTGTTCAAGGGCACGCCGGCCGAGGCCTCAGGCATTCAGAAGGGCGATATCCTCTACATGGTAGAGGAGCTTGAGGTGACGGTCGCCACCATGCAGGACGCGGTGGATACCATGCGCGGCGTGCCGGGCGAAAGCGTGAATGTCCAGATGCTGCGCTCAGGCGAGGTGATCTCCTTTGACATCATCAAGGCAGAGATCATCGTCAATCGGGTAGAGAGCAAGATGCTGGACAGCAGCGTCGGCTATATCGCCCACTACGAATTTGCGGGGGACAGCTTTGAAGACTTCAAAAAAGCCTTTGACGAGCTGGAAGCTGAGGGCATGAAGGCGCTGATTATCGATTTGCGCGACAACGGCGGCGGCTGGGTCAATGACGGCGTCGAGCTGGCCGATCTGTTCCTTGATAGGGTGCTGTTGTTTTACACCGAAGGAAAGATCGGGCGTGAGGACAGCTACTCAAAGGACGGAAAAAGTGACATCCCCCTGGTGCTGCTGGTCAACGAGCACTCCGCCTCCACCTCCGAGATCGTAGCCGGCGCTCTGCAGGATTATGAGAGGGCGACGCTTGTGGGCACCACCACCTTCGGCAAGGGCGTGATCCAGGCGGTGCTCGGGCTGTCCGACGGCAAGACGGGCTATCAGTTCACGACCGCGCAATACTTCACCCCCACGGGCCGCCAGGTGCATGAACACGGCATCACGCCCGACATCGAGGTGGAGATGCCCGAGGACATGGACCACAGCAAAATGACGCTGGGCGACATGACCGACCCTCAATTGCTGACAGCCTGGCAGGAAGCCCTGAAATTAGCTGAATAACAACCGCATAAGGAGCATCATATATGAAATTAGGTGTTGTCGGGCTGCCCAATGTCGGCAAGTCCACACTATTTAACGCGATCACAAACGCCGGCGCGATGGCGGCCAACTATGCTTTTTGCACCATCGAGCCCAATACCGGCGTGGTGCCCGTACCGGATGCGCGGCTTGAGAAGCTGAGCCTGATGTACCGCCCCAAAAAGACCACGCCTGCCGTGATCGAGTTTGTGGACATCGCGGGCCTGGTGCGCGGCGCCAGCCGGGGAGAGGGGCTGGGCAACAAGTTTCTCTCACACATCCGCGAAGTGGACGCTATCGTGCATGTGGTGCGCTGTTTTGAAGATGACAACATCGTCCATGTGGAGGGAAGCATTGATCCACTACGTGATATGGAGACCATCAACCTGGAGCTGATTTTTTCCGACATCGACGCCGTGCAAAAGCGCGGCGAAAAAGCGCGCAAGCTCTTAAAAACAGGCGAAAAGAAATACGTCGCCGAAACGGAGCTGGCAGACAGGCTGCTTGCCCACTTTGAAAAGGGGCTTCCCGCGCGCTCCTTTGAAGCAAGCGATGAGGAAAAGGAGACCCTGAAGCAGTGGTTCCTTCTGACCACAAAGCCCGTCATCTATGCGCTGAACATCGCCGAGGATGATGTCTCAAAGAGGCCTGAAGAGATCCCCAATGTGCAAAAAGTAAAATCGGTCGCGGCAGACGAAGGCGCCCAGACCCTTCTGATCAGCGCTGCCATTGAGCAGGAGATTGCCGGGATGGACTATGAGGAGCGTGAAGAATTCCTGCAGGAACTGGGCATCGGTCAAAGCGGCCTTGACCGCCTGGTACAGCAGTGCTACAGCTTGCTTGGCCTGATCAGCTTTCTGACGACCGGCGAGGATGAATGCCGTGCCTGGACCATCACAAGAGGCACCAAAGCGCCCCAGGCCGCAGGCAAGATCCATACCGACTTTGAAAAAGGCTTTATCCGTGCCGAGATCGTCCCTTTTGACACCCTGATCTCTCTGGGCAGCATGGCCGCCTGCCGTGAGAAGGGCCTGGTGCGCAGCGAAGGCAAAGAGTATGTGATGCAGGACGGCGACGTGACGCTGTTCCGCTTTAATGTTTGAGCCATGAGCAAAATTTCCTACATGTTAAACCGCCTGACCAAAATGGACTACAAAAGAATGTGGTCGGTCACAGGCACCCTCAAAGAACGCTCCGGCAAAAGCCGCCTGCGGCTGATGAGCGATATGTTTGCCTGTGCCGCCAGATATAACGCGGGCTATATGGATTACATGATCGCCCGCATGTGGGAGCAAAACGATGCTCAGCGGCGCACGGTGCTCACCCGCGGTATCAACAACAGCATTGTCCGCCGCATGAACGACAAGGCGCACTGGCACGCTTTTGACGACAAGGCGGCCTTTAACCGGCTTTTTTCCAAATGGGTCCAAAGGGGCTGGATTGAAGCGGACGAAAGCACGCCGCAGGAGGCCTTGGAAGCCTTTTTGAAGGACAAAAATACCGTGTTCATCAAGCCTCTGGAGGGCTCAAGCGGTCAGGGCATCGAAAGATGCACCGCTGACGACTGGTCGGATATGGCTGCTTTCGTGAAGAAAGTCCGCTCTTTGGGCAAGAGCATCATTGAAGAAGGCGTCGTGCAGCACCCCCGCATGTCGGCGCTGTACCCAGGCTCCGTCAACACCGTGCGCATCGCTACTCTGATCGGCGAAAAGAAGGAAGGCATCGTCTATGCCTTCCTGCGCATCGGCAACGGAAAAATCATGGATAATGTGGACTGCGGCGGCATGGCTGCCCGGGTGGACCTTGACAGCGGCAGACTGCTGACCGTGGCGGCAGACAAGGCAGGCAATACCTTCACGCGCCACCCGATCACCGATACTCCGATCATCGGCTTTGAGCTGCCCGGCTTTGAGGACGCCAAGGAAATGTGTCTGGAGGCCATGCGGCTGGTGCCCGCCATGCGCTATATCGCCTGGGATGTCGCGCTGACGGAGGAAGGCCCCACACTGATCGAAGGCAACAGCTTCCCAAGCCATGCCGTCCCTCAGTTTGCCGCCCACTACCCCGACAAGATCGGCATACTGCCCGAGTTTAAGAAGTTTATTGACATTTAATTTTTGTTTCGTGCAAGAATCGGTCGTTTTCCCGCGTTATATGATAGAAAGCTCATGCCTTCCGGAAGGAGTGGAACAAGATGGATCTCATCAAAACTTTATTGGTATACATGTCCGTGCTGCTGTCCTCATCAGCCATCAACAGCCCGGCTCTGACGCCTCCGCCGCCTGACCTTGCGACGCCGACACCGGCAGTCACGGCGACGACCCAGGTGACGGCTGCGCCTACGCTTGTCCCGACGGCAACGCCGACCGCCACGCCGACCACCCCTCCCCTTCTCGCCGTGGGCGATCGGGGCGAGGCTGTGCGCCGGCTGCAGGCCCGCCTGCAGGAGCTGGGCTATCTGACAGGCAAGGTTGACGGCATCTTCGGCAAGCAGACCAAGGAGGCGCTTCAACACTTCCAGCGGCTCAATGGCCTGTCGGTCGACGGCATCGCCGGCCCGAAAACCTACCAGAAGCTATATAACGACCCCAATGTGGTCTATGCCCCCACCGCCACCTCGACCCCGCGCCCGGTGACAGCCAGCGTGCCGGTATACTACCGCAACGCCAGGGGCGTATTGCTGGGCAGCGATACGGTGCTTGTATCGCAGGGAAGCCTGACCATCACCCCCAACCCCAGGCTGATTCCGGCCAATCATACCCTGATCAGCCCCGCGGGCGTCACAGTGACCGTGGATTCAAGGGGCAGGGCGACTCCCGCTTCCGTCGCCTTCATCTATCAATCCAACAGCGAGCTGGTCCCGGTATTGGTGCCCATTTATTACCGCACCGACAGCAACCTGACCCTGGCCACTGACAGCGTGTCCGTATTGCCCGGCCAGAGCCTGACCATTGCTGCCAACCCCGCCAAGGTGCCCGCCGGGTATACCCTGATCACCTCGGACAGGCTGTCGGTCAGCGTCAACGCGCAGGGCCTGGCGACCCCCGCGGTACTGACCTTTATCTACAGGCAGAACGCCGTCAGCGTGAATGTGCCCGTATACTACCGCGACAGCTCGGGTGCTCTGATCGGCCAGGAGGTCAAGACTTTCGGCGCCGGCACGCATACGGTCACCGCCAACAGCAGCCTGGTGCCTGCGGGCTACGTCCTGCAAGGGAGCAGCACCCAGCAGGTCACTGTATCTCCCCAGGGCGCGGCCGCTCCCTCCAGCATCACCTTTGTTTACAAGACCAGTCAGATAACGGTCTCAGTCCCCGTCAAGTATGTGGACCAGGCCGACAGCAGCGTGCTGCATAGCGACACCGTGTCCATCATCAGCGGCCAAAGCCTTACCCTGGCTGCAGACCAGAGCAAGGTGCCCGAAGGCTATGTGCTGGCAGGCAGCAATACAGTCACCATCACAGTCAGCGCGCAAGGTGTCCCAAGCCCGGTTGAAGCTGTCTTTGTCTGGCGCAAGCAGGGCCAGGCGCAGGTTGAAGTCAGGTATGAGACCACCGGCGGCGCCCTGCTCGGCATGGAGAGCTTTACCTTAAGCGAGGGCACGCATACCATCACCGCCAACGACAGCGGGCTTTCCGGCTGGATCCGTCAGGGTCCTGCCACACAAAATGTGACTGTCGCCCAGAACGGTACGGCAACTCCCCCCATGGTGGTCTTCCTCTATGAAAAGGCAGCGACGCCTGCACCGACACCCACAGCAACGCCTACGGCGACTCCCACTGCCACGCCTACGGCAACGCCGACCTCCGAGCCTACGGAGGAGCCTACGGAAACACCGGCTCCTTCCCTGCCTATCGAGTATACTATTGAGTATGTGAAGGCGGACGACGAGAGCGCGCTGCTGGGCGGCTATATTGAAACGCTTGGCGAAGGTACGCACCAGATCGCCGCAAGGGACACGCAATTGGGCGACTATTATCTCATCGAAGCTGATGCCGCTCCCAAGAGCGTCACCGTCTCATCAGACGGTACGGCAGAACCCGGCAAGCTGATATTCCGCTTCGCCAAGCCGGCACCGACCGAAACACCCGAACCTACTGAAGAACCGACACCTGAACCTACCGAGGAACCGACGCCCGAGCCCACCGAAGAGCCGACGCCGGAACCTACCGAGGTACCGACACCTGAACCTACCGAGGAACCGACGCCGGAGCCCACCGAGGAGCCGGTGCCCGAACCGGTTGGATACCTGCCAAACTTCGCCAAGACCAGTCCTAATTCAGGCAGCTATCCTGTCTTCACAGGCCCCGGTGAGTCATATTATCGTGTTGGCAACGCTACCCTGGGTGGTGGAACCATCCGTGTCTACGGCAAAGAAGGAGATTGGGCACTAATTGGCTATGGGTTATCAAACGGCGGTTACCGCATCGGTTTTGTATCCCTCAGCGCCATTCCCGGAGACGTTCCCATTCAAGAGCTCAGCCTGAGCTATAACCCTGTCAGCAATGTATCGACCTCGCTGTTTGTGGATGATCCAATCGTCTCGGATAATCGTGAGCTGGCAAAAAACATCTCTGCAGGCAGTCCTTTCCACCTGCTCGCGTATTTGGACGATTTCTGGGCTTATGTCGAGATCCAGAACTTTGAAAACAGCGGCATGCCTGCCAGAGGTTTTGTCAGCAGGAGGAGCCTGGGAATGTAGGCCAAAGCTAGTACCGGCTTATTCAGATTTGTCCGTATAGACATTGAACTGAGGGGATGCGGCTTGCCGCATCCCCTTTCTCATGCAATCTTAATGATTCAATGCTTGCTCATTTAATCTTCCCGCGATATCATCAGACTGACGAGGAGGGATCATATGGATCACTTTGAAATGGTTGAAAAGCTGCGCAGCAAGGCGCAGGTAAGCTATGAAGACGCCAAAGCCGCCCTCGAAGCCTGCGATTGGGATCTTCTGGATGCCCTGGTCTATCTGGAGCAGCAGGGCAAGCTGCAGCATGAGCAGAAGGCCAGCTACTCCACCCGTCAAGAGCCGGAGCCCGAGAGGAGGCCGGCGCAGCATTATCCGGGCGGTATCTTCCAGCGCCTGTTTGAGCTGCTTGCTTCCTTGATCAACCGCGCGGGTGAAATCGATGTATGCGTCATCAAACAAAACAAGACACTGTTTGCCCTACCGCTGCTGGCCTTTATCCTGCTGCTGATCTTTGCCTTCTGGGTCACCCTGCCCTTGATGGTGCTGGGCCTGTTTTTCGGCCTGCGATACCGCTTCAGAGGCATCAAAGGCGTTGAGGGCGTCAACCGCGTGATGGACAAGGCGGCCGAGATGGCCGAAAACATCAAGTCCGGCGCGGGCGATCGGAGGGAATGAGATGCAAACCATCCTGCTGATCGAAGACGAGCAGAAGATCGCCCGATTTATTGAACTTGAACTGACGCACGAAGGCTATGCCGTTATCAAGGCGGAAGACGGCCGCGCTGGGCTTGAACTGGCGGAAAAGGGCGGCTGGGATCTGATGCTGCTGGACATCATGCTGCCCGGCCTCAACGGCCTGGAAGTGCTGCGGCGCCTGCGGCGTTCCTGCGACCTGCCTGTGATCATGCTGACGGCGAGGGACGCCGTGATGGACAAGGTCACGGGCCTTGATACCGGGGCTGACGACTACATCACCAAGCCCTTCTCCATCGAGGAGCTGCTGGCCCGCATCCGCACGGCGCTGCGCAAGAAGCAGGCGGCCGCCCTCCCCCGGCTGCGGGTCGGACCGCTTGAAATGGACATTGCCCGACACGCCGTCACGGTGAAGGGCGAGCCTGTCGACCTGACGGGGCGCGAGTTTGCCCTGCTGCAGTATCTGATGGAAAACCAGTCCATTGTCTCGGGCCGCGATGTCCTGCTTGACAAGGTATGGGGCTATGATTACCCCGGGGAAACCAATATTGTCGATGTCTATATCCGCTACCTGCGCAATAAGATCGACGAGGCATACGGCGTGAAGCTGCTGCACACTGTGCGGGGCGTCGGCTATGTGCTTCGGGAGGAGAAGCGTGAAGGCTAAGGATACCAGGCGCGTGACTTCCACCGCCGGCCGCATTAACCGCCATCATGTGGCCAGCCTGTTCTGGACGCTGACGGTGGTCAATGCGGCTATTTTACTGACCGT
>CAZVUU010000003.1:38105-77516 GCA_964630465.1 uncultured Christensenella sp.
GGAAACGGAGGCCCTGGGCCGCGACTGGGCATTTGCCCTGCGCAGGCGCGTGGAGTGGACGGGAGGGCTTGGCGTCTTCGGCACACTGGATTCCGTCAGCTACGTCTTTTCCCTGTCCGACGGCGATGTTTTTCGTGTATCGGCCGGCAGCTTCTTAACATCGGCAGCTCGAGCCGGCATCATCTGCCTGGGCTTTGAAATGCTTGCGCTGATTCACCGCTGGCGCAGCGGCCGGCGGCAGATCATGCGGCTGCTCTCTCCCCTGCGCCAGGTCAGCGAAACGGCCCAGCAGCTCAGCCGGGCGGGTCTGGACGAGCAGAAGTTCCACGACCTGGAGAGCGCCATCGAAGCCCTCAGCCCCACTGCCCCCGACGCCCGCCTGTCCACCGGCGACAGCGATCTGGAGGGGCTTGAAAACGCGGTCAACAACCTGCTCGGCCGCCTGCATGAGAGCTATAGGCAGCAGATACGCTTTGTATCGGACGCTTCGCACGAGCTGCGCACCCCCATCTCCGTCATCCGAGGCTACGCCGAAATGCTTGACCGCTGGGGCAAGGGGGATGAAAAGATACTGGGTGAGGGTATCACGGCCATCCGAACCGAGGCCGACAACATGCAAGGTCTGGTGGAGCAGCTGTTGTTTCTGGCGCGCGGCGACGCGGGGCGCAATCAGCCCCGGATGGAGCCGATGGATCTGTCCAAACTGATGCAGGAGCTGCACGAAGAATACACCATGATCGATCAGGGCCATGCCTGGCAGCTGCAGCAGGACGGCCCCGTGCCCGCAACGGGTGACCAGGCGCAGTTAAAGCAGGCGGCGCGCATCCTCTGCGACAACGCCATGAAGTATTCCTCCCCGGGCGAGGCCATCATCCTGCGCGCCTTTATGGATGAGCAGGGCGCGCCCTGCTTCTCGGTGCAGGACAGCGGCCAGGGGATCTCGGGCGGCGACATGCCCCATATCTTCGAGCGCTTCTACCGGGCTGACCCCGCCCGCGCGCGCAACTCCGGGGGCACGGGCCTGGGCCTGTCCATCGCCAAATGGATCGTGGACCGCCACGGCGGTTATTTCAAAGTGATCAGCCGGGAAGAGGTGGGCACCAGGATGATGGTGTGTCTGCCGGCTTCCCGTTCTGCCCACAAAAAATCAACTACAGAGTAATACGGCATACGCGGTCATGCGGCTGCCTTGATAACATGCAAAGCAGCTCTGTTTGCTTGCCCGTCATTTCATTGGATGATATAATCAAGCACAGCAAGAAACCGGGCAAGGATACCGTGCGGAGGCAAACGATGAGAAAAATACTTTGCGGCGTGATATGTATCGTTGTTCTGGCAGGGCTCTTCCTGCCGGCGATGGCTGAAGATTTATCCTTTAACTGGTACGAGGTCTTCGTCTATTCCTACGCCGATTCGGACGGGGACGGCATCGGCGATCTGCCGGGGCTGACAGCTAAGCTCAGTTATATCAAGGATATGGGCTTTGACGGCCTGTGGCTGATGCCTGTCATGTCAAGCCCCAGCTACCACAAATACGATGTGACGGATTACCGCGGCATAGACCCTCAGTACGGAACGCTTGATGATTTGCGCGCCCTGGTCCTGGCCTGTCATGATCTGGGGATCAGGATCATCATCGACCTGCCGCTCAACCACAGCTCCACCGAGCACCCCTGGTTTCAGGCGGCGGCTGAATCGCTCAGGGAGGGGCGGGCAGGCGACCCCTACGTGGATTACTATGTGTTCAGCCGAGAGCAGGGCAGCAAGTTCGTGCCCCTCATCGGCACGGATTGGTACTATGAGGAGCAGTTCTCAGGCGGGGCAATGCCCGACCTGAACCTGGACAGCGAGGCGCTCCGGGAGGAGATCAAGGGCATCCTCGGCTTTTGGCTGAATGACATCGGCGTGGACGGCTTCCGGCTGGACGCCGTCACCAGCTTTTACGCGGGCGATGACGATAAGAATATCGAGTTCCTGCGCTTTTTAAACGATGCCGCCAAGGCGCTGAAACCCGGCTGCTTCATTGTCGGCGAGTGCTGGAAGGGGCTTGAGGCCATCGCCCGCTATTACGACAGCGGCATCGACAGCTTCTTCCTCTTCCCCGCTTCCCAGGCGGAGGGCTATGTGGCGGCGGCCATGCGCGCCCGCAAACCGGCGGAAAGCTATGCAAAACACCTGAACCGGGTACGGGAGGCGATCCCGCAGGGCATCCTCACGCCCTTTTTAAGCAACCACGATACCGGCAGGACCGTCGGGCTCGTTCAGGGCAGGCAGGCGCCTGAGCGCGTCAAGTTTGCCCACGCGCTCATCGCGCTGATGGGCGGCTATACCTTCACTTACTACGGGGAGGAGATCGGCATGGCCGGGTCGGGCGCCGATCCCAACAAGCGCCTGGGCATGCTGTGGGACGAGGGGATCGTGACCGATCCCCCGCCCGGAGTGACCGCAGCGGAATATCCTTTCCCCTCCGTTCACGCGCAGCAGGCCGACCCCGCTTCTTTGCTTCATTACATCAAAGAGCTCAACAGCCACAAGCTGGCTATGCCGGCCATCGCCTTGGGTGAAACGACCGTCGGACCCGTGACGGCGGATACCCTGGTGCTTACCCGAAGCTTTGAGGGCGAAAGCCTCTGCATTGCGGTAAACTTCTCCGCCAAAGAAAGACGTGAGATCCTGTTGGAGGGAGACTTTGGCTTGATCGCCTCGCTGGATACAGGCCCGCTTTCCTCTGGCGCGGCGCCGGAAGAACAGCACACCCGGCTCACCTTACAGCCCTACGGCGTCGTTTTTCTAAAATAATTCATGTTGCCGCAGCAAAACCGAGCCGGCGGTATCCGTCATCGATCTCACAGACGGGGTATCTGTATTTAAACAGATCACTAAAGGGGTAGAATAAAACTGCATGGACAAATGCGCTGGAGAATGGTATTATTTCTACAAGAAAAGGTTCGTATGCCTTTCCAGCAATTAAATCTGAGTGAAAACACTCAACAAAGAGGAGGATCCCATGAGGAAATTCTTTGCGGTAGTCCTGACCCTGGCGCTGACGATGTCTTTGGCAGTCAGCGTTTCCGCCGAAGGCTTTTCAGGTGACATCAAGATCTGGGTAGCCGACGCGATGGTAGAGCTTACCAAAGAAAAGGTCGAAGAGTTTAAGACCGCCAACCCGGCATATGCCGGCATGACCGTTCATGTTGAGCCGGTCGGCGAGGGCGATGCCGCCACCAACCTGATCACCGACGTCGAAGGAGGCGCAGACATCTTCGGCTTCGCGCAGGATCAGCTGGCCCGCCTGGTCGCCGCCGGCGCCCTGGTCGAGCTGTCTGATGAAAACGCGGCCATCGTCGCCGAAGAAAACGACAACGGCGCCGTGGGCGCCGTCACCCTGGGCGAGGTCATGTACGCCTACCCGATGACAAGTGACAACGGTTACTTCCTGTACTATGACAAATCCGTCATCACCGACCCCTCCACCCTGGAAGGCGTGCTTGAGCAGGCAAATGCTGCCGGCAAGAAGGTGTATGTCGAGATCAACTCCGGCTGGTACCAGACCGCCTTCTTCTTTGGCGCGGGCGCCATGGTCACCTATGATGTGGACGACGAGGGCAACCTGGTCAAGGCCAACATCGACTACGCCGGTGAGAAGGGCCTGGCCGCGCTCAAGGCGATGATCGCCCTGGCCAATCATCCTGCCTTTGTCAACGGTTCTTCCGCTTCCAACGCAACCGATTACGCCGCCATCGTCGACGGCGTATGGGACAGCAGCACCGTGCAGGCCGCTTTCGGCGACAACTACGCGGCCGCCAAACTGCCCACCTTCAACGTGGACGGCACCGACTACCAGATGAGCGGCTTTGGCGGCTTCAAAATGCTGGGTGTGAAGCCTCAGGTCGACGAAGCCAAGCTGGAGGCCTGCGACGTGCTGGCGCTGTACCTGGCCGGTGAAGAGGTCCAGTCCGCCCGCTTTGAGCTGGCCGGATGGGGCCCCTCCAACCTGAATGCCCAGCAGAACGAAGCCGTGAAGGCGAACGTCGCCCTGTCCGCCCTGGCTGAGCAGCTGGGCTTTGCCGTGCCTCAGGGGCAGTATCCCAACGATTACTGGTCCACTGCCACCGCCCTGGGCGATGATATCATCGCGGGCAAGCTCAATGATCTCAGTGACGATCAGCTCATGGAGAGGCTGACTCAGTATCAGGATATTCTCATCAGCCTGGCGGCTCAATAATCATTCCTGCAATGGGCCGGAGGCAGCCGCCTCCGGCCCATTGTCACATTATCGGTGAAGGCTGGTGAGTTTGTGGCAAATTTGGATTACCTGAAGCTAAGCAAAGGCGGGCGGGCGCTCTACAGGCTTCGCGCCGCGGCAAAGCGCTTGCCCGGCAAAATTGCGGGAGGGGCTGTTAAGGCCGTGAACTCCATCGGTCGTTTTTTTAAAAAAGCGATGATGGACTTGCTCGACCTGGCGCAGACCTTTATCCGGGGAGACTGGAAGACGCGCGTCTCCTTCTTTGTCATGGGCTTTGGTTCTTTTGCCCGCGGGCAGTTCTTCCGCGGCCTGATGTTTTTCCTTTTTCAGGCGGTGTTTATACTGTATATGCTGTTTTTCGGCTGGGCTTATCTGGGCAAAATGAACACGCTGGGCACCGTGGAAACCTCGCGACAGGGCCGTGTCACCGTGTACGGCGACAACAGCTTCCTGATCCTGCTCTACGGCATACTGACCCTCTTTTTCGTGATCGCCTATCTGTACACCTGGCGCGTCAATGTGCGGCAGAACAAAGTGTCCCAGCAGATACTCGCCTCCGGCAAAAAGCTCAGATATGCCAAGGAGGATATCGGCGCGCTGGCGGACAGCCAGTTTCACAAGACGCTGCTGTCGCTGCCCGTTCTGGGCATCTTCACCTTTACCATCGTGCCCATCATCTTTATGATTCTGGTGGCATTCACCAACTATGACTATACACACCAGCCGCCCGGCAAGCTGTTTACCTGGGTTGGGCTGCAAAACTTCAAGACCATGCTGTCTCCCGGCAGCGCGAATTACGGCGACACCTTCTCCCAGGTGCTGCTGTGGACGCTGATCTGGGCTTTTTTCGCTACCTTCCTCAACTATTTCCTGGGCATGCTGGTCGCCATGATGATCAATAAAAAAGGCATCCGTTTCAAGAAGATGTGGCGCACCATTCTGGTCATGACCATCGCGATCCCTCAGTTCGTGAGCCTGCTGTATGTATCCAAGATGTTTGCCGCCGACGGCATCATCAACAGCCTCCTGATCAGCTGGGGCTGGATCTCAAAGCCGCTTCCCTTCTGGACGGACGGAGCCTGGGCGCGCGTCACCATCATCGTGATCAATATATGGATCGGCATCCCCTATCTGATGCTGATCGCCACCGGAATCCTCATGAATATCCCGGCCGATCTCTACGAATCCGCCCGGATCGACGGAGCAAACGCTTTGCAGACTTATGCGAAAATAACCCTTCCCTATATGCTTTTTGTAACGGGACCTTATCTGCTGACCAGCTTTATCGGTAATATCAACAACTTCAACGTCATCTTCCTGCTGACCGGCGGCAAGCCGCTGTCCCTGGAAATGGCGGGCAACGCGGGCTACACGGATCTGCTGATCACCTGGCTGTACAAGATGACAATTACCGATACCAACTACAAGATGGCTGCGGTCATCGGCGTCATCGTCTTCATCATCACCGCGATCATCAACCTGGTGGTGTATAATCTGATCCCGTCTGTCAAAAATGAGGAGGATTTCCAGTGATGGCAAAACAGGACAGCATCCCGGAAGTTGATATCATCATCGACCACGAGGCCGGCGTGATACGGGAAGTGCCGCCCTCGCCGCTGCGCAGCAAGAGCATGCGCGAAAGGCGGGTCAACCGCGGCATCTATACCCTGCTCGTCGTCATCAGCGTCATCTGGCTGGCTCCTTTTGTGTTTTTAGTGCTGCAATCCTTCAGATCCTACCTGACGGAGGACGGCGGCATGGTCAGCTACCTGATCCCCAAAGCCTTTTCGCTGGAAAACTACCGCTATCTTTTTCAGGACGGCACCTACCTTCGCTGGTATTCCAACACCCTGATCATCGCGCTGTTTTGCGCCGTCATCCAGACCGCGATGGTGCTGAGCGTCAGCTATGCCTTAAGTCGCATGCGCTTTCGGGGCCGCCGGTTCATCATGAACATGATCCTGGTGCTGGGCATGTTCCCCGGCTTTCTGACGATGATCGCCCTCTATTTCCTTCTGAAGCAAATGGGCCTCACCCAGGAAGGCGCCATCCCCGGCCTGATATTGATCTACTGTGCCAGCTCCGGCATGGGCTATTATATTTCCAAGGGGTTTTTTGACACGATCCCCAAATCGCTCGACGAATCCGCCCGCATCGACGGCGCCACCCGCTTTTATGTGTTCAGAAGGATCATCATGCCGCTGTCAAAACCCATCGTCATCTATACGATCCTCATGGGCTTTATGGCCCCCTGGGGGGACTATGTATTTGCCTCTTATGTTGCCTTCGGTAAATCCGAAAGCTATAACGTGGCTGTCGGGCTCTACCGCTGGGTCAACACCATGGATTATCAGGGCTATTTTACAAGGTTCTGCGCGGGAGGCGTCCTGGTCGCCATCCCGATCACAGCGCTGTTTATGCTGCTGCAAAAGTATTATGTTGAGGGCGTGACAGGCGGCGCCGTCAAAGGCTGAGGAGGAAGAGCAAGATGGCCAGTGTAAGCTTGGAACATATCAAAAAAGTATACGACCACCATGTCGTCGCTGTGCAGGATTTTAATCTGGAGATCGAGGATAAAGAATTTGTCGTATTTGTCGGCCCCTCCGGCTGCGGGAAGTCCACCACCCTGCGCATGATCGCCGGGCTTGAGGACATCACGGAAGGCACCCTCAAAATCGGCGGGCGCGTCGTCAACGATGTGGAGCCCAAGGACCGCGACATCGCCATGGTGTTTCAAAACTACGCCCTCTACCCGCACATCACCGTGTATGAGAACCTGGCCTTCAGCCTGCGCATCCGGAAGGTGCCCCAGGAGGAGGTCCACCGCCGGGTGGTGCAGGCCGCCAATATCCTGGGCATTGAGACCTACCTTGACCGCAAGCCCAAGGCTCTGTCGGGCGGCCAGCGCCAGCGCGTAGCCATCGGGCGCGCCATCGTGCGCGAGCCGCAGGTGTTTTTGATGGATGAGCCGCTGTCAAACCTTGACGCCAAGCTGCGCAACCAGATGCGCGCGGAGATCATCCTGCTGCGCCAGCGGCTTGACACCACCTTTGTCTACGTCACCCACGACCAGACGGAGGCGATGACCTTGGGCGATCGCATCGTCATCATGAAGGACGGTTTCATCCAGCAGGTCGGCACGCCCCAGGAGGTCTTTGAGCACCCCGTAAATCTCTTTGTCGCCGGCTTCATCGGCAGCCCGCGGATGAATATATTAGACGCCAAATTGGTGAAGGACGGCCCGGGCTACAGCCTGAAGCTGCCCGGCATGTCCCTGCAGCTTGATGAGGAACAGTGCGCGAAGCTCAAAGAGCGCAAGAGCCTTCCGGAGGATGTGCTGATGGGCGTCCGGCCGGAGCATACCCACCTGAAGTTTGACGATCCGTCCGGCGCCATAGAATGCACACTGGCCGTCAATGAAATGATGGGCAGCGAGCTGCACCTGCACGCGCTCACCGCGGATAAACAGACCATCATCCTGCGCGTCCCCACGATGGATCTGATCGACAGCCGCCGCAGCACCCTGAAGGCCGGAAACAAGCTGCGCTTCAGCTTCCCCGGCAAGGTCGTCCATCTGTTTGACCCCCGGACTGAGGAAAGCCTCCTCTACTGAATTTCAAGCAAGCGAAAGGACATCAGCAGCCATGCGCCAAAGCGGCATCCTGCTCCACATCAGCTCCCTGCCGGGCCCGGAGGGCATCGGCACCCTGGGAAGGGGAGCCTATCAGTTTGTTGATTTTTTGAAAGCCTCCGGCATGAGCGTGTGGCAGGTGCTGCCGATCTCCCCCACGGGCTACGGAGAATCCCCCTACCAGTGCTTTTCCACCTATGCGGGCAACCCTCTGCTGATCGATCTGGAGATGCTTGCCGATAAGGGGCTGCTGAAAAAGCAGGGCCCGGTCATGGCGGAGGACCGTGTAGACTATCCCTCTGTCATGGCAGGCAAGGAAGCCCGGCTGCGGGAAGCCTTTGAAAACGCGGACGAAGGCCTGCTGAGGGAGGCCGCCGCTTTTGAAGACAAGGAGTCCCACTGGCTTTCTGACTACAGCCTTTTCATGGCGCTGAAGGCACGTTTCGGCGGCGGCTCCTGGATGGATTGGCCGGATGAAAGCATCCGCCGCCGCGACGGGGACGCGATGAAGAAGTATGCGGCTGAGCTTGCGCTTGAGATCCGCTATCACACCTTCACGCAGTATCTTTTTTTTGTGCAGTGGCAGGCCCTGAAATCTTACGCAAACAGTCAGGGCATCCGCATCTTCGGCGACATGCCCATCTATGTGGCGATGGACTCCGCCGACTGTTGGGCAAACCCGGGCGCATTCCAGCTGGACGCCTCTTTGCGGCCAAAAGCCGTGGCAGGCGTGCCGCCGGACTATTTTTCACGTGACGGGCAGCTGTGGGGCAATCCTCTTTATCGCTGGAAGGCCCTGAAAAAATCTGGCTATGCCTGGTGGATCAGGCGGCTGCGGGCCATGGGCGAATACTATGACCTGATCCGGGTGGATCACTTTATCGGCTTTGCCAACTATTACGCGGTGCCCGCCAATGCCTCCACCGCCCGCAACGGCTGCTGGCGGCGCGGCCCGGGCCGGCACTTCTTTGAGAGGGTCCAAAAAGAACTGCCCGGCCTTCCAATCGTCGCGGAGGACCTGGGTGCCGTGAACCATAAGGTCAAGCTGCTGCTTAAATACTGCGGCTATCCGGGCATGAAGGTGCTGTGCTTTGGCTTTTCAGGGGGCGAGGACAACCCCCACAGGCCCGGGAACATCAAGCCTCATACCGTTGCCTATACCGGCACGCATGATAACGACACACTGATCGGCTGGTGGGACAAAGCGGATGACGGCGAAAAAAGCACTGCCATGAAGCTGCTGGGCATGAAAAAGGACGGTGACATCACCGACCATATGATCCGCGCCCTCTTTGACAGCCCCGCCGGGCTTGTTATACTGCCGATGCAGGATATCCTGCGGCTGGGCGGCGAGGCCCGCATGAACCTTCCGGGGACATTGGGCGGCAACTGGGCCTGGCGCATGATGCCGGATGCCCTCAGCTCCGGGCTCTCAGAGGCGCTGCTGCGGTTGAATGTAAAACATGAAAGGGACAATAGAGCATGAACGCGAACCACTTGATCATACGGGCTGAAGAAAAAGCAGGGTTTTTGTTTCAAACCCGGCTGGAGGATCTTGAGCCCTGGCAGCTGCATAGGGCGCTTGGTGAGGCGCTGATGGAGGATATAGCGCCCGGCTGGCAGGCGACCATGGAGCGCCGCGCCGGCGGCAAACAGGCCTATTACCTGTCGATGGAATATCTGATCGGCCGGATGATATTCAACAACCTCTATTGCGCCGGGATGCTCAAGGATGCGGATGAACTGCTCAGACAAAAGGGCATCGACCTGCGTCAGCTGGAAGACATTGAAGACCATGCCTTCGGCAACGGCGGCCTGGGCAGGCTGGCCGCCTGCTATCTGGACAGCGCGGCTGCCAAAGATATTCCCCTGCTCGGCTACGGGCTCCGCTACAAGTACGGCCTGTTCAAGCAGAGCTTCGAGGACGGCCGTCAGGTGGAGGCGCCGGACGACTGGTCCCGCTTCGGCGATCCCTTCAGCCTGCGCCGCTATGATCTGCGGCTTGTGATCGATATGGGCGATCTGACCGTCCTGGCCGTGCCTTATGACATGCCCGTGATCGGCTATGGCAGAAAGTCCATCGGCACGCTGCGCCTGTGGCAGGCGGAAGCACCCAAGGAGGTGGACTTCCCCCTCTTCAACGCCCAGCGCTACGACGAAGCCTCAGCCGGCAAAAACAGGGCGGAAGACCTGTGCAAGTTCCTCTACCCCAATGATTCGGGCGACGAGGGCAAGCTGATGCGCATCCGGCAGGAATATCTGCTGAGCGCAGCCTCCGTGCGCGACATCCTGCGCGGCTTTGAAAAGCTGCACGGCAGGGCCTATGAGAAATTGCCCCGGCTTGCCGCCATCCAATTAAATGACACCCACCCGGCGATGGCCATCCCGGAGCTCATCCGTCTGCTCAAGGAACAAGGCCTGGGCTTTGAAGCGGCCTTTGACATCGCGCGCCGTACCTTCGCCTACACCAACCACACCGTCATGTCAGAAGCGCTTGAAAAGTGGGAAGCAAGGCTGTTGAAACTGGCCGTCCCCGCGCTCTACCCCGTGATCCGCAGGATCAACCGGAGGCTGCTCAAAGAGCAGACGGGCAAGGATAAGATGTCACTGATCCGCCATGAGCGGGTCAGCATGGCCGACCTGTCCATCTATGCCACCGCCCGCACCAACGGTGTCGCCAGGATCCACTCTCAGATCCTTCAGGACAGCGTGTTCAAAGATTGGTATAAAAAATACCCCGAGCGCTTCTTCAATGTGACCAACGGCATCACCCAGCGCCGCTGGCTGGCCCTGTGCAACCCGGAGCTGACGGAGCTGATCACCTCGACGTTAGGCACGGACAGCTTTATATCAGACTTAGGCCTTCTGGCAGAAGGGAAAACAAAGATCACGGAGGAGCTGATCCGGGACTTTATCCGCGTCAAGGGCATCAAAAAGCATGAACTGGCTGAGGAGATCAAAAAGCGCGAGGGCATCATTATCCCCGAGCATTTCATATTTGATGTGCAGATCAAGCGTCTGCATGAGTACAAGCGCCAGCTGATGAACGCCATCTCCATCATGGCGATCTATCAGGGGATCAAGGACGGCAGCATTCGTGACTTCACACCCACCGCCTTCATCTTCGGCGCGAAGGCGGCGCCGGGCTATGCGCGGGCCAAGGCCATCATCTACTACATCAACCGGATGGCGGAGCTGATCAACAGTGATCCCGCCGTCAAGGACCTGCTGCGGGTGGTGTTCGTGCACAACTATAACTGCTCTTACGCGGAAAAGATCATCCCCGCCGCCGACATCTCCCAGCAGATCTCCCCCGCGGGTACCGAAGCCAGCGGCACCGGCAACATGAAGCTGATGCTTAACGGCGCGGTCACACTGGGCACCTTTGACGGGGCCAATGTCGAAATCGTGGAGGAGGCGGGCCTTGAAAACAACTATATCTTCGGTGCCACGGTAGATGAAATCAGGGCCCTCGGCGACAGCTACAAGCCCAAAGCCATCTACCGGAAGAATGCCTCCCTCCGCCGCGCCGCGGACACGCTGATCGACGGAACCTTTGAGGATATCAAGGGCAAGGGAGAAGGTACCCTGAAGGAACTGCACCAAAGCCTGCTGAAGGGTGCCTCCTGGCACAAGCCTGACCACTACCATATCTTCCTTGATTTTGACGGGTATATGAAGGCGAGGCTGCAGGCCAACCGCGACTACAGGGACAGCCTGAACTTCGCCAAAAAATGTCTGTACAATGTATTCAGTGCCGGCAAGTTTTCCTCCGACCGCTCAGTGGAAGAGTACGCGGAGAATATCTGGGAGCTTTGAGCAGCCCGGCCCCGCCATGGCCGGTGATGCTGTCAGCCGGCGCGGTCGTTGAAGCGATGGTTCGCTTATGGTAGAATCAATCGCATAAAAGCAACGGGGGGACAAGGCTTGGCACAGCAGATGACCGCTAAAAAGACCGGAACCGCACAGGAACACAGGATCAAAAGCTTGCCCAGCTATGCCCATCTGATCGATTACCTGTATTGTCTGCTGGCATCCACCGTTATTGTCGGCCAGCCATTGCCCGGCGGGGCGATGTACATGGCTGTGCAGGTCAGCCTGCTGGGAGCGCGGCTGACAAAGACTGAACGCTGGCGCGTGCTGCCCAAAGCGGACCGCGTCGGCGGCTATGTTCTAAGCATCCTCTCCGCGCTGATCGCGCTGGTTCTGCTGCTGGTCTATCCCCGGGCAGTTGAGCTGCCTCATCTGTGGGTGCTGTTCGGGCTGGTGCTGGCCGTCAAGCTGCGTGATGAAGTGACACGGCGGATCAACAGCTCCTGCCTCGCCCGCTGTCTGCGCCCCATCCAAAGGGCGCTGCGTCTGCTGTATGCCGGGCTGTTGTTTGTCCTGCTGTCGCTGCCTCTGTTCTTCTTCACGCTGCAGACGGATACGGCCTGGTATCTGCTGGGCGGTTTCGGTCTGACAGGCTTGATCGGCGCTTATGAGCTCTATGCCGTCCGCGCCTCAAGCGCGCCCGAGGCCTTCAGCCCGCCGCAGGAGGCTCCGAAGAGCTTCATGCAGGTCAACGCCTTAAAGAGCTTTGCCACGGTGCTGAGTTTCACCACCATTGCCCTGCAGGTCACCATGATCCTCGCCTATACCCTGATCGGCACCACGGCGGGCGATCTCCTGCTATGCATGGGCATTGCTTTCGTCTGCACCTATATTCCGGTCAGCATCGTCAGCCGGCTGATGGGCAGCAAGCGCCAGGCACGGCGCGATCCCAGCAACCTGCTTTTATCGGGCCTGATCCTCTGGCTGATCAGCCTGGTGTTTCTATGGCGAAACCTCTCGGACAGCCGGACTGTCTGGGCCTATATCTCCCTGGCGCTGTGCACGACCGGCACGGCCCTGGCCGGTGTCTCCCTTCAGTCTCTCAGCCGCACGATGGATGATATCATCGCTTTTGTGTCGGGCTCGCCCAACGGCGAGTCAGCCCTTCCCCTGCATGCGGCCAGGGCTGACTTCGCGGGCTTGTTCGGCCAGATGATCTCTCTGATCGGGCTGGGCCTGCTGCTGTTTTTCACGCCCGGCGCAAACCGGGACATCAACCTGCAGCCCACTCTGATGCTGCCGGCGCTTGTGCTGGT
Organism: uncultured Christensenella sp.; assembly: GCA_964630465.1. GTDB lineage: Bacteria > Bacillota > Clostridia > Christensenellales > Aristaeellaceae > UBA1038. The sequence continues at coordinate 51,112 of CAZVUU010000003.1, forward strand.
CGCCGCGGCTTTGTGGGCCGCGTTCCGCTTTCCTCTGGACCGAAGGACGCAGGGAAAGCTTGACCGTTTTTTGATGCTCAAAGAAAACGGCGAAACCAACCTGCCGCTTCAACGGCAGCTTGAGCAGCTGATTGTTGAGGTACACCGTCGCCGCTACGGCATCAAGCTGCTCACCATCCTCCTGCGCCCATTTTTCTATGTGCGGCTGGCTGATCTGGAGAATGTGCAGCTTGACCGGGACATCGCCTGCGTATTCACCTGCAACCACGGGGAGATGTACGGGCCGATCGTCACCAACCTGTTCATTCCTTTCTCCTTCCGCCCCTGGTCCATCAATGAAATGATGGACAAAACGCTGACACCCGACTATCTGTACAAGTATACCTTCAGCCGCCAGCGCTGGCTGCCGGACAGGCTGAAGCACCCCCTCAGCCGCTTTGTGACGCCCATCCTCTCCTGGATCATGGAAAGCCTCGACAGCATCCCCGTCTATCGCAATACGCCCTCTGAGCTGATCAAGACCCTGCGCGCCTCCTCCCAGGCGATGGAGGCAGGCGACAATCTGCTGATCTTCCCTGAAAACCCGGATGACCCTACCAAGGAGAAACCGGGCTATCTGCAGGACGGCATCGGTAACTTTTTCTACGGCTTTGTGACAGTGGCGCAGATATACGAGCGGAAGACCGGTAAATGCGCTCAGTTTTTCCCGATCTATGCCGATAAGAAGCGGCGGCTGATGCGCTTTGGAAAACCGACCCGTTATAACCCGGATACCGTTCCCAAGGACGAGCAGCAGCGCATCTCCGACTACCTTCGCGAAGAGATGCTGCGCATGGAAGCTCTGCACGAAACTCTCCCCCTCAAAGGAGGAGGCTGATGCTGTTTTATCCCTATCTGGTACTTTACCTGCTGTGCGGGGTGCTGAGTATCCGTTGGCTTTTGCCGGGCCTGCGCGTAACGGTCCGCCTGTGGCTGGGAAGCGTTCTGGGCCTGTTTTATCTGATGTGGCTGCCCGCGCTGGTAGCCTTTGCGCTGAGCTTTTCTTTGACGGGCCATCTGCTGGCGCTGATCCCGCTGGCCGCGCTCACGCTGGGCGCATGGCTTTTGCGGGATAAAAGCCGAAGGCCCCGTGCTTTTGATACGGCGGACCGGTCTGACCTCAGGCTGCTTTTATTCATTGCCCTGCCGCTGACCGTCCTCGGGGCTTTTTTACAATACACCCACAACCTGCGGCCGGAAGGCGGGGCGTTGTACGTCGGGCAAAGCAGCTACGGCGACCTGGCCCTGCACACGGGCATCATCACCTCGCTGCAAAATGCCAAATTCCCGGCAGACTACAGCATTCTGCCGGGTACCAGGCTCAGCTATCCCTTCCTGGCGGACAGCCTCTCCACCACGGGGATGATCCTGGGGCTCAACCTGCAATCCGCCCTCAATATCCCCGGCACCCTGATGCTGGCCCTGACCTTTTCGGGCTACACCCTCCTGGCTTCGCGGATGGCGGGCAGCCGCCCGGCGGCGGGGCTGGCCGTGCTGCTGTTGTTTATTAACGGAGGCCTGGGCTTTTTATACAGCTTCGACATGTTGGGCGTCGCCCGGGGGGCAGCCGGCAGCAACGAGCTGCAGACAGGCACCTGGCTGAGCAGGCTGAAGCCGATCATGGAAGGCTGGTATCAGACCCCCGTCAACCACGCGGAGTTCACCACCTACAACCTCCGGTGGAGCAACATCATCGCTGACATGCTCATCCCGCAGCGCACTTTCCTGGCGGGATGGGTCTTCCTCTTCCCCTGCCTCTACCTGCTGTATGACGGCCTGCGGGCAAAGCAGCGCAACCTGCGCGCCTTCGGGCTGCTGGGCCTGATCGCGGGCGGCCTGCCCCTCATCCACACCCACTCCTTCCTGGCGCTGGGCCTGGTGAGCGCGGGCTGGCTGGTCTGGGAGCTGTTTGACCGGCGCGAACTGAAGCCCTTCCTGCTCTATGGCGGGCTGGCCTTGCTGTTGGCTCTGCCGCAGCTGGTCAATTTCACTTTTTCACAAAGCAGCGGCGAGGGCTTTTTGCGCCCCCAATTCAACTGGGTCAATAACTCGGGCGGCGCGGGCCTTCGTGACGGCTATCTGTGGTTTTATACCAAAAACATCGGCCTTCCCTTTATTCTTCTGCTGCTGAGCCTGTTTGAGAAAAACAGGAAGCAGCGCTTCATCTACGCCGGCGCCTTTGTGATCTTTGTGATGGCTGAGCTGATCGTATTCCAGCCGAATGAATATGACAATAACAAGCTGTTCTATGCCTGGTATGCCCTGTGCCTGCCCGCGGTGAGTGATTATGCCTTCGCCCTGTGGGACAGGCTGAAGGGCTTGCGCGCGCGGCCCCTTATCGCCGCTTTGGCGGGGCTCTTCTTCTTTTTATCGGGCGGGCTGTCAATCGCCCGGGAAGTCGTATCCAACCATCAGGCCTACACTCCCCGGGCGGTGGAGGCAGCTCGCTTTGTCTGGGAGCACACGGAGAAAGACAGCCTGTTCATGGCATCCTACGAAGGCCACCTCAACCCGGTCAGCGCGCTGGCCGGGCGCAGAATCGTCTGCGGCCCCTCGCTGTGGCTGCATTGGCATGGCTTTGACCTCAGCGAGCGCCAGCGCGATATCCTTCGCTTTTACCGCGACCCGCGGGCAAACGCCGCCATCCTCGGCAAGTATGATGTGGACTACATCCTTCTGGGGCCATACGAACGTGCCCTCGGCCCTGCTGATGAAGATCTGTACGCTGAACTGTTTGAGGAGGTCTATGCAGACGAGTACGAGGATTACATCATCTATAGGATCGCGCCGGGATGAACAGCCTGCTTGAGCGTTTCCTGCTCTACTCACTCAAGCATCAGCGCTCCATCAAGGTGATGCTGATGCAGGATGAGGCCCCCCGCAGCCTCAACCTGACCGTGCAGAGCATGGGCCGGGAGGGTTTTGCCTACCTGAGCGCGAAAAACAAGAAAAAGCCCAAGTTCCTGCGCTATGAAGACCTGCTGGCCGCCAGCTATGCCAGAGGCGACCGCGGTGAAATAATGCCGTAAAGGACAGAACATGATCAAAAAAATCAAGGACCTCATGCGCGACGAAACAAAGCGCGAGGTCATCGTCTACCTCTTCTTCGGCGGGCTGACCACTTTGGTCAGCTGGCTGGTTTATTTCTCGATGACGGCCCTGCTGGGGCCCGAAAATTATGAGACCGGCAGCGCCGCGCAAAAGCTGATCCTCCACGGCAGCCAGTGGACTTCCTGGCTCTTGTCTGTGCTGTTTGCCTTTTTCACCAACAAGCGCTTCGTATTCAAAAGTGAAGAAAAGCGAGCCGGTGCCCGCAGAGAGTTCCTCCGCTTCGCCTCAGCCCGCCTGATCGGTTATTTTCTGTTTGACGCCTTCCTGTACGATGCCTTCATCTACCGCCTGGGCGTGGACCACCGGATCACCAAGGTCCTGATGAATGTACTGGTAGTCATCTTTAACTACTTCGCCAGCAAACACCTGATCTTCCGCCGCAAGGGAAAGACTTAATCCCTGTTCCTGCTGTTCCCGCGGGACAGAAGGATCAGCCGCGCCAGCTGAAGCACGGCGCCCAGGGCGGAAGCCACATAGGTCATCGCCGCGGCGCGAAGCACGGCCCTGACGCCGGCCTCTTCCTGCCTGTCGATATAGCCGCCGGAGCTCAGCATCTGCACGGCCCTGCGGCTGGCGTCAAACTCAACCGGCAGCGTGATCAGCGTAAAGGCGACGACCAGGCCGAACAGCGCGATGCCGACGGTGATCAGAGGCCTGAAGGACATCACAAGCCCGAGGATCATGATGGGCAGGCTGAGGTTTGAGCCGATATTGACCACGGGCACCAGATAGCTCCTCAAGGCCAGGGGCCCGTAGCCTTCCTGCTTTTGCATGGCGTGCCCCGCCTCGTGCGCGGCAATGCCCACAGCCGCGACACTGGCCGAGTTAAACACACCTTCGGACAGGCTGAGCGTCTCATCGCGGGGGTCATAGTGGTCCGTCAGCTTGCCGGGAACCGGCCTGACGCTGACAGCATGGTTCCCGTTTTTACGCAGGATTTCATCCGCTACCCTGGCAGCAGGCAATCCCCTTTTCGTCTGTACCTTTTCATACTTCTTATAGGCCGAGTTCACCATGCCCCGGGCGATCAGCGACAGGGCCAGGGCCGCCAGCACTAAAATATAGGTTGAATCATAGTAAAACACAGGCTTTTCCCCTCCTTGTTCATGCACTGCTCCCCCGTATTATACCACAACAGACAGCTGTCATGCCTGTGAGCCTGCGCCCATACACCGCAGACAAAACGGGCCTCCCGCAACCGGGAGGCCCGCCTGTTATCAGGGCTGTTGCGCCCCGACGCTGATCAAGCCTTAGCGGCCGAACTGTGAGTCGTTGTTGCCGGAGGTGGTGGTCCACATTTCCAGCATATTGATGGGATCGTTAAAGTCAGCCAGCCAGCCGTTGCGGGCAAAGTCATAGTTGCCGGCCTTGCGCTCGTTGAGGAACACGTTCCACTCCAGGGTGGCGAGGTTCATCACGATGCCGACCTGGGCCAGATCCTGCTGCATGGCTTCCGCGATGGCAGCGTGGGCGGAGCTGGTGTTGTAGATATAGGTCATGGTGAGCGGGGTGGAAGCGGACAGCATGCCGTTTGCGTCAAACTCAAAGCCGGCTTCCTTCAGCAGCTCACGCGCCTCATCCAGATCGGGTTCGATCGGGAAATAGCCTGTCTCAACGGGATAGGTGTAGGCATCGTCATCGGACTTAAACTCGCCGCCCTGGCCGTCGAGCATCCCGGCGGGGATGAAGGCGTTGGCCGGCTGCTGGCCGGTCTGGGCGATGGTGTCAACGATGTACTGGCGGTCGATCAGACGGCTGATGCCCTTGCGCATCGCGTTGGCCTGCTCCACGGTCTTGCCGTCAAACAGCGGGCTCTTCACGTTGAAGTTTCCGTAGTAGGTGCCCAGGTTGCCGATGATGTGGAACTCTTCGGTGCCCAGCAGATCTCTGATCTGATCCTGAGGCACGCTGTCGATGAAGTCCAGGTCGCCTGCCTGATAGGCGGCGTAGATGACCGCGTCATCGGCGGAGAGCATCAGCTCAAGGCGCTCAAGCTTCACGTTCTCGGCATCATAGTAGTTCTCGTTCTTGACATAGACCATGGACTCATCATGCACCCAGCTCTCCAGCTTGAAGGCGCCGGAGGAGACAAAGCCGGCTTCATTCGCCCAGGCACCGGGGTTGAGGATATTGCCGTCGGCATCCTTATAGCCCTCGGCGGCTTCAACAGTCGCCTGATGCACCGCGAAGAAGGTGGGGAAAGCCACCAGATCCAGGAAGTAGGTGCAGGGGGCGGACAGGTTGACGGTGAAGGTCATGCCGTCCTCAGAAGCGGTGGCTTCCAGAGCGTCCGGATAGCCCTTGATGCCGTTGAACATGTACTCATAGTCGGCAGCGGTCTCGGGATCGGCGGCGCGCTTCCAGGAATACTCAAAGTCCTTCGCGGTCAGCGGGCTGCCGTCGGACCATACGAGGCCTTCGCGCATCGTAAAGGTATAGGTCAGGCCGTCTTCGCTGACTTCGTAGCTCTGGGCGAAGTTGGGCGCGTACTGGCTGTCCTTGTCATAGGTGTACAGGCCGCCAAAGCTGTTGGCAGCAAGGGTCGCGCCGTCAACGGTGGAGTTGAGGGCGGGGTCAAGCTTATCCGGTTCGCTGGCCAGCTGGATCCTCACGCTGGTGTCATCGCCGTTTTCGGCATGCATGAAGAACTTGGTGCCAAAGGCATTGGCATAGTAGCCGGTGAAACCGGGCTTCGCCATGAAGATGTCGTTGTAGTAATAGATCGGCATCAGGGCGCCGGTCTCCATGAGCATGTCTTCCGCCTGGTGCATCATGGCCTCGCGGGCAACAGGATCGGTCGTGCTCTTGATTTCAGCGATCAGATTGTCATAAGCTTCCCAGGCGGGTTCGCTTCCGGCGTCTGCAAACGCGGTGCCGACAATACCAAGCGCCATGATGGCAATCATAGCCAGAGCAAGGAATTTTTTCATGGTTCGTCCTCCTCGATTTTTTATATATCAACTCCGGGTAGATCCGGGTGGATATTCTTTTGGGGGATGAGTTATACGCCCTGCGGGTTCCAGCAGGCCACTTCATGGCCCGGAGCCAGTTCGCGCAGCTGAGGCGTCTCCTGCGCGCAGCGCTCCGTTGCGTAGCGGCAGCGTGTGCGGAAGGCGCAGCCCTTGGGAATGTTCATGGGGCTTGGCACCTCTCCCTCCAGCATAATGCGCTTGCGTTCGCGCGCCAGCTTGGGGTCGGGCACCGGAATGGCCGAAATCAGCGACCGGGTGTAGGGATGCATCGGATGGCTGATGATGTCATCTGACGACGCTGACTCTACTATCTTACCCAAATACATCACGGCAATGCGGCGGCTCATGTGGTGTACGACGTGAAGGTCATGCGCGATGAACAAGTAGGCAAGGCCAAGCCGATGCTGCAGCTCTTCAAAGGTATTGATGACCTGCGCCTGGATGCTGACATCCAGCGCCGAAACAGGCTCATCACACACGATAAACGCGGGGTTGACCGCGAGGGCTCTGGCGATGCCGATGCGCTGGCGCTGACCGCCGGAGAACTCGTGCGCGTAGCGGCGCGAGTGGTCGGAGTTGAGGCCGACCAGGGTCAGCAGCTCGATGATCCTCTCCTCCCGCTCCTTCTTTGTTTTATAAAGCTTATGAATATCCAGCGGCTCGCCGACGATGTCGGCCACCGTCATGCGGGGGTTAAGCGAAGAGTAAGGATCCTGAAAGACGATCTGCATCTTCTTTCGGTAGTCTTTGATGTTGGAGTCGTCCACGACCTTCCCTTCGTAGGTAACGGTCCCTTCAGTCGGCGTATACAGCCTCAGCAGGCTGCGTCCGACGGTGGTCTTGCCGCAGCCGCTCTCCCCCACCAGGCCCAGGGTCTCCCCCTCTCCGATGGAAAAGGATACGTCATCCACGGCTTTGAGCATGGTAGACGAAAACATGCCCGTCTTGATCGGAAAATACTGCTTCAGCCCTTTGACTTCAAGAAGCGGTCGGTTCACTGCGCTGCCCCTCCTTCTCCCAGGCCTTCCTTGACATTCATCCAGCAGGAGGCCTTGTGGTATGGGTTGATGTCGATCTCCTCAGGCTGCTGCTCCAGGCAGATTTTCATCGCCTTGTCGCAGCGGGAGGCAAAGGCGCATCCGCGCGGCAGGTTCAGCAGGTCGACCGGCGAGCCGGCGATGGGGATCAGCTTTTCGTTTTTCTGTGTGATCTTGGGGATGGAGCGCAGCAGGCCCTTGGTGTACTCGTGGCGGGGGTTGTAAAAGATCTCGTCTGCCGTGCCCCGCTCACAGACGCGGCCGGCGTACATGACGATGATCTCATCACACATCTCGGCGATCACGCCCAGATCGTGCGTGATCATGATGATGGACATGCCCATTTTCTCCTTCAGTTCCATCATCAGCTCCAGGATCTGCGCCTGGATCGTCACATCCAGGGCCGTGGTGGGCTCATCGGCGATCAATATATCCGGCTCGCAGACCAGGGCCATGGCGATCATCGCCCGCTGGCGCATGCCGCCCGACAGCTGGTAGGGGTACTGCCTCAGGCGCTTCTCCGGTTCATTGACGCCGACCAGCTTGAGCATTTCGAGCGCGCGGTCCTTGGCCTCGCGCCGGCTGCGCTTGGTGTGCAGACGGATCGCTTCCGTCAGCTGGTTGCCGATGGTGTAGACGGGGTTCAGGCTCGTCATCGGGTCCTGGAAGATGATCGATACCTTGGAGCCGCGGAAGGTGTTGAGCTGGTGGCGGTTATACTTGACGACATCCTCCCCGTGAAACAGCACCTCTCCTTCGGTGATTTTACCGGGATTATCCAGGATACGAAGAATGGAATAGGCCGTGACGGACTTGCCGGAGCCCGATTCGCCGACAATGCCCAGCACCTTGCCCCGGTCAAGGCCGAAACTCACCCCGTTGACCGCGCGCACAAGGCCCGAATCGGTCGGGAATGAGGTATGCAGGTTATTCACCTGTAAAAGACGTTCGCTCATATTATCTCCTCAGTTTGGGGTCGAAGGCGTCGCGCAGCCCGTCCCCCAGCAGGTTAAAGGATAAAACAATCAGGCAGATGCCCAGCGCGGGAAAGGTCATCTTGTAGGCATAACCCTGCATGGCCCCGCGCGCCATGTTGGCAAGAGAGCCCAGGCTCGGCATCGGTGCCTGAACGCCCAGGCCGATGAAGCTCAAAAAGCTCTCGGTAAAGATCGCGGAAGGTATCTGCAGCGCCGTCGAAATAAAGATGACGGACATGCAGTTGGGCAGGATATGCTTGAGGATGATGCGGCCGGATCCCGCGCCCAGGGCTTTGGCGGCCAGCACATACTCATTGTTCTTGATGGACAGGATCTGGCCGCGTACCAGCCTGGCCATGCCTACCCAGTACAAAATGGCAAAAACGACAAACATGCTGATCATGTTGCTGCCGACCGCGGCAAGCACCGTTCCCTGCAGGGCAGTTCCCAGCACCTCACCCAGCACGACCGACAGTAAAATCACCATCAGCGTATCGGGCAGCGAATAGATGACATCCACCACGCGCATGATGATCATGTCGACTTTACCGCCCAGATACCCGGCCAGAGAGCCGAACACCAGCCCGATCACCAGCACGATGATGCTGGCGAACATCCCCACCGTCAGCGATACGCGCGCGCCGTAGATCACCCGGATAAAGTAATCGCGCCCCAGCTCATCGGTGCCGAAGATATGCGGGAACACCTTCCCCCCCTCATCGATATACTCCTGCTCCATCTCTGAATACTGAAAGGGCCCCATGTTTTTGGCGGAGCGGTCGCGCTTGCCGTTCACCGTGAGGATCTCGGCATAGCCGTAGGGCACCACCAGGGGGGCCACTACGATCAGCACAATGATGGAGAACAGGATGATCAGGCTCATCACGGCCAAAGGGTTTTTCATCAGCTTGCGCATGCCGTCCTTAAAAAAGGTGGTGCTTTCGCGCATGACGTCGATCTGCCGCTTTTCCTCTTCGGTCGCCGGCTCAAACTTCTTTACATCCAGCTGAAAGCTGAAAGGCTTTCCCTTGGGGATCTCATAGGGGGAAAAACTGCTCATCTCGCCATACTCCTCAGTCAAAGGTGATTCTGGGATCGACCGCCTTGTACAGAAGGTCGCTCAGGAATGTCATCACGACCATCAGGGTCGCCAGAAAAATAGTTGTCCCCATGACCATGGGGTAATCGCGGTTATTGATCCCCGTGACAAATTTGGTGCCCAGCCCGCCGATGGTGAACACTGTCTCCACCACCATCGAGCCCGTGAGGATATAGGCGGTCATGGGGCCGGCGTAGGTGATCACCGGGATCATGGCGTTTCGAAGGGCATGCTTCACGATGACCAGGCTCTCCCGCACACCCTTGGCCCTGGCAGTGCGGATATAATCCTGCCCCAGCACATCCAGCATCGAAGACTTGGTCAGCCTGGTGATATAGCTCATCGGATAAAGCGCCAGAGAGATCACGGGCAGCACGAAGTTGGGATTGTTGACCGACCATACGCTGGCCCAGCCCAATTGATAGCTGAATATCAATAGCAGCAGCGTGGCCAGAATAAAGCTTGGTACGGCCACAAACAAGGTCGTCAAAAAGATGATCATGCGGTCGGGCCATTGATTGCGCATCAGTGCCGCGACAGAGCCCAGCAGCAGCCCGAACACCACGGCGACGATGGCCGCCATGCCGCCCAGCTGAGCGGAGATACCAAAGGATTCGAAGATCACGGTGGATATCTCGCGGCCTGTCTTGAGGGAAATGCCAAAGTCTCCCTTGAGCAGGTTGCGGATATAGATCATGAACTGTTCGCTTACGGGCTTATCCAGGTTGAACCGCCGCTCAAGCAGCCGCTGCACCTCAATGCTCGGCGCTTTTTCCTTGGCGAAGGGGCCGCCCGGTATAATATTCATCGCAAAAAATGTGATGGCCACGATGATAAATATCGTGACGAACGCAAGCAGAAGCCTTTTGACCGAGTACCTTAGCAATCCTCAGCACCTCTTCCTTAACAGAATTACCTTCGTTCATTTCTCATAATCAAGTGAGTATTCGGGATTATACACGTTTCCCGATAAGAAAACAATACACAAGCATCTTGCGTATTGTCCCATTAAGACTATTCATTTTCGAAATATTTGCACGAAGAGGTGTTCCGTCTTTCACATGAGCGTATTAGAAAGCCCTCCGAACGAAAACACTCCGCCGCGGCGGAGTGTTTTCAGAATACGAAGTGTTTATTTGTGATACAGCTTCCTCGTCTGATACTTGGGGTCGCTTGTCAGGTTGACGCCCAGGCGCCTGAATATATTTTCATCGACATGCGAAAGGATGACGCTGGTGTGCACCTCGCAGCCTTTGAGGCGGGGCAGTTGGCTTAAGGCCTCTGCCGCCACCGGGCTTTCCGCTGCCGTGATCGACAGCGCCACCAGCACCTCATCGGAGTGCAGGCGGGGGTTGTGATTGCCCAGGTAGTCGAGCTTCAGCCCCTGTACCGGGCCGATGACCTCCGGCGGGATCAGCTTGACCTCCTTAGGAATCTCGGCCAGTTTCTTAAGCGAGTTGAGGATCAGCGCGGCGGAAGCGCCCAGCAGCGGCGAAGTTTTGGCGGTGACCAGCTGCCCGTCATCCAGCAGGATGGCGGCGGCCGGCGCGCCTGTCTGGTCGGCGCGCTTGCGGGCCGCTGCGACGACCGGGCGCTCCTCCTCTGTCATCCCCAGCTTCTGCATCAGGATGCGCTGCTTATCGACGATCTCTTCCCCGATATGGCCCTTGCGGGCCTCGCACAGGGCCGCGAAATAACGCCGGATGATCTCCTGCCGCGCCGATTTGCGGACGATCTCATCGTCGGTGATGCACTGGCCCACCATATTGACCCCCATGTCAGTGGGAGATTTATAGGGGCTTTCACCCCATATCTTCATAAATATGGCATTGAGCACCGGGAAAATTTCGATGTCCCGGTTGTAGCTGACGGCGCTCTGCCCGTAGGCCTCCAGGTGAAAGGGATCGATCATGTTGACGTCATCCAGGTCCACCGTCGCGGCTTCATAGGCGATATTGACGGGGTGGTTGAGCGGCAAATTCCAGATGGGGAAGGTTTCAAACTTGGCGTAGCCCGCCTGCACGCCCCGCTGATGCTCCTGATAGAGCTGGGACAGGCAAACGGCCATCTTGCCCGAGCCCGGGCCGGGTGCCGTAACGATCACCAGGGGCCGCTCCGTCTGCACGAACTCATTCTTGCCGTAGCCCTTGTCGGATACGATCAGGTTCACATCCCCCGGATAGTTGGCAATGGGGTAGTGCGCCACGGCCGGGATGCCCAGCGCGCGGAGCCTGCGGCGGAACTTGGCCGCGTGCGGCTGGCTGCGGTACTGGGTAATGACCACCGAGCATTTATCCAGCCCGCATTCGCGGAAGGCATCGATCAGCCTGAGCACATCGGCGTCATAGGTAATGCCCAGATCGCCCCGCACCTTGTTCTTTTCGATGTCATCGGCATTGATCACCACGATCATTTCCGACTGATCCTTCAGCTCCAGCAGCATCGCGATCTTGGAATCAGGCTGAAAACCGGGCAAGACCCGCTCGGCGTGAAAATCGTCAAACAGCTTGCCGCCAAACTCCAGATACAGCTTGCCTCCGAAATGCCCGATGCGTTCCAGGATCTTCTCCGATTGCATGCGCGTATATTTTTGATGGTCAAACCCCGTTCTCATGCCAGCCTCCCCGTCTTCTTTTTCATGCCAAAGGCGATGGGGATGCCATCGCCGAATAAAAACAAAACCGCATCCATTCTACCCAAGGATGGATGGATGCGCAAGGTATTATTTGAATATCCTGATATACCGCCTGTCATCAAAGGCCTGTTTTAAGAGTTTGGAGTAGAAGATGCCCGTGCTGACAAATTCAAAGCCGCATTTCTCGATCACCCGGCGGGATTGGGTGTTGGTGACAAAATGGCTGCAGGTGAAGCACTCGGCATGAAACAGGCGGACCGCCTCATCCATTGCGGCCTCGACCGCCTCCGGCATCAGGCCCCGGCCCCAGTAGTCCTTGGCCAGAACATACCCGATCTCCTTGGAGGCCAGGTGCGCGTAGCGCTCATCATCATTGGCCCAGGAGCGGTGAAAGCCAAAGGAGCCGATCACCCTCTGGTCCTCGGTGTGAAACAAGGCCAGCTCGGTCTTTCCCCTGACGAAGCTGTCCAGGATCTCGCGGCTGTCATCCAGGTTCTGGTGGTGCGGCCATCCGGCCATCTCCCCCACGCCCGGCACGGAGGCATAGGCGTAGAAGTCATGCAGATCGCCCTCTTCAAAGGGGCGCAGCAGCAGCCTCTGCGTCTCAACCCTGATGCGGCTTGTGTCGATGTTCAGGTCCATCCATGCATCCCTCTTTCCTGTTTTATCAAGAGTATATCCCCTGACAATCAAAAAGGAAAGGGTATTTCACCTTTCCTTGGTTCTCTGTTTGTCTGAGGGTATTCAGGCGCCCAGCTTCCTCACGTAGGCCGCGGCTGAAAAGGCGGCGATGTTTCCGTCACCCACTGCTTTGGGGGCCTGCATCGGCGCGCCCAGGATATCCCCCGCGGCAAACACGCCGGGCACATTGGTCGCCATGCTTTTGTCAACGACTACGGCACCCTTTTGCGCCTCTATTTCGGGGATCAGCTGGGTCATCGCGACTGCGGGGCGCAATACAAAGATGCCGTCCGTCTCGTGCCTGCCGGCATCCGTGACCAGCGCCAGGCGTGTGTCCGCCTGCTCGATCGCCCGGGGCTTTTCCTTGATGACCGTGATGTCATCCGACAGGCCGGTCATATCATGCGGCTTCTCGGGGAAATAGCTGACCCGGCCCAGCTCTGACAGGTAGTTGGCCTCTTCGACCGCTTCCTCACCCCCGGCGACGATGATCATCTCGCCGCCCTTGTAAAACATGCCGTCGCAGGTGGCGCAGTAGCTCACACCCCTGCCCAGCAGCTCTTCTTCCCCCTGCAGCAGGTTGACGCGGGCAGTTCCAAGGGCCAGGATCACGCTCTTTGCCTCGTACAGGTCGTTTTGCGCCAGCACGGAAAAGCCTTTTCCCGCGGGCAAAATCTTCTGCACCAGCTGTTTTTTCATCTCCGCCCCTAAGTCCAGGGCCTGTTTGCGAAAGATGCCCAGCAGGGCATCTCCGCTGACAAGGGGCAGGCCGGGGTAGTTGTCCATCTGCGTCACCTTGCCCATCGCGCCGTCTCCGGCATAGAGCACCAGCACGCTCAGGTTCCGCTTGCGGGCGGTCATCGCGGCGGACAGGCCCGCACAGCTTCCGCCCACGATTATTACATCGTACATCATTGATTCTCCGTTTTACATACTGACTACTTCATAGCCCTCAGCCATATACGGCGCCATCCCGGCATGTCCCATCATGTCGCTGATCAGGGGCAGGCCGATGGCCTCCACCTTCTCGGCGACACCGAACTGCCCGGCGCACACCTTGCAGACCCCCGCGATCAGTCCCGCGGCCCTCGCCTTTTCAAACAGGGGGTTTTTCTCCTCAGCCAGCTGCGGGGCCAGGGCCACCGACTTGCCTTCGAAGATCACCTTGACTTCGTTTCCCTTCCCCGACAGGTCCAGCGCGTTCATCAGCACATGCAAAAAGCACAGCTTGTCCCCCGTCATCGCGTAAAACAGCACCTTCTTCAATCGTTTTTCCTCCTTATTATTCAGCCGCGCCGGGGCGCGGTTTATTGATCATGCACGACCGGGGGCCGCGTTGGTCACCTGGCAGACCAGCCGTCCCAGATCCTCTCCCGTCATGTCCGAATCCGTCCTGAGCCATTGCTCCAGCATACCGACCATGCCGCAGACAATGAAGGTCATGGCGAGCTGCTTTTCTTCCCCCGTCTGCCCTTCCCTGCGGCGGTAGATCATGTGTTCCTTTTCCCGGAGGTATTCACGGCACTTCTTTTGAAGCAGAAAGGTCTTGCCGCCTTTCGCCATCATCCTGAGAAAGTCCCCCTCACGTTCAAAAAAAGAAAAGAACAGCGCGGCGGTATCGCACAGGTCGGATACCCCCTCCGCTTGCATATCCTGCAGAAAGGCGTCAAGCATGCGATCCATGCAATATTCGATGACTTCGTCCTTGCTGTCAAATATCTGATAAAAAGTCTGCCTGGAAAGCCGGCTTTCATCCATGATGCGTTTGACCGAAATTTCTTCAAGCGGCAAAGATTTTGTCAGCTTCAAAAATGAGCTGACGATATAATCCCTTGAACGCAGCGCAGCAGGATTGCTTCCCGTATACATGCCTTCTCCCTTCTGTTTGATGGATTCCCCGGGCCGGTCCGGCATCGGATGAGGCCGCGGCTGCTCAAACAAGCTATGCAACATTATACGACAAACTCTTACATATGTCAAACTTACTACAGATGACTGTTTTTATGTTTGAGCGCCGGCATACAGCTGTCCGCTCAGCGGAATATGTGTCATTCAAAAAAACAAGAGACCCGTGATGAGTCTCTTGTTTTGCGTAAAGCCGGCCCGGCCGGGCACAGACGAAGGATATAAAAGCACAGGCCGCCCCGCCGCCCGCAATACAGGCGGCAGGAGACCGCGTCGCTCATTAAATGAAATACTTGCTGATAAAGGCAGGCGCCTCGCTGTCCTCCGCGCTTAAGCTCAGCACAAAGGTAATGCCCGCGCGCTCGGCCAGCTGTGCCAGCTGGGTGAAAAACCACTCGGTCTCCTCAGGCTTGGCGTTGACCAGCTTCAGGAAGGCGTCGATCACCACATAGGTGATGTCAAAGTTCTGCGACGCCATGCCGCAGAGAAATCCGTAGAACATTTCGGGGCTGCTCATGCCGTATTCACCGGCGTTGACAAAGCGGACGGGCTGCTGCACATCAAACATGTAGCGGTTATCATCGTCAATAAATACAACAATGCCGTTTTGTTCTTTAACGGCATTGTTGGCCATGTCAATGATGCGCTTGGTCTTCCCTGAACCCTTTTTACCGTGTACTACTTGAATCATGGGGACATTCCTCCCTTGTATAGTGTTCCTCTTGGTACATTCAGTATACCCCATTCACCCCAAAATTACCAGCGGATTTTCCTTTGACCGCGGCCCGCTTTGTACTAAAACGGTTCCCGGTCAAGGAATGGCGGGTGACCGCGCCGCGGCGCGTAAATCATTTGAAAACGGCCATGACCGGGTGTTTCCCGTGCTTCATCGTTTCAGCTCGCAATCCGCCGCCAAGCCGCAGCGATGCATCCTCCCGCGCTCAGCCCTCATCGCCCAGCTTTTCTACCAGCTCCTCCAGGCTCATCTTCGCTACAGCCCTTCCCTGATCGCCCGCCTGCCAGTCGATGCGGCAGATGTTCTGGTAGGGGCAGTAGTCGCAGGCGCGGCGTTTGACCGTCACCAGGGGCAGGCGCTCGATCTCGCCGCACGCGATGCGCTCGGCCAGCTCACGCGCCTTGGATGCGGCATAGCGGCCCAGCCGCCTGATCTCTTCCTCATCCAGCAGCTCCCTGCGGCTGCCGCTGGGCGATCCATCCTTGTTGAACAGGCGCCCCAGGGTCAGCTCCTGCTCATCCATCAGGCGGGTGACTTTCAGATCCTTTAAGATGATACCCGACAGGCGCAGCTGCTTTTCCGCCTCGGACAGGGCCTTGTCCGCGTCCTCCGTGGGGATCATCGGGTCGGTCACGCGCTGGTAGAAGGCCCCCGCCGGCACCGCGCCCGGGAAGCTGTTAAGCGCCGCCTGCAGATAGATCATCAGCTGCAGCTGCGCGCCCTCATACAGCTCTTCCGGGATCAGGCGCATATTGCCCGACTTGTAGTCGATCACCCGCAGGTATTCCTCGCCCTCATCCTCCAGCCTGTCCAGCCGGTCGATCACGCCGTGCAGCTCCACCAGGCTGCCGTCGGACAGCCGCAGCAGGATGGCGGGCAGGCTGCCGGGCGATCCGTCGCCAAAGCGCAGCTCGCTTCTTTCCGGGCGCAGGCGGCTCTGCGCGGCCCCGCGCGTCACCATCCAGGCCATGCGGCGCGCCACGCGCATATAGCCTTCGGATACCTTGCGCATGCGCGCGGTGTCGCGGAAGGGCTCCTCCTCCCACCCGGCCACCAGGGGGGTCATGGCCTCGTCCATCAGCTGCTCCGCCCGAAACCGGTCCACCTCCGGCCAGGCCGCGTCCTGTGTGGCCAGCCGGGTAAAGCCGTCCATCGCCTTGTGGTAGAAGTTGCCGGTATCCGCGGGCTCCACCGCCCACTCCATCCGCCGCTGCGGGCGCAGGCCGTGCTCGACAAAGTGCCGGAAAGGGCAGTCGGCAAACTTTTCCAGCCGGGAGACCGAGGCGCTGCCGATGTCAAACAGCTTCTTCGCGGGCACCCGTCCGATGCTCTTTTTGGGCGCCTGCCCCGCCATCGCCCCGATCAGCGCCTGCGCGCGCGGACGCCACAGCTCGTCCTGCCCCATCCAGGCCCAGGCCTCGCGCCAGGGGTCCTCCCCCTCCCCTTCCTGCAGCTTCAAGGCCAGGGTTTCCAGGGCGGGCATCGGCGCCAGGGGCATCTCCCCCGCGTCGCCCGCGCGCCCGGCCAGGGCGCCGCCCTCCTCCGCCAGCAGGGGAAAGAGGCGGCCGATCGCCTTGAGTTGCGCCAGCGGCCGCAGGGCGCTGCCCTCCTCATCGGCCAGGGCATAGCTCAGGTAGAGGCGTTCCCCGGGTGAGGAGAGCGCCTTCAGAAGGTCCAGGGCCTTCATCTGCTCGTGCCCCGCTGTATCCAGCCCGAAATCGCCCCGGAAGGCCTGTTCCGCTTCCCGCGTCTCCTCCCGGGTCAGCAGGCCGTCATCGGGCGCCGCCAGGATGCCGTCATTAAGCCCCAGTACGAACACCACGCGCGGCCTGTGCGGCAAGAGA
This sequence comes from uncultured Christensenella sp., assembly GCA_964630465.1. GTDB lineage: Bacteria > Bacillota > Clostridia > Christensenellales > Aristaeellaceae > UBA1038. The sequence goes on from CAZVUU010000003.1 coordinate 68,148, forward strand.
TTGCCCAGCTGACCCGCCTGCAGGTGCCCGCCCGAGGGCGGCAGGGCAGACAGCTCGCGCTCCGCCAGCCCGTTTTCAAGCCACAGGGGAAAGTGCTTCAGGGGGATGCGCTCGCCCTCCATCAGGGCGCCCATCTGCTCAAACATCTCATCGAGCTGTTCAAAGACCTGGCGCAGCTGCATCAGCTCCTTTTCAAGCCCCGCAGATTCCAGCTCCGCTTCAAGCGCCACGGCCCTGTCCTTCACGCCGCCCTCCTCCATGAAGGCGCGCACGGCGGCCAGGGATTCGGCGGCGCTGCCCGCCTTCACCAGCGCGCGGCGCAGGGCCTCCACGGGCTCTGTCAGCTTCAGGCGCAGCAGCTCCGCCGCCGCCCTCTCCTCCTCCTGCCCTCTGGTGAAGGGGGCCTGCCACTTGCGCATGCGGATGCCCCGGCGCAGGGCATAGTTCTCCAGCTGCCAGCCCTCCTCCCGGCTCAGGGGGGAAAGGCCGCTCTTGATCATATCCGCCACATCCTCGGGCCGGTAGCCCTCCGCCGCGCAGCGCAGCGAGGCCAGCAGATAGCGCGCCGCCCGGTGGGAGGCCAGCGGCAGCTTATCAGCCACATAGCAGGGAATGCCGTAGCTCTGGCAGGTGGATTCGATCAAGCCCCTGTACACGGGCAGGCTGCCGCACAGCAGCATCATGTCATCGGGCGCGACGCCCCGGCGCAGCTCCCGCATGATCAGCTGCGCTGCCTGCTGCACCTCGCGGTAGGGGGTCGGCCCGGCAAACAGGCGGATATGTTCCGGCGTATTTTCAAAGGGCGGCTCGCCCAGGCTCAGCAGGTTCTTTTCCAGGTGGGCCAGGTCATCCGGCAGGCGCGGCTGCGGCGCGTCAAACCATTCAAAGCTGTACGAAAGCCCCCGCTCCTTCAGCCCCTCCATCAGGCGGAACACGCTGCGGCGCACGCTTGAAAAGGCGTCGCCGTCCTCCGCCTGCGCCCTGTCCGACACCATGTTGACCGACAGGCTTTCCGCCTGCGCGGCGATGATGTACAGCACCTGCGAAAAGGCCTCCGTCAAAAGGTCAAAGCCGTAAACAAACACCTGCTTGTCTTCAAACATGCGCCCCCGCGCAAGCCGCGCGCGCATATCAAGGGCGATGTCCTCCCGATCGGCAAAGCGGCCCGCCAGCAGCCCCTCATAGCCGCTGAGGATCAGCGCCGTGTCGCGCAGCTTGTGCCACAGGGGTTTGTTGTCCCCCGCCCGCCCGGCTTCCTCGGCCGCGGCCTGCAGCTGATCCGGCCCGATGGACAGCAGCTTCAGCGTGGACAGCAGCTGCCCCATGCGCTTGACAAAGCCCGGCCGCTCCTGCGCGCCGGCGTAAAACTTCAGCTTATCTTTTTCCTTTTGCAGGGCGCGGGTCAGGGCCACGGCCTTGCCCCGCTCGTCGATGCGCCCGCGCGCGTCCGCGCCGAAGGCGGCCGCCACCCGGTATTCAAGCCTGGAGGGCGAAAGGATGTCGATCCTGAAAAAGCCCGGCAGCGCCAGGTCGCGCAGCAGGTCGCGCTCCGCCTGCAGGGTATACTGCTCCGGCACCAGCAGCACGATCTGCCCGCCCGCCCGGTAGGCGGCGTCCAGGTCCTTCACCATCGGCTCCCACAGCCTGTGGGGCCGCGCGCATCGGATAGAGATCATGATATCGAGTCCTCCTCTGATAGACATATTCTATCACAGATAGCCAGGCTGTACACAATGCGCCTGAAAAGGGCAGGCCATGCGCGGCCCGCCCTTTCAGGGTGAGAAGGTGTGCTATTTCTCAGGGCAAGGTGCGGCTGGCGCTGACAGGATAGGCGTAGGATGTTGTGCCGCCAAGCGTAGCATAGACGGAAGCTTTGGCGCGGTATTCACGTCCAGAAATGCCGGTATAGCTAAGGCTGTCGGTATATCTGGTCGAATCGCTGTTATACCCGGCAGCAGCAGATTTTACCGTGACCCAAACGCCATTCTGCTTTTCCTGAATGCTGAAGCTGGATGCGCCGATGCGGTCACAAAGGTTTTTCCCATTGATTTCCGCCTTTGCAGTGAGACTTGTTCCGTTGTTGGTCAACGTAACGCTCGCCGAGCGGATATTGTCGCTGGCAAGGGGCGTATAGTCCGCAAAGGCGGTCGCAGCCAGCGTCAGCATCACGGAAAGAGCCAGCAGAGCTAACAAAGATATCCTGTTTCTATTCATCTGTCTTTCCTCCTTCAATCATTGAGTTCACCATCTCCCGCATATCCTCGCGGCTTATTTCACCGCTGATCCCCATCATATAGGGGCGCTCAAACCAATCGAGCACGGCATGGCTCAGGTTGGTGTATAGGAAAAACTGCAAGCCGCCTTTTTCGATGATCTCCATCTCACCTTCATCCTTCTCGGCAAAGATGGACATGACGGCATTTTCATCCAAAACAACCTTCTCAGCGTAAAACATCAAAACGTGTTCACCATTTTTATACTGGGCACTGACAAAAATTGTTCCATCGTCGTCCTCCTGTGTTATCACCCGATCCAGCACAAACCCTTCCGGCACAAAAGCGGGCAGTCGGGGGTACATCTCATGCTCTATCAGCGCCTTGCGGAACTCGTCCCCCTTGTCATAGCCGGGCGGCATGCTTGCCTGTATCCCGCTGTCATCCTGCTTATCCCCCCTCACCTCGATCTTCAGCTGCTCATCATCCCAGCCGAATACATAGTTCCACACCCGCAGGCCCATCGCCTGCGCCGCCAGGCTCAGCATCAGGACAGCGGCCAGGGCCAGGCCCGCCACGGCGGCGGGCCGCAGCCTACGCGCGGGCGCGGGCTTCCTTTGCTTCAAGCGCCTGACGATTTGCTCCACCTGTTCATCCATATTCTCTTCGCCCGGCACCCCCTCCTGCTCAAATTGGGGGTTGAGGGCCAGCCAGCAGGCCCGTATCAAGGGCAGGTTGGCTTCCTCCGGCGGCCAGCTCAGCTGAATATCAAGGATCTGCCGTGCCTGTTCGCGGGTGATCTGCTCCCCCGACAGCACAGCGGCGATCCACTTTTTTTGCTTTTTTCTTTTCATCCTGCCAAAGATCACTGCAGCCATACCCCCTCACTGGTTATATGGCGCAAAAGCCGCGATATGTTGCAAGCTTTTATAAATATCTGCCTTATTCCCATTCTTTCTTCACCTTTTCTTTCGCCCGGAAAAGAATGGAGCGCAGATTGGATTCACTTTTGCCGTGATCCTTCGCGATCTGCTTTTGCGGTACTTGTTCCCCAAAGGCCTTCTTCATCAGCTCAAACTTTTCATCGCCTACGATCTCCCGCACGCGCTCCATTTCAGATGATATCAACGCGCGGCCCTCCACATCCGCCCGCTCATCCGCTATTCTTCTATGCATCGTTTCATCATCCAAGCTGTGTTCCAAATGCTTTCTTTCTGAATTTAGTTTTCTGTTCAGTTCCCTCATTTTATTCAGCAGTACCCGGGCCGCCCATCCGCCGTGATTGATATCGGGCTTCAGCCCGTTTCTTCGCCCGCAGTATTCGGCGAGGGCTTCCTGGACGCAGTCCTCCACATGCTCGCGCATGTAAGAAGGAAAACTCTGCAGACAGGCCCTTGCATAGGCGTTTAAAGACCTATACAACAATTCTATCTGTTCCCGCAGTTGGTCGTCATCATCCGGCATTGAAGCACCTCATGTCATATCAGGCAGGCAGGCAGCTTTGGCAAAATAATCATCCCGCGCAAGCGTATTTTGATTGAGTATAAGGGCAGCGCATTCCTCTGTCCAGTTTAGAAATAAAACTATTCTCTTGTATACGCAACATTTCAGCTCCCTCAGGCCATATATAGGATGAAGGGAATGCTCCTTAGCTTTATCATTACAGTCTATCTATCATCAAAGGAGAACCATTCATGAAAAAGAGCTTGCTTCTCACACTCATCGCGGTCTCTCTGATTCTCATCGGAACGGCTGCGACATCGCTGTCTGACAGTTCGCAGGAGCGCATCACGCTGGCCCCGAACACCGCCGTATGGATCGGTGAGGAAGATCTGTATATCGCTCAGCCGAGCGGTACAGTGCTCTATCAAGCGGACAGCCATTCGCGTTTTGAAATCATTTACTCCTCCGATCAAGCCATCCTTCACATGGACGTGGATCAGGGCCGCGTCGCTTTGATCACCGAAAACAGCCTGGTAATGGTGGATAACAGGGGCAGGGAAATGGCTGCCTATCCCCTTTCTCAGTTGAGGGAAAGGGGATCCTTCCCCCTGCATATACACAGCATCCGTTTGGATGGAGATACTTTGTACTTGTTGGGCGGCGATCTGGACAGCAGCGCCGCGCTTGATAAGGGAGCCATATCATCGCTTGATATGCTGAGCGGCGATATACATCCGCTCTCCATCCCCTCTTTCTCCAACGAGCACATCATCGCGCTGGACATCTACGGTGCTTCGTTATTTGCCCTGAGCAAGCAAAGCGGATATCTGTCCGTCATTGATCTGAAAAGCAATCGCTTGCTTGACCTTGCGGACCTCGGATTGATGACTGCGGGAAGCTGCGCGGACCTGCGCGTCCGGGATGGCATGGCCTATATCCTGACCAATGAGTATATCCTGCAATCCTATGACATACAAAGCGGTGTATCGCGGCAATTATCTGATACGGCCTTCGACCAGCAGGCGCATTCCTTTTTCATCCGAGGCGATCACGCGTATCTGATCGAGCCGGACAGGCGCGGCGCGTTCGCTGTTCATTTAGCGGGGCCGGAAAATATGATCACCCTGATGGCGGAAAGCAATGACGTTTATGCCACCCCCGCTTTGACGGCCGCGCTTGAAGCGGCAAGGGAAGATCATTCGCCCTTGGGCATGAATTTCCATTATTTCCCGGATAATCGTGTATTGGTCACACAGCTCATGGCCGGCGAAAGCGATGTCGATATTCTGTTTCACCAACAGGCAAGCTCATTGCATCCAACATGGCTGTACCGCGCGGGCGCTATTGAGGAGATCAGCGAGGATCATCAAATCCGCTTGCTGCTGAGCAGCTATCTGGGGGCCGAGGCCGTCAGTACATTTGAAGGCAAGCTGCTGGGCTTCCCCATACTGCTGATGCCGGACGTATGGTGTATCGATCGCGCCCTCTTTGAGAAAACCGGCATCCCCATACCCGAAACCCCTTGGAACTGGGATGATTTTTTCGGCTTGGGGCAAGAATTAGCCCAGTACAACGCCCTCAAGGGGACCACATACAAACTGATAGCGGACACGCTGAGAGAGCCTTATGGATTTATGCAGTATATGCTGTCCCATCAAAGCATTCTCAAGGGAAGCTTAGATCTGGAAACAGAAGAATTCAGAAGCTTGGCCTTGGGGTGGAAGCACCTGATCGACCGGGATCTTGTCTATCCGCTGCGATACAATTACGATGAGCCGATGGTGGATGACACGGCATTGATTCGGATAAAACATGTCTCTCCTTATGACCATCAGTTCTATTACGACACCATTCAGCCCCCGCAAGGCTGCCCGGACTGCCGCTTCCCCGTCAACGCCATCACAGCCATGCTCAACAGCAGAGCAGAACCGAAAGAAGCAGCCGAGGATTTCTATAAGGCCTACGCGCAGCAGGAGCTGGAACAAGGCACGGCTAAACTGCCGGCCAATGATGCTGCGGATAACAGCCAAAAAGCCAGGGCTTTGCGCACGGTATTAGAAAATCCCATCGGCATGGCGATACAATGGGATGTGTATCACGCGATATTCACAGATCATCTGCCCGCCTACCTCAGCGGCGATATCAGCCTGGATCAGTTCATATTCTCCGCCCAGCAGCAGGTGGATATGATACTGGGGGAATAAACCATCACATCATCCAAGGAGGAATATAGGTGCGCGCTTTGAAATATCAACGCATCGAAACCAAGGCCAAGGTCTTTATCCTGCCGCTGACAGGCATGTTTCTGCTGATCTACATCCTGCCGCTGGTGATCGCCGTGTATTACTCGCTGATCGAAGCGCCGCTGCGGCCTGTGTGGGCCGGGCTTTATAACTACAAGCGCACCATCGGCAACCGTTACTTTCAGCTGGCCTTCGGCAACACCCTGCGCTTCATGGCCTTTGGAATGCCGCTGGCCTGCGCGCTTGCGCTGACGGCGGCCATCGGCCTGCACGAAATACTTTCCGGCCCTTCTGCCATATTATCGGGCGTGTTTTTGCTGCCCTTTTTCATCCCGGCGGCCTCCGTCACCCCGGTGTGGGAGGCCGTCGCGGGCAGGCAGGGGCCCTTTGTATCCGTGCTGTTGCTCTACCTGTGGAAAAACACGGGTTTTCTGATGATCCTGCTGCTGGCGGGCATCCGGCTGATCCCCCGCCCGCTGTATGAAGCCGCCGCGCTGGACGGCGCGGGCAGGCTGCGCCAGCACCTGCATATCACGCTGCCGATGCTGCGCGACAAGCTGGCCCTCGCCGCGGCGCTTGGCGCGGCCTACTCCATGCGCGTGTTCAAGGAGGCCTTTTTGCTGTACGGGGCCTACCCTTCGCAGGACATCTACCTTTTGCAGCACTACATGAACAACCATTTCACCAAACTGAACTATCAATACCTGGCCAGCACCGCGGTGCTGACGGCGGTGCCCATCGTGCTGATCGTGCTGTGGTGGCAGCACGGGGCCAACAAGCGCGAGGGGGAGCTGGCATGAGCAGGGCGAACAAGGCGATCCTTTACAGTTCCCTCTTCGCGGCGGCCCTGCTGTTTGCCCTGCCGCTGTACCTGGTGCTGGCGGGCAGCCTCAGCGGCAGCCCTGCCCTGAACGCGCACTATAAAGCCCTTCCCCCGCAGGCGCTGTTCGCGCCCGCCGGGCTGACCCTCGCGCAGTATGACCGCTTCCTGGTCAGCTCCGTGGGCTATCTGGATAAGTTCTGGAACTCGGTGATATTGTCGCTGTCCATCGCCGCCGGGCAGACCTTCATATCGCTGTGCAGCGGCTACCTGTTCGCGAAGGTGGATTTCCGCTTCAAGCGCGGCCTGTTCACGCTGTATGTGCTGGTGATGATGATGCCCTACCAGGTCAGCATCCTGCCCACTTATATCCTCAGCCGCCGGGTGGGGCTGTATGATACCTGGTGGGCGCTGCTGCTGCCCGGCTTTTTCGCGCCCTTCGGCGTGTTTTTGATGCGGCAGTTCACCCGCTCCCTGCCCGATGAGGTCATCGAGGCCGCCAAGCTGGAGACGGGCAGCCTGTTCACCCTGCTTGGCCGCATTGTCGCCCCGATGATGGCGCCGGGGCTGGTGGTCTGCTTTGTGCTGAGCTTTTCTGAAAGCTGGGGCATGGTGGAACAGCCGCTGATCCTGCTGGCCGGCGAAAAGCTGCAACCGCTGTCCCTGATGCTCAACGATCAGCGCGCGGGCGATCTGGGGCTGAGCTTCGCGGGTTCGGTGCTCTATGCCCTGCCCGCGCTGTTTGTGTATCTGCTCAGCCGTGACAAGCTGATGAACAGGCTGGGGGATCTATGAAAACACGACAAAACAAACCGGGCCGCTTCACCGCGCTGATCACCTTGACAGCGGCCCTGCTTTTCTTCGACATGATGGCCTTCTTTACGCTGCGGGGCGAGGACATCCTGTATAAGCGCCTGCCCAAGACGGGCATCAGCTTCATCACCAGCCGATATGATGAGCAGACGCAGGATTTCCGCGACATGCTGCCCGCCACCGCCGTGCTGGACGGGCAGGTCTACGCCCTGTATCCGGACCGCGCCATGCGCGGCCAGGTCTATCGCGCCTGGCCCGAGCCCGTCATCGCCGACGAGCCCATGGACGGCACGGTGCAAGTGATAGACGGCCCCCCGCGCAGCCAGCCCCTGATGACCGCCCCCTGGCCCGACATAGCGGACGGAGAGGCTGTCGTGATCGGGGATTGAGATCCGTATAATGAAAGCCAGGCAGAAGGAGGCAGCCGTGATGAAAAACAACGAGATCCTCGCCAGGACCGAGCGCACACGCTGGTTTTGCGAGGCGCGCTTTGGCATGTTCATCCACTGGGGGCTCTATGCCATCCCGGCCAGGGGCGAGTGGGTGCGCAGCGGTGAGCAGATGCCCCGGGAAGACTATTTGCAATACTTTGAGGAGTTTACGGCGGAACAATACGACCCACGCGAATGGGCGAGGCTGGCCAAAAAAGCGGGCATGAAGTACGCCGTGCTGACCGCCAAGCACCACGACGGCTTCTGCCTGTGGGATACGCAGCTGAGCGATTTCAAAGCCACCAAAGCCCCCGCGGGCCGCGACCTGGTGCTGGAGTTCCTGGAGGCCTTCCGCGCGGAGGGCATCAGGGTGGGGCTTTATTTCTCCATCATCGACTGGCACCATGCCGATTTCCCCCATTTCGGCGATCGACAGCATCCGATGCGCTTCAACGAACATGAAAAGAACGACGGGCGGAACTTTGACCGCTACCTCGATTTCATGCACGGCCAAATCCGGGAGCTGCTGACGGGCTACGGGAAGCTGGACATCATGTGGTTTGACTTTTCCTACGATCACATGGCGGGCGAAACCTGGCGGGCGGGGGAGCTCGTCGACATGGTCCGCTCCCTGCAGCCCCACATCATCATCGATAACCGCCTGGAGGGCAGCGGCGAAAAGTCAGGCACCATCTTGTCAGACGCGCCCAGCCCTTACGCGGGCGATTTTGCCTGCCCCGAGCAGATGATCCCGCCGGAAGGCATCCGGAATGTGTCGGGCGACCCCGTCCCCTGGGAGGCCTGCATCACGCTCAATAACAACTGGGGCTATGCCGCACAGGACCGGCACTATAAGCCCGCTGACATGGTGGTGCGCATGCTGGTAGAGTGCGTATCAAAAAACGGCAACCTGCTTTTGAACGTCGGGCCGGATGCCAAGGGGCGCATACCGGTTGAATCCGAAGAGATACTGCTGAAAGTCGGGGCCTGGATGGACCGCAACGGCGGGAGCATCTACGGCTGCGGCGCCGCAGGCCTGCCCAAACCGGAGTGGGGCCGCCTGACCCGCAAGGGCCGCAAGCTCTATGCCCATGTGTTTGAGCCGCAGGTCGGCGGCGTCTGCCTGAGGGATCTGGGCGGGAAAGCCGAAAAAGCCCGCCTGCTGTCAGATGGCAGCGAGGTGTTCACGGGCGAGCACTGGAACGCCGCCGAATACCGCGAGCATCTGTTCTTCTACTTGAACCGCCACACCCGCGACAGCTATCCCCTGCCCGATCCCATGGACACTGTGGTCGAAATCACCCTGAACGGCTGAGGGGCTAAAGGCCCAAAGTATAGAGCGCCGTCATCACGGCGGCGGCGGGAAGCAATTTACGGTATTTACGGTGATTTACGGTAAGGACGCA
>CAZVUU010000004.1:0-64749 GCA_964630465.1 uncultured Christensenella sp.
GATCAGCTCATCCTTCAGGGTGTGGTCATGGCGGTGGGTCTGGAAGATGGGCAGGCTGGGCCGCACATCCGTCAGATAGCTATGCAGGGGGGCGGGGTCGCTCAGACGCATGGAGTAGCCCACGGCGTCCACGGCATTGCGCTCCAGGTAGGCGATGGCCTCATGCACGTCACGAATGATGGTGATGGGTGCCATCATCATCTCCTCGAGGTTTTGTACCTTGGTGAAGGTGTCGATCACTTCTTCCCTGTCGGTCACAAGCAGCAGTCTGTACATCGCGTGCCCTCCTCTTATTTACAGAAACATTATAGCATATTATGCGGATTGTACAAGTTTTCAGCATATATTTGGATATGTTGTAGCCTCCCGGCGCAAAGGGATATATAATGGGCTTATGCACCCTCGCCTGCCGGCGGGGAAGCCACCGCCCCTGTTCCGCCGCGGATAGCGCAATTGATGAAAGAAAAGAGGGAGGCAGCATGACAGATCAACACAAAAAGGCTGTGCCGGAACTGGCTTCCGGCCTTCGCCGCCATAATATCTCCGTGCCGGAGTGCATCTACCAGGCATCCGGCATCACCATCATGGGCACCCGCATCAAATCCATCCTGTTTTCCACCGACATCGCGATCATCGCCAACAACAATGCCCAGGCGGTGCTGTGCGTCTACCCCTTCACCCCGCAGATCAACATCACCTCATCGGTGATCAGCGTGGCGCGCGCGCCCGTCTTTGTGGGCGTGGGCGGCGGCACCACCAGCGGCCAGCGCAGCCTGGCCATGGCTCTGCAGGCAGAGCTGCTGGGGGCCTACGCGGTGGTGGTCAACGCGCCGATGTCAAACGATATGATCAAGCGCCTGCACAGCGTGGTGGATATCCCTGTCATCGCCACCATCAGCGGCGCGCACGACGATTACTTGGGCAAAGTGAAGGCCGGGGCGCGCATACTGAACGTATCCGCGGCGGCCGGGACGGCAGAGCTGATCCGCCTGATCAGAAAGGAGCTGGGCAGCCACTTCCCTTTGATCGCCACCGGCGGGCCGACCGACGAGACCATCCGGGCCACCATCGAGGCCGGGGCAAACGCCATCACCTATACCCCGCCCACCAGCGGCGATATCTTCCACGGGATCATGAACAAATACAGGGAGGCGGGGAAGCAGTGAAGAGCGACCTTTGGCCGCGGGAAGCAATGGGGAAGAGCGGCTAAAGGCCGCGGGAAGTGCAGCCTGCGGCTGCGGGAAGCATAGCCTTGGGCTATGGGAAGCGGCGGCCAAAGACGCCGGGAAGCAATTATAAGGGGAAGCGGTGATCGTACACCGTTTCCCCTTTGCCATTTTTTGCGGCGGCTTCAGCCGCCTTTTTGCCACTGTTTCGCGCGGCCGAGGGCCGCACTGCCTTACCTCAGACCGCAATATCCCTGTACTTCTCGCTCGTATCCAGCTTTCCCCTGGCATAGCTGCAGGTGGCGGACAGCTTTTTATGCTCTTGCCTGGCCAGATCGGCCACGGCGTCCAGCAGCTTTTCCGCGATGCCCCGGCCCCGCAGGCTGCCGTCAACAAAGGTATGGTCAACGGACATGGTATCCTTATCGATGTCCCTGAAGGTTATTTCAGCGGTCGGCTGCCTGGGGTCGCCCATATAGAAACGGTTCTTTTCCTGAGTGAACATGATCTTACCTCGTTCATCTGTCGTTGAGTAGCGGTGTCCTTACATATTATACCCTTTTTTGAAAGGAGTCTGTGACAGGCGCGGCAGGCGGATGGCTTTCTTGACACCGCCTGCCGCCGGGATTATATTTGATGCATGGTAAAAGCGCGTGGGAGGGTGGTTATGAAGCCTGTAGCCGTCATTGAAGGGATCATCGGCCCGGGGAAGCGCATCGGCCGCACGATGGGGGTGCCCACGGCCAACCTGCCCTTTCCCGCGGAAGAGCACAGGCCCGAAAACGGCATCTATGTGGCGGAGGTCATCTTTCCCGATGAAGACATGCGCCGGGAAGAGGGCGTATTAAGCCAGGGCTATCACCCCACGCTGCCCGAGGGCGAGCCGACGGTGGAGGTCTATCTCTTAAACCGTCATGAGGACCTCTACGGCAAGCGTGTCAGGCTGCACTACCTGCACTACATCCGCCCGGAGATCAAGTTTGACAGCAAAGAAGAGCTGCGCCTGAAGATGCAGGAGGATATCGGCATTGCCAGGGCGTGGTTTTTACAATATACCAAGGAGACGCAATGAGATGCTGAGAGATATAGCCCAAGGCTATTACACACAGGGATACAACTGCGCGGAGGCTATGCTGCGCGCGATCAACGATACATGGGCGCTGCGCCTGAGCGATGACAGCCTGCGGCTGGCCGCCGGCTTTGGCGGCGGCATGGGCTGTGAGGATGCCTGCGGCGCTATGACCGGCGCGGTCGTGGGGCTGAGCGCCCTGCTGGTGGAAGACCGCGCCCACACCACGCCCGGCTTCGGCGCGCTCTGCGCCGATTGGGTGGCGGCCTTTACGCGCGATCTGGGCAGCAGCAGCTGCGCTGACCTGAAACCCATCTTTAAAACGGAGGAGACGGGCTGCCTGGAAACGGTGCTGCGGGCGGCCGACAGCTTTGAGGATTTTATGCGGGCGCGTGACGCACGGCCCGCATCCTGATCGAAGAAGGGAAGCATGCCTATGAAACAATATCCGGTGAATACCCTGCAGCTGAAAAACGGAGAGACCATCGCCTACCGCGAGGCGGGCAAGGGTGATAAGACCATCCTGCTGATCCACGGCAACATGTCCTCCTCGGTGCACTGGCAGCCGCTGATGGAGGCGCTGGAGGGCGAGTACCGCATGGTGGCCCCCGATATGCGCGGCTTCGGCGACAGCAGCTACCACAAGCCCTTCGACTCGCTGCGCGAGCTAGCGGACGATATGCGCGAGGTATCGGAGCAGCTTGGTTTGAAAGAGTTCACGGCCATCGGCTGGTCCACGGGCGGCGGCGTGGTGCTGGAAATGGCCGCCGATATGCCCGGCATCATGAACAAGGCCCTATTGCTGGACAGCGTGCCGCCCACGGGCTACCCGATGTATAAAAAGGACGCGCAGGGCCGCCCGATCCTCAGCGAGCCCCTGCAGACCAAGGAAGACATATCGACGGACCCCGTGCAGGTGGCCCCGGTGCTGGCAGCCTATGCCGCCGGCAACCGCGACATGCTGCGTTTTATCTGGAATGCCTCCATCTACAACATGAACCAGCCCTCGCCTGAGGACTACGAGCTGTACCTGGACGCCATCTTCCGGCAGCGCAACCTGGTGGACATCGACTATTCGCTGATGACCTTCAACATGACCGATACGCCCACGCAGTTTGCCCCCGGCAGCGGCAGGCTCAAGGACATCAAGTGCCCCGTCGTGCTGCTGCACGGCGAGAAGGACCTGGTGGTGCCCCTGGCCTGGGCGCAGGCAGCGCAGGCGCAGATCGAGGGCGCCCGCCTGATCACCTTCCCGGAGGCTGGCCATTCGGTGCTGACGGATGATCTGAAGCTGTTTGCGGATACAGTGCGGAAAGAGCTCGAATAAGCTGTTAGGCGTCTGATGCCAAATTGCGCCTTGCTATGCTCAAGGAGAATTACGCTATAATTACATCTCCTTGAGCAAATCCGCTAAAGCTTTTCGACAATCATACCGGGCGAGCAAATATTAGAGTATTGTCGTTATGGAGGGTAAAGCAACATGGGTATTCCTAAATATTTCAAATTTACCAAACCATTTTTAGAATACCTGAAAGATGGTCAACAGCGTACTATACAAGAAATCAGATCTCATTTTATTCAACGTTTCCGGTTTTCTGAAGAAGACCTCGCTGAAGTTCTCCCCAGCGGCAGACAGACTGTTTTTGTTAATCGTGTTGCTTGGGCGGGTGTATACCTTAAAAAAGCCGGCTTGATCGACAGCCCTGCAAGAGCAAACTATGTCATTACAGTACAAGGACAACAAGTTCTTAAAGAAGATCCTTTGGTCATTGATATTAAGTATCTATCCAGGTTTGAATCGTTTCGTGAGTTTTCAAAAAAGTCCTCAGACAGCAGCGTCTCTCCTGCAGATGATAAGGGTGGAGACGATACCCCTGATGATACTTTTGAAGAGTCGTTTACAAAGATCAAAAGAAGCTTGGCGGATGATCTTTTAACTGAAGTTTTGAAGTTGTCTCCTCAAGCATTTGAACAGATGGTACTTGATTTGATGATGAAGATGGGATACGGTGCTTTTGAAAAGGCCGCTATATCAACGACCATGTCGGGAGACGGGGGAATAGACGGAATCATCATGGAAGATAAATTAGGCTTTAACCTGATTTATATCCAGGCCAAGCGTTGGAATGATAGTAAACCAGTTGGCCGCCCGGAAATCCAGGCATTCGTGGGAGCAATTGCGGGAAAGGGCGGGAAAGGTCTCTTTGTCACGACATCTACGTTTTCAAGGCAAGCGATTGAATACGCAAAGCATCAGCACATCATTTTAATGGATGGTGATAAGCTGACGGACTATATGATCGAATACAATTTTGGTGTAAGCGTTAAGAAAACTTTTGAGATCAAATCCATTGATACGGATTTGTTCAATGATTATATAAATTTATAAATTTAAAACAACCGCACTATAAACGAATTCCTTGACTCTATCATCATTTTCATAATGTTTTTTCTTATGATGCCCTTGAAACTCTGAAGATTGCATTAAGGCATTGTGAACAGAACGCTGTATAACGGGTATCTTAGTGTTTGAGGGCATTTTAGTCACCATATCTTATTTTCAGGAGGCAAAGAATGATGAAGTATATCGAGCTGAACACCGGGATCAGTATTCCGATCGTAGGCAGCGGCACCAATACGTTCGGAAAGGCGGGCGGGCAGTACGCGGGCGAGATCAACGGCGATACCACCGAGCTGATGAGCGCCATCGGGCTGGGCTACCGTCATTTTGACACAGCCGTCGGCTATCGCAACGAGGCGGTCGTCGGCCGGGCGGTGCGGGACAGCGGCATCGGCCGCGGGGAGTTTTTTATCACGTCCAAGATCCCCGGGTCGGCAGAATACCATGCCGATGACGGGGCGGTCCGCGCGGGGGTGGAGGCCAGCCTGAAGGCTCTGGATATGGATTATATCGACCTGTACCTGATCCACCATCCCTGGGATGATCTGCCCGGCATGCTGCGGATGTGGCGGGTTCTGGAGGACTATGTTGACCGGGGCGAGCTCAAAGCGATCGGTGTGTCCAACTTCGGTGAGGAGGCGCTGCGCTACTTTGATCGCCATGCCCGCCTGAAGCCCGCTGTCAACCAGGTGGAGTCGCACCCCGGCACATGGAATGATGCGCTGATCGGGCTTTGCCGGGAGCTGAAGATCGTGCCCCAGGCCTGGGGCCCGCTGACCCGGGTGAGCGAGAAGGCGAAGGAAGATCTGTCAAAGATCGGCTCCCGCTACGGCAAGACCTGGGCGCAGGTGATCCTCCGCTATCAGATCGAGCGGGGTGTCGTGGTGATCCCCAAGTCTCACAGCAAAGAGCGGCAGGCGCAGAACCTGGATCTGTTCGATTTTGAGCTGAAGGCTGACGAGCGGGAGAGTATTTCGGCGCTGTAAGGCCTGTGGGCAAAAGAATGGTCATCATATAGAGAATCCGGCGCCCTGTTATCCTTCCGACATGCGTCTGTTCTCGGCCCGGCCTTAATGGCCGGGCCGCTTTTTTCTGCTTGACTTTTCTTCGGACTGTCATATACTGTTTATCGCATATGTCAATAACATGTTGAAAGAAGGTGTGCCCATGTCCAGGCCTCCCAAGCGCCGCCGCGTCTGCGCCCATCCGCTTTGTACCGGCTTTGTGCCCGAAACCGGCAGCGGGGAGACGCTGCTGCTGACGCTGGATGAGTACGAGGTCATCCGGCTGATCGATCTGGAGGGAATGAGGCAGGAGGAGTGCGCCGCGCAGATGGAGGTGGCGCGCACAACGGTGCAGGCCATCTATGCCTCCGCCCGCAGGACGCTGGCCCGCTGCATCGTGGAAGGCCGTGGCTTTCGCATCGCAGGCGGGCCCGTGCGCATGCAAGAGCACCGCGGCAGGCCCTGCGGCAGGGGCTGCCGCCACCTTCGATATGAGGGCTCGCAAAGCCTGACAACAGAAAAAGGAGAACAAGCCATGAAAATCGCGGTCACTTATGATAAGGGAGAGGTCTTCCAGCACTTCGGTCAGACGAAACAGTTTAAGGTCTATGAGCTTGAGGACGGCAAGCTGCGGGCATCCGCCCTGCTTGATACAAACGGCAAGGGCCACGGCGCCCTGGCAGGCTTTCTGAAAGAAAACGGCATCGAGGCTCTGATCTGCGGCGGCATCGGCGAAGGGGCCAGGACCGCTCTGGCAGAGGTAGGCATCACCCTCTACGGCGGCGTCACTGGAACGGCTGACGGCGCTGTTGAAGATTTTCTTTCCGGCAAGCTGAGCTATACCACCGATTCGACCTGTGACCACCACGGCGAGCATCACCACCACGACGAGGGCCACAGCAGCGGTGAAGGGCACTGAGAGCAGGCTGAAGATGGCCTTGCGCGCTGAGTGCCGAAACCCCTGTCACGGGGATTGTTTCACATAAGAAAAACACAGACTAAGCGGTTCAAAGCCTGCCGATGCTTGTTGAAATGGCTTGTTTTCACGCTGATTTTCAGCGAAAAAGCAATTATGCAACTGGCGCAAAATCGAAAAATGGTTATAATAGGACTGTCGCGGTGAAATGAGTTGCGGCAGCCCTTCCTTGTTTGTCCCTGTCATCACAAAGGCCAAGGAGGCGGTCAAATGCCGCGGGGCGGGCGCGAAAATACGGGCGAAGACAGCCGGGAAAAGATGCCGGACGACTTTTGCCGGGATATGCCCCGGGATAAAGAAAGGGAACGATATTGACTCAAACCTGTCGCCATGCGCATCACGGCGGCTGCCGCTGCGGGGTGGACAGCTGCGTCAAGCGCGTACCCATCTTCAGCATGCTGACGCCTGCGAAGCTGGCTGAGGTCGCTGCCCTGGTGCGCCCGCGCGAGTATGAGCCCAGGGAGCTGCTGTTTTCATCCGGCGAGCCCATTGAGGGCATCTACATCATCCGCTACGGCGCGGCGAAGCTGGTGCGCGTGGATGAGGACGGCAACGAGAGCATCGTCAGCATCCTGCAGGTTGGCGATTTCTACGGCGGCGACAGCATGTTTCACAACAGCCATAGCCGCGAGACCGCTGTGGCGATGGAGCCGACGGGCATCTGTTTTATCCCGGAAGGCGGCTTGCGGGCGCTGCTTAGCCGCGACCCCGATATCGCGCTGAAGATCATCCGGTATTATTCATCCCAGCATGTGCGCGACATGAACATGCTGGAGATCCTGTCGGCCGGCGACAGCATGAGGCGGGTGTGCCGCTTCCTGCTGTGGCAGACGGAGCAGGCGCCCCTCAGCCGCGTGACGCTGTCTCAGGAAGAAATCGCCCGCATGCTGGGCCTGGCCCCCGAGACGCTCAACCGCAAGCTGGCCGTGCTCAAAAAAGACGGGATCATCCGCATGCAGGGACACCGCGGGATATCGATCCTGCAGCCCCAGGCCTTGTACAGATATTAATTTTTAGGAGGATAGACATGGAAACCAGACCTTATGTATCGTGGGAACTGATGAACGACTTTTTGACCGATGCCTTTGCCGGCTACGGTGTGCCCCGTGAGGAGGCGGCCATCTGCGCGGACGTGCTGCTGGAGAGTGACCGCAGGGGCGTTGAGAGCCACGGCTGCAACCGCTTCAAGCCCATCTATATCGACCGCATCGAGGCGGGCATCCAGAATCCCGTCACCAAGATCGACATTCTGAAGGAAACCCCCACCACTGCCGTGCTGGACGCCAATGACGGCATGGGCATGGTGGTCAGCCACAAGGCTATGGAAATGGCCATCGAAAAGGCTAAGAACAACGGCCTGGCGATGGTGGCTGTCCGCAATTCCACCCACTACGGCATCGCCGGCTACTGGACCACCATGGCCACCAAGGCGGGCATGATCGGCATGTCGGGCACCAACGCCCGCCCCTCCATTGCCCCCACCTTCGGCGTAGAAAACATGTTGGGCACCAACCCGCTGACCGTCGGCTTTCCCACGGATGAAGACTTCCCCTTCGAGCTGGACTGCGCCACCTCCATCACCCAGCGCGGCCGCATCGAATACTACGCCAGAAGCGGCATGGATACCCCCGCCGGCATGGTCGTCGGCCGCGACGGCAACCCCATGACCGACAGCCCCGCCATCCTCAAGGCGCTCACCTCGGGTGAGGCGGCCCTGGCGCCCCTGGGCGGCATCGGCGAAGAGATGGCCGGCTACAAGGGCTACGGCTACGCCACCATCGTCGAAGTGCTGTCCGCGGCACTGCAGGCCGGCAGCTTCCTGCACGGGCTCAACGGTATGGACGAGCAGGGCAAGCAGCGCCCCTACCACCTGGGCCACTGGTTCCTGGTGATCGACCCCGAGGCCTTCATGGGCCTGGACAGCTTCAGGAAGACCTGCGGCGACATCCTGCGCGGCCTGCGCGCCTCCCGCAAGGCCCCCGGCCAGGATCGCATCTATACCGCCGGCGAAAAAGAATACCTCGTCTGGCTGGAGCGCAAGGACAAGGGCGTGCCGGTATCCGACGCCGTGCAAAAGGAGATCATCGCCATCCGCAATAAGCTGGGCATGAAGTATCAGTTCCCATTTGAAAAGTAAGCGATACAGAAAGTACTATCTACAGGGAGCCGGCTGACCGGCTCCCTGTTTTGTCTGCCAAAACCAGTCAAGGATTCAAAAGTATACGGTAATCAGGAAGCTAATATAATATATAATACTCTGAAACAGAAATAATTGTGATAAAAATTTCTTCGTAAAAAACTGATGAAAGCGCTTTTCTTTGACAAACTATTTTTATAAATAAAAAAATTCAATATGTTCAACAAATTAAAAAATATGTTGAACAAATATTCCAAAAACTATTGACATCTCCATTTCCTGAATATATAATCTGGTCAGTTAATCACTGTTAAGTGTAATTTTGATGATGTGGTATTCAGTCATAATCCATCGCTTTTAAGCGGAGAGGGGCATTAATTGTTGACAACCATCGTATCGCCTTGTGGGATTTTGGGGTACGGCTTTCCCGAGGATTCATTAAAAAAAGCGATGGGTTATCAGCCTGACGCAATCATCGTGGATGCGGGAAGCACTGATGCGGGCCCACACAAGCTGGGCGCAGGTGTTGCCATCGTCAGCAGACAGGCCACGAAAATCGATCTTTTCCGCTTGATGTCGGCAGCTAAAGAAGCAAACATCCCTTTAATTGTTGGATCTTGCGGCGGATCAGGAGCTGAAAAGCACACGCGATGGACACTTGATATTGTGGAAGAAATCGCCCGGGAGATGGCTTGGCCGGCAAAAATTGCTGTGATCTTTTCAGATATTTCAAAAGAAGAAGTCAGCCGGGCATGCGATGCTGAACGAATTAAAAAGATGAGTCCCAACGTGCCCGATCTGACGCATAAAGCGCTGGAAGAGACAAACGGTATTGTGGCGCAGATGGGCGTTGAACCGATTTTAGAGGCTTTGAAAGCAGACCCGGACATTATTTTATGCGGACGTGCCTATGACCCCGCTCCGTTTGCTGCCTTTGGCATCATGCGCGGGCATGATCCGGCACTGTGTCAGCACATGGGCAAGATTCTCGAGTGCGGCGCGCTTTGCGCGGAGCCCGGGACGGCGAAGGATGTCATCCTAGGGCAGCTGGATGAAACAGGTTTTGAAGTCTGGCCGGCCAATGAGGCAAGACAATGCAATATCACCAGTGTAGCAGCGCATACCTTCTATGAAAAGAGTCATCCGACCGTGCTCAAAGGCCCGGGCATCCAGTTGAATTTAAGCGCTTGCAGATTTTCACAGGCTGCTCCGGGGCGAGTGCGTGTAGAGGGCAGCAGAATGTCCGACGTACCCTATACCCTTAAGCTGGAAGGCGCGCGCCTTTCGGCTTACCGCACCTTTGTGTTGTCAGGTATACGCGACCCTCTGCTGATCAGCATCATAGATCAAGTGGAAGAAGAGGTTGTAAAAAGCGTTGATGATTATTACGGTGGTCTGGCCGATGATATTCACATCAATTTTTATCACTACGGCAAAGATGCGGTCATGGGACGGCTGGAGCCCTCTCCCACTGTTGGGCATGAGATTGGACTGATGTTTGAAGTCATCGCGCCGACACAAGAGACGGCAAATGCTGTCTGCGCTTCCGTTCGATCCACCTATCTGCACCACGGCTACCCGGGACGCAAATCGACTGCCGGAAATCTGGCCTTTCCCTTCGCCCCGAGCGATATCAGTTTTGGGCCTGTTTATGAATTCAGTGTTTATCATCTGATGCGTGTGGACGACCCTTGTGAACACTTTCCTGTGATGTTTCAGGAGGTAAAGATATGACCAGGCTCTGTGATCTAGCCAGAATCTTGCGCAGCAAAAACAGCGGCCCCTTTGAGCTGACAATCGATATTTTCCTGTCTGACGAAGCCAGCTACCTTCGGGTTCTGTCTTCAGGTTTGTTGACAAAAAAAATGATTGCTTCTCTGTACCGTGTCAATCAGGAGAGTATTTGCAGTATCGCTCATATGGATGCAGCCTGGGGCATCAAGATCACCATGTTGCGCCTGATACCATCGGGTACCGTAGGCGACCGTGACGTATATGGAGCACAACAAGTTGCTCCACTAATGGACCTGATGATCCCCTGACCTGATCAAAGGAGGCCATTGTATGGAACAGATCAATACACCGAAAACTGTGACAAAGAAGCATAAAAACCCCGTCAAATCTTTTCGGCAGAAGCTTCATATCCTGAAACTGGACTGGGTGCTGTACGCAATGGTTTTACCGACCATCCTGTATTTCGTGCTTTTTAAAGTGCTGCCGATCATCAACATGCGCCTGGCTTTCTTTACCTATAGCCGAAAAACTGCCTGGGAGTGGGCTGGTTTAAAGTTTTTCCGGCAGATATTTTCTACTCCTCTGTTCTTTGATATCCTTAAAAACACCCTGACCATCAGCTTTATGAAATACGTGCTCCTTTTCCCTTTCTTTGTTCTGTTTGCCATTCTTCTATCAGAAATGCGGATGCATACAAGCAGAAAAATCGTTCAAATCGTGAGTTATCTGCCTCATTTTTTAAGCTGGGTCGTCATTGCGGGAATATGGATCAATTTTCTGTCTTATAGCGGAGCTGTCAGTGAAATCGTCCAATTGATGGGGGGTAGCGCAAAAAATTTTATGACAGATAAAGCATCTATACGATGGATACTCTTTTTATCCGAAGGCTGGCGTTCCATAGGCTGGGACTCGATTATTTACTTTACGGCCATCATCACCATCAGCCCCTCACTATATGAAGCATCTCAGATCGACGGAGCGGGCAGGCTGAATATCATTCGCTATATCGTACTGCCCGAACTGGTGGCGCCGATGTCTACGATGTTCATCCTGAACCTGGGATATTTTATGAGCGCTGGCTTCGATCAGGTTCTCAATTTTTCCAACACAGCGGTACAGAGTACAATTGACATCCTGGATACCTATATTTTCCGTATCGGTATTCAAAATGGGCAGTATTCTCTGGCCAGCGCGGTGGGACTGTTTAAAGGGATCGTTGGAATCGTATTGGTGCTTTGTACACATGTAATCAGCAAACGCGTGACCGGTGAAGGCGTTTGGTAAGGAGGAGAGTATGAGCGCAATGAAGATCAAAAAAAGAAAAGTCAAAATTACACCGGGACAGGTCATTCTGACAAGCCTGATGTTTCTGCTGGCATTGACAATGCTGGTCCCCATCCTCAATATCATCGCAAACTCGTTTTCCGATCCTGTCAAAAGCCCATATATGAGCGGCCTTCGTATTCTGCCCGATGGCTTCTCACTGCTCAACTATGAAATTGTCTTGTCCAATACGACGATCGTACCTGCCTTGGTCAACTCCGTGAAGATTACCGTAATCGGTACCGCCATCAATATCCTGCTGACCATCATGGCTGCCTATGTACTGACCAGACCTCGGTTGTTCTTTAAAAAAACCATCATGGTTTTTTTAATAGCCATGATGCTGATTGATCCCGGAACTGTACCGGAATACCTTACAATTCGTGATCTGGGGCTGATGGGCAGCCAGTGGTCGGTAATTCTTGTAACAGCCGTCAGCGTGTATTACTTGATCATCATGATGCGCTACTTCCAGGCTGTGCCCAAAGAGATATCCGACAGCGCCAGCATAGACGGTGCAGGCCATCTTCGCTTGCTGTTTTCAATCGTACTACCTCTGACCAAAGCTGGAATCGCAACGATCACCATGTTTTATGCCGTTGTGCGCTGGAATGAATATTTCAGAGCGGGCATCTATATCACGAAGACCTCACTGACTACTTTACAGGTGATTTTGCGGCAGTATGTTGTTTCAAATGATACCGTCACTCTGATCGGTGATAAAAACGTCAGCAAATATGTCAATATCATTGACTACAACGCGCTCAAAAACGCGACGATTGTCGTCGCAATCGTACCGATCCTGCTGTTATATCCTTTCGTGCTCAAGTATTACACAAAGGATGTGTTAGCTGGTGGTGTTAAGGGATGAGGATGTCTCTTGCCATTCAGGAGACTCTTAATAAAATCAAACTACCATAAGGAGGAACCCTACATGAAGAAACTCGTTGCTCTATTCCTGGCGATCGCATTGTCGCTGTCGGTGGCATCTGTACTTGCGCAAGCAACGGCATCGATCGGCACGCCGGAGAACCCTGTTGTTGTACGCTATCTGTGTAAAGATGTAGACCCTGCTGACCCTGACATACAGACCTATGCCGAACTGATCGCACAGAAAATGGCTGCCAATGGTCAGTACGTCAAGCTTGAGGTGCTGGAAGCACCTGCCGGTACTTATGCAGATGCTGTACCTCTGGCTCTGTCCACCGGGGAACTGGATGCTGATCTGATCTACTTCCAGGGTGGCGATCAGACATGCGCCAACCTTGGTCTGTTGGAAGATCTGAGCGATTACATTGAAAACTCTGTCTATATCAAGGATACGATGGAAGAATACAATGTCCAGCGCCTAGCCAACTACCCCTATCTTCTGTGGCTTTCCCCGGCGACTCAGTATATCCCGATCATGCGCGCCGATCATCTGGAAGCAATCGGTATGAAGGATGAGCTGCAGGCCAATCCCTCGGTTGATAATTATTACAAAGCACTGAAGGCCTTGGTTGATGGCGGTTACGTGAAGTACGGTTTTTCCGGTGATGGCAGCTTGACTCGTTCCAATCACATGTTCAACCATGCTTTCGGCGTGACTTCTACCATTATGAAGGACTCGGACGGCAAACATGTTTACTACATCGCTACCAAAGAACAGAAAGATCTTGTTGAGTTCTACGCACAGTGCTACGCGGATGGCTTGATAGATCCAGACTACCTGACCAGCAAGTGGTCCGATGTTCAAAAGAAGTTCTATGCGGGTGAATTGGCTCTGTTCAGTGCCACACAGGGTGGAGTGGTTGACAGCTATAGCAAGAAAATCGTCATTAACCAAGGCGAAGCTGCCCAAGGGATTGTGTTACCTCCCGCCGGCGGTAAAAGCTACATTTCTGTCTCAGTTGCCAAGGAAACACGTGGATATGCCATCAATGCGGACTCCGACCAGCTGGTCAAAGATGCGGCTTTCGCGATTCTCGACTATATGGCATCAGCCGACGGACGAGTAATGGACAAGATTGGCCTTGAAGGTGTTCATTACACTGTGAGCAATGGCATGGTGGAACTGACAGACCGTGCAGATGAATGGTGGTCAAAGATATGGGAGACCTTCACCAATATCGATGAGAATTTCGTTGACAAATCCATCCTCATGCTGCCCCAGGCCTGGCAGTCCCTGGAGATGGCCCGTACCTACTATACTGAAGATATTGACCTCGTTTTGCCTGAAGAAATGCTACCATACTATGATGATGTATTTGCCAAATACAATGAAGTATCGACAGCCATCATCTTAGGTCAGCTTCCTATTGAGAGCTACGATGCCTTCATCGCTGAATACTACGCTAACAGCGGCGCTCGCCTGGCAGATTACTTTGCCACTGTTTTAGACTGACAATGGCAGGCAAAGGAGGGTGCTTTGTCATCCTCCTTTGCCTGTTTCTTCACGCTGTATGAACCGAACATGGATAGAAAGGTAAAAAACGTGGATCAGACGCTAATCAACAAACTATACGGTGGATTTCTGGGTATGAATGTTGGAATCCGCCTGGGGGCCCCTGTAGAACCGCGCATTTGGACGGTGGAGCGTATTAAAAGGACCTATGGCGATATTCGGAAATACGTCAAAGAGTATAAGCATTTTGCTGCAGATGATGACACCAATGGGCCTGTGTTTTTTTTACGTTCGCTGGATGATACACAGGGTAAGGAACCCACGCCACAGTCTGTTGCGGAAGCCTATTTAAATTATACCCGAGAGGGCATTGGTATGTTCTGGTGGGGCGGTTTGGGGGTTAGCACTGAGCACACGGCATATTTGAACTTGCTGGCGGGTATCCCTGCCCCGCAGTCGGGATCCATTCGCCAAAATGGCAGTACCGTGGCAGAACAGATCGGCGGGCAGATTTTCATCGATACCTGGGGCTTGGTTGCTGCCGGAGATCCAAAGCGAGCCGCCAGGTATGCCCGCGCTGCCGCTTCCGTATCCCATGACGGCGAGGCGCTTCATGGCGCGGCCTTTATCGCTGCCTGTATCGCAGAAGCCTTCAACCAGACGGATATTGAAATCATCATGGATGAAGCACTTAAGACCGTTTCCATGGACAGCAAATATTATGCGGTGGTACAGGCTGTACGACAGTATAAGCGTGACCATCCCGCAGATGAGTGGCAGGGTTGCAGACAAATGCTGGAGGAGGAATGGGGCTATGACCGTTATCCCGGTGTTTGTCATGTAATCCCCAACGCAGGTGTATGTGCATTGGCACTGGCATATGGTGCAGGCGATTTTTCCCGTACGGTGGAGATCGCTACCATGTGCGGATGGGATACTGATTGCAATGCGGGCAATGTCGGAACGATTGTGGGCGTACTTACTGGCATCAAAGGCATCCCGGCCCATTATCGTGATCCCATCAATGATGAGCTGGTGCTGTCTAGCGTTTCCGGCTATCTAAATATTATGGATGTACCCACTTACATATGGCAGCTGGCAATGTGGTACTATCGCCTGAAGGGAGTGAAGGTGCCGGAGGAAGTGCAAAGGCATGTCCATCCCGGAGAAATTGCTTTTGATTTTTCTCTGCCTGGCAGCACTCATGGCATTTGTGTATCTGATCCTTATCTATTCAGAAAAAAGCATGAGGATGGAGCGCTCGAGATCATGTGGAATCGCATGGAGCGCGGGCAACAAGCCACTGTCTACCTCAAAACATTCTACCGTCGAAATGATTTTAGCGATGAGCGATATAAACCCGTTTTCTCTCCTCTGGCTTACCCGGGGCAGAAAGCACAGATTAGTGTTTCATTCGACAAGTGGAACGGGGAAAGCATTTGTGTTACGCCATTTGTGCGTGAGGGAATCGAAGGAAGATTGACCCTGCTTTCTTCCAGCGTTTTACGCGAACCTGGCGACTATACTTTTGATTTCACCCTCCCTACGGTAAAAAGTGGTGTAATCAGTGAGGTTGGATTGCATATTGAGGGAAATTCGCCTCGTATCATATATGATGCAGGCAGGCTGCTGATCCGTAGTTTCCGAATCTTTGGAAAGGCCGATTATACCATCAGTGTAGGCATGATGACTGAGGAGTTCATGAGCATTTTGCCATTTTCACAAAACCACGGTGCATGGAATGTGGAGGATGGACGAATCCACGTGATGGCACTCAGTCACGCTGAAGCTATGACAGGTAACTATTTTATGCAGGATGTAGCAGTTACTGGCCGTATCTGTCCTCGGAACGGGATGAGTCATTTGATCTCTTTGCGCGTACAGGGAACCAGACGTGGATACTATGCCGGTTTTGACGGTGAAGGCAAAGCGGCTATAATAAAACACGAAGCTGGTAGGGTAGAGCGTCTGGCAAGGGTTGATTGTCCTTGGCAGTTTGACGAAAACTATGAGCTGACCTTCACAGCCTGCGGCAATGAACTGGCCTTGACAATTAACGACAAGGCGGTGCTCACGGCCAAGGATGACGCGTTCGGCTGGGGTATGGCTGGCTATGCAATGTATGACAGTGGCCGCGCGGAACTTTCTGATCTGACCGTAAAGGAATTGTAATCGGATGAAATCAAAAATAGAGATGCTGCAGGATAAAGAACGGTTTCTTGATAAAGCACGCGGTGTTATGAGCGGACTCGCGATTGGTGATTCTTTTGGTGATGCCTCCAGAAAGGCAGATAATCAGCTTGCTTATGGCATCACGACTGACTTTGGTGAAGGAGCAAGCTGGAGTACGGATGACACCGAGTTTGGATTGCTGACCGCACAAACGCTCATTGAATGTGATGGCAAGCTGACGATGGAGAAAGTGGCGGAAGCATGGCGTAAACACGTCGTTGTCCAGGGAAAGGAGCTGCATCGCGGCGGCAACAGCGAAATGGAAGCCGCGGCTAATCTTATAAAAGGCCTTGAGCCGCCTCTGACCGGTATTTATAATACCTATTCATTTAGCGATGGGGCTGCTATGCGGGCAGCTCCCATAGGCATCGTTTTTGCAGGCGATTTGAAAGGTGCAGCAGAGGCAGCCCGAATTGATGCCTGCATCAGCCATTCACGTGAAGGAATCTGGGGCGCGCAAGCTGTTGCTTGCGCGGTTGCTGCCGCGATGGCAGATGCCGACATGAATGAAGTCCTGGATGCAGCCTTGTACCCGGTGCCTGAAGACAGCTGGTTATATTATACGTTCAATCTGGCTATGGATATCGTGCACAAGGCAAATGGAAACATTTTAGACGCATGGATGCCCCTGCACGATCAGTTGCTCACGCGCTATAAGGCAGCCGTACC
This sequence comes from uncultured Christensenella sp., assembly GCA_964630465.1. Taxonomy (GTDB): domain Bacteria; phylum Bacillota; class Clostridia; order Christensenellales; family Aristaeellaceae; genus UBA1038. The sequence continues at coordinate 17,095 of CAZVUU010000004.1, forward strand.
AGAGGCCGTGTCCCAGGCATTTGGTGTACTGGCTCTGTCACATGAAGATTTCAGAATGGGCATTACTCTGGCAGGAAACTTTGGGCGTGATGCCGACACGATCGGCGCGATTTGCGGGGCGATTCTAGGTGCAATGCATGGCCACAAAGCTATTCCGCCGCGTTGGGCCGAGAAAACCAGATATCCCAGCGGAACTTGTCTGGATATGGCGAAAGGCATCGATCTGTTGGATATTGCAGAGAAACTGGCATCTCTGGCCAAGCAGGAGATATAATGAGTCAAATGAAACAAGGCCGCCTCTCCGATAAGGCGGAGCAAACTCTATTGCAGCAGATCCATTCGGGGGATTTACCAGTGGGCGCAAAGCTGCCCAGCGAACCGATTTTAGCCAAAGAGATGGGATTAAGTCGTGGTATTTTGCGTGAGGCTCTTAACTCACTTCAAGCCAAGGGTTATATTTCACGAACCCCTCGCGGCGGTTCCTATGTCACGCGGGCAACCGATAACCACATCGGAGACTCCATCACAGCCAAGGTTCGCAGCGCGGAATTGCGCGATCTGATTGAGTTTCGTGAAGCTCTGGAAGTAAAAGCGGTGCAGCACGCCATCGAGCGGGCGACGGACGAAGAGATTGATTCCTTGCGTGTTCTGGTGGAGCAGCCCGGCACTCAGCCCGGCAGCAAAGATTATTATTTCCATTATCGCTTGGCTGAACTGACTAAAAATGCACTGTTTGTCGTGTTTTTGGACATGTACTACGATACTATCCGAAGCTATGCATTGAACTCATACCATAATGAGCAGCGATCAACCGTCATGAATAAAGAACATCTGAGGATCGTTCAGGCACTTCAAAAACGAGATAAGCGAGCTGCTGTCAATGCTGTCAAAAGCCACCTGAGCAAAGCGCTGCGCCGCTTGTCGGAGGATCCGGATGTATGAACATGATCTCAAGCTGATAGTAACCGACCTTGACGGCACCTTTTTAGGCAAAGGATCAAGATTAATCCAACAAAACGGGGCTGCCTTCCAAAGGGCGCAGGCTCAGGGGATATATACAGCATTTGCCAGCGGACGCCTCGCACGCATAGGCAGACGAATGGCCATGGACTTAGGGATAAACAATTGCCATATCATCGGGTTGAACGGCGCTCAGATATATCCCTCTCCCTTTGGTCTCAATGCTCAAGAGGTCACATTTCCGGACGCTCTCCGGGATTCTTGCTTAAAAATCATCACTCGCCACGGATGTTTTTACAATGTATACACTGAACAGGCAGTATATACCAATCAAAAGATGTCTGCTGAGCGAGAATTGCGATTTCGATCAAACTTCTCATCCGGCGGCGTAGACACCATTATATCTCCCGATGCCTATGAGCAATCCACCCATACGCCTTGTCTTAAGCTTCTGTTCAAGCCGGATTCAAACGAGTCTGCCTATCAACAAGCCAGGAAAGAAATTCAGGCCATCAAGGGGCTGTATCTTACGGCAGCATCACCCAGCAGCTCAGAAATTATGCTGGACGGAATCAGCAAAGCCTACGCTGTGCAAATATTGGCTGATTCGCTTGGAGTTGGTATGCATCAAGTGATGTGTTTGGGCGATTACGACAATGATGCGGAAATGCTGAGCGCTTGCGGTCTGTCAGTCGCAATGAAAAATGCAAGTCCATCGGCAAAACAGGCAGCAAAGTATATCACAATCAATCATGATGACGCTGGTGTGGCTTTTGCAGTCAATGCTTTTTTAGATGGCTCGATCCATATGATCAAAAGATAAATCAACAAACATAAACCTGCGCCTAGAGAATAACTGTATATTCCGTTCTACGAAGAAAAAATCTTTCGTTCCTGGCACTTCGTATAGATGCGAAAAGAGCTGCTTCCGACAAGAAAATCGTAGCTTCTTTATTACAAGGATGAAGCGTTATTGAATTGAAATCTGCTCAATTTTGGAGTGTTTTCTATGGTTATTCATATAACAATGTATCGTCCCCGCTCTCTTGTGGTATAATCAGTACCAAACCCGAAACAAGCGACCTCAAAGGAGAAACGGATGGATTTCCACAAGCCCTGGTCCCCTGACAGATTAAAACAATGCACGCCGCAGGAGGTGCAGGAACTGATCCCCCTGCTGCGCGAGCAGATCATAGACAGCGTGTCCCGCACGGGCGGGCACCTGGCCAGCAACCTCGGTGTGGTGGAGCTGACGGTGGCGCTGCACCGCGTGTTTTCAAGCCCCGGGGACAAGATCATCTTTGACGTGGGCCACCAGTGCTACGCGCACAAGATACTGACCGGACGCGCCGGCCGCATGGACGGCCTGCGGCAGTATGAGGGCATCGCGGGCTTCCCCAAGCGGGAGGAATCGCCCCACGACGCCTACGGCACCGGCCATGCCTCCACCGCCCTGTCGGCGGGCCTGGGCTTTGCCCGCGCGCGCGACATCCGGGGCGAGAATCACCACGTGGTCGTGGTCGTGGGCGACGGGGCCCTGACCGGCGGCATGTGCTACGAGGCGCTCAACGACGCGGGCTCAAGCCGCAGCCGGATGATCGTCATCCTCAACGACAACCAGATGAGCATCGCGCCCAATGTCGGCGCGGTGTCGCGCTACCTCACCTATCTGCGTACCAGCAAGGGCTGGATCAACGCCAAGAAGATCGTGGCCGAGGCCTTGAACAAAACGCCCCTGATCGGAAAGCCGCTGCACGATCTGCTGCAGCGCAGCAAAAACCATATCCGCAACTTCTTCATCCGCGATAAATTTTTCAACGCCTTCGGCTTCCGCTATCTGGGGCCGGTGGACGGCCATGACGAGGCAGGGCTTGAGCGCTACCTCAAGCGCGCCGGGCGCTTTGATGAGCCGGTGCTGCTGCACATCGTCACGACAAAGGGCAAGGGCTACGCGGTGGCTGAGAACGACCCCAGCCGCGCCCACGGCATGCCCGCCTTCGACCCGGAAAACGGGGAGCCGCTGTCCTCTTCCGCCGCCCTGAGCTTCGGCGCGGAGGCCGGCAAGCTGCTGACAGAGCTTGCAAGGGAGGACAAGCGCATCGTCGCCGTCACGGCGGCAATGGCGGAGTCAACGGGCCTTGCCCCCTTCCAGAAGGCTTATCCCGAGCGGATGTTTGATGTCGGCATCGCCGAGGAGCATGCCGTCACCATGGCGGCGGGCCTGGCGGCGGACGGCATGCGCCCGGTCGTCGCGATCTACGATACCTTCATGCAGCGCGCCTATGACCAGCTGGTCGTGGATGTCTGCCTGCAGCGCCTGCCCGTTGTGTTTCTGGTGGACAGGGCCGCCATGGGGGGCGAGGACGGGCCCACCCACCACGGCATCTTCGGCGTCAGCTTCATGCGCCATATCCCCGGCATGACGGTGCTGAACCCACGCTCGGTCGATGAAATGCGGCATATGCTCCGCTGGGCGATGCACCAGGATGGCCCCTGCGCCATCCGCTACCCCAGGGCGGAACATGCCCTCAGCGCGCGCTATCCCTCCGCCGGCTTCAAGCCCGGGCGTTGGGAAGAGCTTGAAAAGGGTAGCGACATCAGCCTGATCGCCACCGGCCCGATGGTGGCGGAGGCCCTGAAAGCCGCCCGCATCCTGAAGGAGCGGGGCGTCGCCGCCTCCGTCATCAACGCCTCCAGCGTGAAGCCTCTGGACGAAGGAACGATCAGAAGGCTGTCCGCCTCCTCCGCCCCCTATGTGGTGATCGAGGAGCAGGCCCTGGCCGGCGGGCTGGGCAGCGCCATCTGCGAACTGTGCGTCACGGAAGGCCTGCGCGGGCCGGAGCAGCTCTTTGCCGTGCCCGACCGCTTTATCCAGCAGGGCAAGCACGATCAGCTGATCGGCGAGCTGGGGCTGGACGGCGAATCCATCGCCCTGCAGATGGTCGGCATCCTGGTGAAAACAGCGTGAAGCAAAGAGCGGATGTCCTGCTGGCCGCCAAGGGCCTGGCTAGCAGCCGCGAGCAGGCGCAGAAGCTCATCATGGCCGGCAGGGTCTATGTGGACGAGGTCCGGGTGCTGAAGGCCGCCCAGCCGATTGAGGAAGAGGCCAACTTGATTTTAAGGGGCGATATCGCCCCTTTTGTCAGCCGCGGCGCGCATAAAATTGAAAAGGCCCTGTCGTTTTTCAAGGCGGATGTCAAGGGCCTTGTCTGCATGGACATCGGCGCCGCCTCGGGCGGCTTCACCGATGTGCTGCTGCGATCAGGGGCGGAATTGGTCTATGCCATCGACGTGGGCTACGGCCAGCTGGACTGGAAGCTGAGGCAGGATCCGCGCGTCGTGGTGATGGAACGCACCAACGCCCGGGCGCTGACGCCCGGTCAGTTCCCCCGCCGCCCGGTTTTAACGGTCATGGATGTCAGCTTCATTTCCATCAGGCTGATCCTGCCCGTGGCTGCCGCCATCATGGGCGATGAGGGGCGCTTCCTCACGCTGGTCAAACCACAGTTCGAGGCCGGACGCGAACGGGTGGGCAAAAACGGCGTGGTGCGCGAAAAAAAGACCCATGAACAGGTGCTGCGCGAGGTGCGCGATGCCTGTCCGGGCTTCGGGTGGGGCCTGAAGGGCCTGACCTGGTCGCCCATCAAAGGCCTCAAGGGCAATATTGAATTTTTAGCGGACATACAGCCCGGCGCCGGGGAGTTTGTGAGCGATGAAAGCATCAGGGAGATGGTCGAACGGGCGCATGCAGAGCTTAAACACACCGAGGGACAACAGGATACGATGGAACCGAAAAATGTTCATACGGCGGGAAAGAGGGAGGAGGCCCGTTGAAGCAATGCCTCAGCGCTCTGCGCTGCCCTTTGTGCAGCAAGCATATGTTTATGCGATCGGGCAGCCTGATCTGCAAGAAGGGCCACTGCTTTGATCTGGCCAAAACAGGCTATGTCAACTTCAGCGCGTCCAGGGACGATACCTACCCACGCAGCCTGTTTGAAAGCCGGCAGCGGATCTACCGATCGGGTTTCTACCGGCCGCTGACCGATGAGATCACGGATATACTCAGCCGGCGCGTCGGCGTCCCCTCGCCCCTGATCGTCGACGCGGGCTGCGGGGAAGGCTCTGTTTTAAACCGCGTCACCGAGGATTTTCCCTCGCGCGGCATCGGCTTTGATATCTCAAGGGAGGCCATCCGCCTGGCCTCGCGCCTGTCAAAGGATATATTGTGGATGGTGGCCGACCTCGGCAACATCCCGGTGAAAAACGGGCAGGCCGCGGCAATCCTTAATATCTTAAGCCCCGCGAACTACGCCGGATTCGCACGCATCCTCACCAAAGGCGGCATGATTATCAAGGCCGTCCCCGGCGGCGGCTATCTGAAGGAACTGCGCGCCCTGGCGGGCGACAGACTGAAGGCAGATGACTATTCCAACGAGGGCACCATTGAATACTTCAAGCAGCACGCCCGGCTGATCGAGCACAGGCAGCTCAGCTGGGCCCTGCCGCTGGCCCCCGAGCAGGCGCGGGACATCGCCCGCATGACCCCGATGCTCTCGCAGGTAGACAGGGAAGCGCTGGACCTTGACAGCCTGAGAGAGATCAGCATGGAGATGGACCTGCTGGTCGGGGAAGCGAAGTAGCGGCGCGCGCAGGCCGCGGCCGTGCTTCAGCCGCCTGCCCGGATGGCCTGCACGGCTACGCAGCCCGGCCCGCCCTGCACGGTGAAGGCAGGGGACAGCGTGAATGTCAGCAGCTTCACCCTGGGGAAGGCTTTAGCGATCATCTCTTTAGCCGTGGTCAGCGCGTCGCCGGCCAGGGCATGTGAGATGGCGATGTGATAGCCCTGGTCAATGCCACGGCGCCTGAGATCCTCCACAACGGCCTGCACCGCGTGCTTGAATGTGCGCTGCAGAGACAGGCGGGTCAGCTGCTTGCCGTCCTCCGTCTGCGTCATCACCGGCGCCAGCTTGATCAGCTTGCTGATGCTGGCCACCAGCGGGGATACCCTGCCGCCTCGCTTGAGGTAATCAAAATCCCTTGGGATCAGGTAACTTTTTGTTGTCAGCAAAAGCTGTTCCAGCTCGGCCACGATCGCTTTGACGCCTCGTCCGGCCTTTGAAAGCTCCACCGCCCTGTCCACGATCACCCGGTGGGGGTAGCACAGCGTGCGGCTGTTGAATACCGTGACGCGCCCGGGGTCATCCATCATTTCTGCCGCGCCAAGCGCGGTGCCGTAGGTGCCGGACAGCCCGTCTGCGATGGTGATGTTGAGCAGCTCGTCCCCGGGATATTTTTTATATATGTCCAGCACATCGCCCAATGCCGGCTGGGATGAGGCGGGGACATGCCCTTGATGGATCAGGTCGATAAAGGCCTCGGTGTTGATCTCCTCAAACTCTCGATAGGTCTTCCCTTTGACGCTGACGCACAGCGGCGCGACATCAAAACCTCCGGCTTCAGCCTCGGCTTTGGTGTAGAGCGTGGATGTATCTGCAATGATCCGTATCATGGCGCTCCATATGCCGGTGCGGCGGCCGGCGCAAAAGGCCCGGAAAACCGCGCCGCCAAATTGCGGTTTCATCCATCATACCCATCGGGACAGAAGGCGGAATGTACCAAGGCAGAACCGCTCAGTGAGAGATGCTCTCTTGCCCCAATCCACCACAGCGTTTACAATAGCAGCATACTGATCTTTTCAGACAAGGAGGGCGAACGACCATGACCATCAAGGAGCTCCTGCCGCTGATTGAAGGGAGGCTGCTGACAGAAGAAAGCAGCCTGTCCCGCGGCGTCACCTGCGGCTATGCCTGCGACCTGCTCAGCTGGGTGATGGCCAAAGGGCAGCCGGGCATGGCCTGGGTGACGGTGCAGCTGCACCTCAATGTGATCGCCGTCGCCTCCTTACACGAGATGAGCTGCGTGATACTCCCCGAGGAGCTGCGGATGGAAGAGCCTGCCCTTGCCCGCGCGCAGGAGGAGGGCATCGCCGTGATCTCAAGTAAGCTCAGCGCCTATGCCCTTTGCGCCCGGATGGCGGAGGCGGGCATCCCCGCCTGAGCCATGACGGCGCTGTATTACGACCTGCACATCCACAGCTGCCTGTCGCCCTGCGCGGATAATGACATGACGCCGGCCAATATCTGCGCAATGGCCCGGCTGAAGGGCCTTAACATGATCGCCCTGACGGACCACCAGTCGGCCGGCAACCTGCGCGCGGCAGCCGCCTGTGCCAAGCGGGAAGGTCTATGCCTTGTGCCGGGCATCGAGGTGTGCACGCGGGAAGAAGTGCATGTGCTGGCCTATTTTGACAATCTGGAGGCGGCGGAGCAGATGGGCGCCTTCTGCACCCGGCACCTACCCGGCATCCCCAACCGCCCAGCGCTCTTCGGTGACCAGCTCTATGCGGACGAGGACGGCCGGGTGACCGGACGGGAGGAGGCGCTGCTGCTGGCGGCGCTGGACATGGACCTTGGCCAAATATGCCAAATGATCCGCCATCTCGGCGGTGTGCCGGTGCCGGCCCATATCAACCGGGGCGCCAACGGCATCCTGGGTGCTCTGGGCATGATTCCCAAAGAGGAGGGCTTCACGGCCCTGGAGGTATCGGACAGCCTGCCGCTCTCCTGCGATGTATCGGCCTATCGGGTGCTTCATTCATCCGACGCGCACCGCCTGGGCGATATCGCGGAGGCAGTCAGGACGCTGGAGATCGAATGCAGGCCCCGGGCGCTGCTTGAGTGGCTGAGACATGCCGAAGGCGAATGAGCGAAGTGCGGCCTGCCGACCGCGCGAAATGAGAGCTTCGCCCTCGCAAAGAGGCTGCAGGGCAGCCGCGAAGCAATGGGAGAACGTAGACAAGGACCTTTCCCGCAACCGCAGGGAGCACTTTGCGCGGACAAAGACCGCATTTCACATTCCCTAATTATTAAGGAGGCAGATCTATGAACTACGGCTTTATCGGCCTTGGCAATATGGCGGGCGCTATCCTGCGCGGCATGCGCTCAAGCGGCCGCTTTGAAGATGACAGAGTATACGGCTATGATAAGTTCACCCGGGCGGCGGAAAACCTGCAGCAGGCAACGGGGCTGATTCCGCTTGCTTCTGCCGCAGAGGCGGCTGCTGCCGCCGATGTGATCGTGCTGTGTGTAAAGCCGCAGGTGATGGACGCGGTGCTGGGAGACATCCGGGACGCCGTTCGCCCGGAGCAGGTCATCATCACCATCGCGGCGGGCCTGCCGATCAGCTTTTATGAAAGTCGCCTGCCCCGGGAGCAGCCCATCCTCCGCGCGATGCCCAGCATCAACGCTCTGGCACTGTCGGCAGCCAGCGCCCTGTGCGCCAACCGGTGGGCAGACGAGCGGGCCGTGGATACGGCAAAGAAGCTGCTGGGCGCGGTCGGCGCGGTGCACGAGATCGAGGAGAAGGACATCGCCGCCTTTTCGGCCATTGCGGGCGCGGCGCCCGCCTTCGCCTTCCTGTTTGCGGACGCCCTGGCCCAGGCCGGGGTGAAGGCGGGGCTGAGCCGGGCACTGTCTCAGCAGGTGGCGGCAGAGCTGCTTTCGGGCAGCGGCAAGCTGCTGAGCCAGACGGGCGAACATCCCCGCGCCCTGATTGACAAGGTGACTAGCCCCGGCGGCACCACCATCGAAGGCGTGCTGGCGCTGGAAGCCGGGGGCTTTGGCGCGGCCCTGCATGCCGCGGTGCAGGCCGTGATCGACAAGGATATCAAGCTGGGAAAGGAGTCTTGAGCATGGAACTGTTTGAAGCATTGCGCGCGCGGGAAAGCTGCCGCGCCTATTCGTCACAAGCCCTTGAAAAGGAAAAGATCGAAAAACTGCTGGAGGTAGCGAGCTTCGCCCCTTCGGCGGGCAACGGCCAGCCCTGCCGCTTTGTCGCCGTGACCGACCCCGCCATCCTGAAGCCCCTGGCCGAAATGACCCGCGCTCCCCGGATCAACCACTGGGTCGGCGAAGCTCCCTGCATCGTGGCCATCTGGGAGGAGATCTCCGATAAGATGATCGAGCGCTACGGCGATCAGTACCTTGAAAGGCGCTGGCCGGCCGTCGACAGCGGCCTGTGCGCGCTGCAGCTGTGCCTGGCCGCCACCGGACTTGGCATCGGCAGCTGCATCCTGGGTGCCTTCCCGGAGGAAGAGGCCAAACAGCTGCTGAACATCCCCGAGCAGGGCCGCCTGCGCCTGCTGATCACCCTGGGCTATCCCAAGGAAGAAAGTGCCCCCCGCGAAAAGAGGCGGATGGGGCTGGATCGGGTGGCCAGGTTTTTGGAGTGATGGACAAGCAGGAACAGTATGATAAATATATAGAGGATCCCTGCCGGTTTTCCTCCCTGCCCCTGTGGAAGGAACAAAGCTTCGTCCGCCCGCAGGGGCTTCGTGTTTTCCATAGAGAGGAGTGGGCAGCCCTGAGCGCGGAAAAGAGGAGTTTCTGCGGACAAACCCAACGCTTTTTTCGTGTAAAGCATGACCTGCAGGAAATCCCGGCATCTCCATTACCTGACGGCTTACAGTCTATGCCGGTCATGTGCCTGGACGAGGAGGAGCAGGCCCGCGTTGCCGGCTTTATACAGGCCTGCTACCCTGACATAGCCTTTAATAGAGAGTCCGCCACCAGCCTGACGCGTACACCTGCTTTCTGCCCCAAGCTGTGGCTATGGATTAAGGACGAACAGCATAAATCCTTGGCACTGGGTCTCTGTGACGCGGACATAAGAACCGGCGAGGGAATATTGGAATGGATTCAGGTTCATCCCTCCGCCAGGGGCCAGGGGATCGGATCGATGCTAGTATGTGAATTGCTGCGCCGGATGAAGGTGATGGAATTGAGCTTTGCTACAGTTTCGGGAGATCTAGACAACCTGGATAACCCGCTGGGTTTGTACCGAAGATGCGGGTTTACCGGAGAAGATGTCTGGTATATTTCCTCCAAAGAGTGATGGTTTTTATGGTAAAATATTAAAGAAACTGTGACCGATATAAAGGCAGGTCAGCATCCTTTTTCTAGTCCCTGTACCCCGTCCCAAAGTCCACCCTCGCGGTCAGTTTGCCGCCCTCCCGCAGGGCCTTGATATTTGCGCAGATCAGGTGCACGATCCTGTCCTGCGTCTCCTTCAAAAAGTACTGGCCGGAGATATGCGGGGTGAGCAGCAGGTTTTCCTGCTGCCACAGGGGATGATCCTCAGGCAAGGGTTCCGGGTCGCAGACATCGAGGCCCGCGCCGGCCAGCTTGCCCGATTGCAAGGCCCACAGCAGGGCCTCCTGATCGATGGCGCTGCCGCGGCCTACGTTGAGGATGTAGCTGCCTTGCTTCATCCTTTCAAAGCGGGCGCGGTTCATGATGCCGACGGTCTCCCGGGTTTCGGGCAAGGAAAGGGCCACGGCATCGGCCCAGGGGAGCAGTTCATCCATCTCCTCCATCAGGGCGACGCGCAGAACGCCCTCAGGCGGCCGGGCGGCCCGCCTGCGGATGCCGATCACTTCGGCCCCCATCAGGGCGCAGCGACTGGCGAACTCGCCGCCGATATCCCCCATACCCAGTGACAGCACGCGAGCCCCGTACAGGTAGCTGCCTTCAAAGCGGGGCTTCCAGCGGGCTTTCTTCATGTCGTCGCGGTAGATGTGCAGGCGCTTCATCATGGCCAGCAGCGAGCTGAGCATATACTCCGCGATCGGCACGCCATAGGCTCCGGAGGCACTGCACAGTATGGTATCCGGAGCATATTGAGGAAGTCTCAAATAATGCTCCGCTACGCCCGAGGTCTGCAGCTGCAGCAGTTTCACCCGCTTGAGCTGGGGCAAAAATTGCTCCGGCAGGTTGCCGATCACCATGTCGGCCTCCTCCACCTGCTGCGGTTTCAGCTCCTTGGGCTTGACAAAGTCCATCTTTGCGCCGGGCGCGGCCATGCGCAGCATGTCCCGCTGATCTTCATCCGTCTTCATCAATACCAGAATATGCTCCATGACCTTTCCTCCCGGATTTTGTTCTTTGCCGCTGCAACGTTTCCATAGTATAATACCCGTATTCAAACCACATACCGATTGAAGGAGGATGAGTATGAAAGCACTACTGATCGGCGGCACGGGTACCATCAGCCTGCCCATTTCAAAGAGACTCCTTGACCTGGGATGGGAGCTGACCATACTGAACCGCGGCAGCGCCGGGGCACTGCTGCCCGGAGCCGAGGCCCTCACAGGGGATATGTCAAAAGAAGGTGAGGTTGCTTCTCTGCTTGACGGCCGCTATTTTGACGTGGTGGCGCAGTTCATCACCTATACCCCCGAACAGGCTGAGCGGGACATCCGCCTGTTTCACGGCAAATGCGGCCAGTATATCTTTATCAGCAGCGCCTCGGCCTACCACAAGCCGCCGCTTTCCGTCCCGGTGACGGAATCCACCCCGCTGCACAACCCCTACTGGCAGTACTCGCGCGACAAGGCTGCCTGCGAGGATGTCCTGATGCGCGCATACCGCGAGCAGGGCTTTCCCGTGACCATCGTGCGGCCCAGCCACACCTTCCGCGAAGGGGGTCTGCCTTTCGCCCTGCACGGCAAAAACGGCGCCTGGGGCGTTATCTCAAGGATACTGGCTGAAAAGCCCGTTCTGCTGCCCGGCGACGGCACCAATCTGTGGACCGTCACCTGGTCGGATGACTTCGCCCCCGGCTTCATCGGCCTGATGGGCAATGTCCACGCCATCGGGGAAGCCGTCCACATCACCTCCGACGAGGCCCTGCCCTGGAACCAGATCCATAAGACGGTCTGCGATATCCTGAAAAAGCCCTTCCTGCCCTGCTATGTGCCCGCAACAATGCTGGCCAGGGTGCAAAACGCTGACTGGGAAGGCGGCCTGGTGGGTGACAAGGCCAACTGCGCCCTCTTTGACACCACCAAGATCAAGCGCCTGGTGCCGGGCTTCCATTGCCCCACACGCTTCGACCGGGCTGCCCGGACATCGCTTGACTTCATCTTAAGCCGCCCCGAGCTGCAAAAGCCCGACCCCGCCTTCGATGCCTTTTGCGATGAAGCGGTGCGGGTGATGGAGAGGACAGGAGATGCCTTTGCGGGGATGAGTCTGTAGGATCATTGTGCATAGACGGTTAAAAGCCATCGGGAAATGAAAAACTCTCGAAGAGCGGGTTGGGGGATAAGACTTGCGTAAAACCATGCTGTCAAAAAATAAGATATGAAGTTAAAAAAGACAAACGCCATGCGCCTGCTGGACAGCCTGAAGCTGCCCTACGAAGCCGCCTCCTATCCTGCGGACGGCACGGCCCTTGAGGCCGCGCGCGTGGCGGAGCTGCTGAATGAGCCGCCCGAGCATGTTTTCAAAACGCTGGTGCTGCTGGGCAGCGATAAAAAGCACTACGTCTGCCTGCTGCCCGGCCCCGCGGAGCTGGATCTGAAGGCAGCCGCCGCGCACTTCGGTGTGAAGAGCCTGTCGATGGAGCATGCGGCCGATCTGAAGGCCATCACCGGCTATGTGCGCGGCGGCTGTTCGCCCCTGGGCATGAAGAAAAGCTTCCCGACCGCCATCGACCGAAGCGCGGAAACGCTGCCCTATATCCTGGTGTCGGCGGGTCAGATCGGCCTGCAGCTGAAGCTCTCGGCCGAAACATTGAAAAAAGCGCAGCCGATGGACTATGCCATGCTGGGGAGAGGATAAGTTATTATAGCAAAACGGCTGCCTGAGCAGCCGCAAAGAAATAGCGAAAAGGCTGCTTGCGCAGCCGCGAAGTGCGCTGATGCGCGTAGAAATATAGAACTTCACAGTCCTGACACCTCTCCGCGTCATGTGCTGTGCTTCACGGCTGCGCAAGCAGCCATTTTGCGTGGCCGCAGGCCACACTTTGCTGCTGTTTTGCCATATTTATCAAAACACCGTTTTGATAAACCGCCTCAGTCCCGCTTCTCCTTCCTCATCCTGCTTGAACACGCCCGTGTTGCCCAACAGTTCGCAGCAGACTTCTGCCACCTTCGTCTGGATAAAGCCTTCCAGCTCGCCGTGGGTGATATCCGGAGGCAGCGAATCCGCCAGCTCCTTGATCCATAGGCGGTGGGGACTGTCCGGGGGCAGGGGAGCCTCGCCTTTGAGGAAATCTTCCACCTGGCCAAGCTCCTTTTTCAGCCGGCCGGGCAGTATGAACATGCCCATCGCCTCAATGAGGCCGATGTTTTCCCGCTTGATGTGGTGGTACTGCGCGTGCGGGTGGAAGAGGCCCATGGGATGCTCCTTCGTCGCGCGGTTGTTGCGCAGCAGCAGGTAGGCGATATAGCCTTCCCCCGTCTTCCTGATCACCGGGGTGATGGCGTTGTGCCTGTCATTCGTGCGGGCAATGATGCCCAGTTCTTCATCGCTGTAGCCGCGCCAGCCATAAAGCAGCTTTTCCATCGCCCCGGTCAGGGCCTGCCTGTCGGGGCTTTCCAGCTTCAGGCAGGTCATCGGCCACTTGAGCGCTCGGCCCCTCAGCCCCGGGATACCGGTATCAAAGGCAAACCACTCCTCCGAACGTTCCATGGGAAACTCGTGCCGCCCGCCCTGGAAGTGGTCATGTACCAGAATGGAACCGCCCACGATCGGCAGGTCGGCGTTGGAACCGATGAAGTAGTGGGGGAAGATGTCCACAAAATCGGCCATCTTTTCAAAGCTGTTGCGGTTCATCCGCATGGGTACGTGCTCGCGGTTGATCACGATGCAGTGCTCATCATAATACAGGTAGGGCGAATATTGCAGGTACCAGCTTTCTCCTCCCAGCTCCAGCAGGATCATGCGGTGATTCTGCCGGGCAGGGAAGCCGGGTCTGCCGGCATAGCCCGGGTTTTCACGGCACAGCGCGCACCTGGGGTAGCCCACCGAAGGGGTCATCCTCGCCAGGGCGATGTCCCGCGGGTCCTTCTCCGGCTTTGAAAGATTGATGGTGACTTCAAGCCCGCCTGCCTCCGTCTGCGCGCAGTAGCGGATGTTCTGGTCGATGCGGCGGGTACGGATATAATCATTGGCCCGGCACAGATGATAGAACCAGTCGGTCGCCGCCTCGCTGCCCTTGTCCTGCATCAGCCTGTTGAAAACCGCCCGCACGGCACGGGGCCCCGGCGTCACCAGGCCGAACAGGCGCGTGCCAAAGCGCTCCCTGGCCTCCGGGCTGGCTTCGCACAGCCCTTTTTCAACAGCATAATCGATCAGGATATCGGCCAGATCCAGGATCGGCACCAGGCTGGCCGCCTCCTGCGGTTCATCCATCTGCATCAGATCCAGCAGGCGGTTGATGGAAAAGCTCAGATCCTCCTGATCGATCAGCCCCAACTGCACCGCCGCCTGACAAAATAAGGTCACGGCCTGCCCGGCCGTCCAGCCCCCGAGTTGCGACATCTTGCACCTCCGTCAAGTATAAAAGCTGTGGACATTATAACAGATTAAGGGCCGGGATGAAACTTTGGGGAAATATGCGGATGAAAAAGTTCGGTTTTCTGGCTGCCTGGCTCATCCCTGACACCTTATTCTGTACAACGAGTGAAAGTGCGGACTCGGATCTTGCTCGAACTGTTTTCCTCGTTTTTTATGCCTTACTCATAGGTCACATTATGGGGCATTCATGCTCTGCATTAATATTTATCCCTCTCTCATCCCTCATGCCTCAGCGCCTCGATCGGCCTCAGCTTTGATGCTTTGTTGGCCGGGTAGAGGCCGAAGACCACGCCGATGAAGACGGAGAAGGCGACGGCGATCATCGATACCTGGGGGGAGATGCTCAGGGGGATATTCAGCACGGGCTCCAGCGCATACAGGATCATCGCCGAAAGCATCAGGCCGATCAGGCCGCCGATCAGGCTGAGCACCAAGGCTTCGATCAAGAACTGGCTGAGGATGCGGCCCCGCGTCGCGCCGATGGCCTTGCGGATGCCGATCTCCCGCGTGCGCTCGGAGACGGAGACCAGCATGATGTTCATGATGCCGATGCCGCCGACGAGCAGGGCGATGGCCGCGATGCCCGCCAGCATCATGGTCAGCGCGCCCGTGGCCTCCTGCAGAGTGGCCAGCATGCTGGTCTGGTTATAGACGCTGTAGGCGGAGGATCCGCCGGAGGAGGCGCTTGAAAACTGCTTGTCCATGAAGGATTTGATCTCCCGCTCGGCCGGAGCGACAGACTCGGCACTCTGTGCCGACACATAGAAGCTGCTGATGCCGGGGGAGGAAAAGAGGCGTTCGCCCAGGGTGAAGGGGATGATGACCAGGTTGTCGCCGGAGCCGGCCAGGCTTGAGCCGATCTCATCGAGTACGCCCACCGCCGTGAAGATGTAGCCCTTGTAGGTGAAGGTCTGCCCCAGAGCATTGATGGTGCCGAACATCTCCATGGCGGCCTCCTGGCCCAGGACCGCCACAAAGCTGCGGTTGTCGATGTCCGGACGGGTGAGGAAACGGCCGCTGTGCACCGACCAGCCGCGGATATCGGGGTAGGAGGGCGTGGTAGCCAGCAGGCTGCCCTCCTCATACTGGATGAGTCCGGCCTTGAGGATGCCGGAGGACGAGAGCGTCGGTGCCACATGGGCGATGCCCTCCTCCTGCGACAGGTCATTGAGCTTTTTCAGCGTCAGGGGGTTGCTGCGCCTGGCGCGCACGCTGACGGTGAACAGGTTGGTGCCCAGGCCCTCGATCCGGCTGGTGACGAAGCTTGAGCTGCCCCGCGCGATGGCCACCAGCACAACGATGGCCAGCACGCCGATGATGATGCCCAGCATCGTCAGAAAGGAGCGCATGCGGTTGCCCGAGATGGATTTGAAAGCCATGCTAAAGGACTGCATCCTCGGCCCCTCCTTCATGAATCCTGCCGTCGACGATGCGCAGGCTGCGCCCGGCCCTGGCAGCGATGTCCGCGTCATGAGTGATGATGACGATGGTTTTTCCGCTGTCGTTAAGCTCGCCCAGCAGGTTCATCAGATCGTCGCCGGTTTTGCTGTCCAGGTTGCCCGTCGGCTCGTCGGCCAGGATCAGCTGCGGGCGGGCCGCCAGGGCCCTGGCGATCGCGACGCGCTGCTGCTGGCCGCCGGAGAGTTGGCCGGGCCGGTGGCGCATGCGGTCGCCCAGCCCCACCATCTCCAGGGCTTCCCCGGCGAGCCTGCGGCGTTCCCTGATGCCGACCTGCTGGTAGATGAGGGGCAGCTCCACGTTTTCAATGGCGTCCAGCCGGCTTAAGAGATTGAAGCCCTGAAAGATGAAGCCGATGTGCCGGCTGCGCAGCCCCGCCAGCTGGCGCTGGGAATAGCGGCCGACCTCGCGCCCGTTGAGCTTGTAGCTGCCCTCATCGGCCAGATCCAGACAGCCGATGATGTTCATCAGCGTGGATTTGCCGCTGCCCGAAGGGCCGATGATGGACAGGTATTCACCGTCTTTGATGTCCATGCTGACATGATCCAGGGCATGGATCACTTCCCCGCCCAGGGCATAGCGTTTGACGATGTCACGCATCTCGATCATGGCCTGTTGCCTCCGCCGGGGAAGGAGCCGCCGCCAGGCTGGCCCGAGCCCCCCTCCGTGCGCCGGTTGAAGGTGCCTTCACCCCCGCCGGGCATGCTGAAGCCGCCGGGCATGGAGAAGTTGGTGCCGGGGCTCAGGCTATCGGCCCCTGCCGCGCGCACGACCAG
Source organism: uncultured Christensenella sp. (assembly GCA_964630465.1). GTDB lineage: Bacteria > Bacillota > Clostridia > Christensenellales > Aristaeellaceae > UBA1038. Next base: position 33,707 of record CAZVUU010000004.1, read on the forward strand.
CACCTCTTCCCCCGCCTGCAGACCCGATGTGACGGCGGCATAGTCCGTGTCGGACAGGCCCGTGGTCACATAGGTCTTCACGCCGGGCGCTTCCCTGGTGGCTTCATAGCCTTCCCGGTAGAGCCAGACATAGCTGCCCTGCCTGTCCGACTGCAGCGCGGACAGCGGGATCAGCAGCACATCCGCCTGTTCGCCCGTCAGGATCGTGACGGTGCCGTTCATGCCGAGCTTCAGCTGATCGTCGCCCGATACGCTGAGGGTGACCTGATAGCCGGTGATGCCGCCGGAGGACTGCCCCAGCTGTGAGATGCGGCTGACCCTGGCCTCATAGCTTTCGTCCTGCAGGGCATCCATCACGATGCTTGCCTGCTGACCGGTCTTGATCTTGGTGATATCCAGCTCATCCACCGTGACCTCCATCTCAAAGCTGTCGCCGACATAGAGGCTGAGCAGGATCTCATCCTTCAAGGCCTCCTTGCCCTCTGCGGCCGTCACTTCGGCCACGATGCCCGCGTTTGGGGCATAGAGCACGGGGTCTGCCATAAGCGCTTGCGCAAGCTGCAGCTCCGCCCATTTATCGGCGCGCTCCTTCACCTTGTCCAGGTATTCATCGGATAAGGCCAGATGGTCCAGCTCGATCAGCCTGGTCGCGCGGCTGAGGGTGCCGTTGATCACGGCCGGTATGCTCTTGACCCTGGCATCAAGGAAGGAGCCCAGCAGGTAGGGGAGATTCACATGGGCCTTCCCCTCGGCGATGACAGCGCTGCCCTGCACCACCTGCACCATTTCGCCGGGCAGCACCCTGGTATCGGGGAAGGTCAGTGTCATATTGCCGCCCTCCACATGGTCAACCGTGCCCGTATAGCGGGTATTGCCATATTGGATGATATAATCAGCCCCCAGCATCACGCCCGTCTGAGCGGGCACGGTGACCTTCATCTTTCCGTCCAGCGACAAAAGTGCCAGGCCGCCGTTGCGCGCCATGACCTCCCTGACTTGTTCGCCTTGCGCGGCATAAACAGCCTTCAAGCGCCCCGATGCGCCCGCGCTCAGGGCCGTGGTATCGCTGTGGCGCGAAGCCAGAGAGAGAATTTCTCCGTCCAGCGCCGATATCTCCGTTTCCAGGGCTTTGATGGTGGCCCACAGCTGATCGCTTTCAAACCGGATCAGCACATCCCCCGAACGGACCTCGTCTCCCGCCAGAACCGGCACCTCAGCTGTGCTCAGATCAAAGGGCGCCCGCATGTCCTTCATCTGCGACAGGCTCAGCGAACCCGTGCTGATGACCCGCTGAGAAAGGCTGCCCGGGCTGAGCCTTATGCGGCTGTAGCTGAGCGCCTCGCCCTGCTCCGCCGATCTTCGGCTTTGCACATAGCGGTATCCGCCCCATCCAAGGCCCGCGATCACCGCGATGATCAGCGCTGTTTTTAAAACTTTCCAAAGCTTTCTTTTCATCCGATCTCACCCCGCATATTCTTACACCCTGTATTCTACCGCCAAGATGGGGCTAAAATGTGTCTAAACTGAAAAAATGATCGTGAACAAAACACCTTGCGGCCGGAAGTGATCCGCAGCCGCGGAGAAAAGATGCTCAGAATGACAAAATGCAACGGATTTATTTCCTTATCAGGCACTGAAAACAGCCGGCAGCCTCCGTCCTGCCCCTTTCATATACCCATCTGAGTATGTTATACTATCCGCAACTATGGAGGTATGAAAACGATGCAAGTACATGTCTATGATGCTCCGGAACAGGCGGCTCTGGCCGCCGCCGGTCTGTTTGCGGCGACGATCCTGTCAAAGCCCGATGCCGTGCTGGGCCTGGCGACAGGCTCCACCCCGATCGATACCTATAAGCAGCTGATCCGTCTGCACCGGGAGGGCCTTATCGACTTCTCCCGGGCGCGCAGCTTCAATCTGGATGAATATGTCGGCCTCGCCCCCGATCATCCCTGTAGCTACCGGCGCTTTATGAATGAGACTTTGTTTGATCACATCAACATCAAAGAAACCCATGTGCCGCTGGGCACCGCACCGGATCTGGCAACCGAAGGCCGACGCTATGACCGCATGATCGAAGAGGCGGGCGGCATCGACCTGCAGCTTCTGGGACTGGGCCAGAACGCCCACATCGGTTTCAATGAGCCGGATTCCTTCTTCAGCTACGGCACGCAAGTGGTCAGCCTGACGGAGAGCACCATCGACTCAAACGCTCATTATTTTGACAAGAGGGAGGATGTGCCCACGCGCGCGATTTCCCTGGGCATCGGCGGCATCATGAAAGCCAGGCAGGTGGTGCTGATCGCCTTTGGCGACAATAAGGCCAAGGCCGTACACGGCATGGTCAAGGGACCGATCCGTCCGGATTGCCCGGCCAGCATCCTGCAGCTGCACCCCAATGCCGTAATATTGCTAGATAAAAAGTCGGCCACGCTGCTGTAATGCCGGCCCTTAGGATGGATATTCCATGAGCTGAGGATAAGCTGATCAAACGATCCGAAGCTTCTGTGGACAGTTCTGTGGAAAGATTGGCGGACTGCGCTCCGCTGATCACCTTCATGCGGTCTATCTCCTCCCTTTTTCTCCACAACTGCGGGAACACCGCCGCTGTGGATATGGGGATAAGCCTGAGATACGGCCCGCAGGGGGAAGCATCATTGCCTGAAATTATAACCCTTAAGCAGAGACGGCCCGCGTTTCTTTGGGAAAGGGATGTTTCCGGGATCCGAAGCTTCACGAGGACAGAACCCTTTGTTTTCATGGCCTGCGATATCAACCGGATATCCACTCGCAGGGCCTTCCTTATCCACAGCTTGTCCACCGCGGAAAATGAAGCGCCCTCGGGCGTGAAGACCCTTATCCACCCAATCTACAGCCCCTACTACTACTGCTACCTATAAATTCAACCACTGCATCAGCGAAAGGACGTGCCACCATGCGGTTTACAGTACAGTCAGACGACATCAACCACAGCCTGAACCTGGTCACCCGAGCCCTGCCCGTCAGGTCGCCCAAAGACGTCTATGAGGGCGTATTCATCGAAACGACCGATGAAGGGGTTCAGCTGACCTGTACCAACGGCGCCATGAGCATCAAAACCCTGGCCCCCGCCATCATCGCGGAGGACGGCTGCGCCCTGCTGCCCGCCAAGCTCCTGTTTGAACTGCTGCGCAAAATGAAAGGCGAGATCAGCATTCAGGCGGAAGAAGGCCAGAAAGCCCTGATCACCGGGGAAGGCAGCAAGACCACGATGATGTGCCTGGACGCGGGTGATTTTCCGGATATTGATGATATCAAGGGCGGTTTTGTCACTACTTTGCCTCAAAACAGGCTGCGCGAGGCCATCAGCCGCATCGTATTTGCGATATCGGCCGACGAGACTCGCCCGATCCTGACCGGCTGCCTGATGGAAACGACGCCCGAGGATGTGCGCTTTATCTGCCTGGACGGCTTTCGTCTGGCGATGCAGCGGGTGACCGTCAATCATGAATTGCCCCGGGACAAGGAGCTGATGTCCTTTGTGCTTCCGGGTGCGATCATCGGGGAAATCAGCCGCATGGTGGAAGACAGCGGCGATCCCGTTGAGTTGAACTGCACCGACAGCCACATGATGGCCAGCTTCAACAACACGAAGGTCTACTGTCCGCTGATCCCGGGTGAATACATCAATTATAAGCAGATCCTGCCCACCAGCTGGACGACGGCGATCCGTGTGGACAAGGCGCAGGCCATGTCCGCCATTGAGCGCGCGGCGCTCATCGCCAGGGAGAGCAGTTCCTATCTTTTGAAAATCAAGGTGGATGAAGACCATTTGACCATCATGGCCAATGCCGAGCGCTCAAGCGTGGTCGAAAAGGTGGCGATCGATTTTGAAGGATCGCCCCTTGACATCGCTTTCAACGCCAGATATCTGATCGATGTCATCAAAAACATCGAAACCCCGGACTTGGCCATGCGCTTTAATACAAATGTGAGCCCCTGCGTGATCTGCCCGGTGAGCGGCAATCAATATACCTACCTGGTGCTGCCGGTGAGGGTGTCAGAGTAAGCATGGCGACAGCTGAACTGCTGAGGACGAGCAAGCTGTCCAAGAGATACGGCAGCCGCTACGCGCTTAAAGACGCGGATATCCACATCCGGCAGGGGGATATCTATGGCCTGATCGGACGAAACGGGGCCGGCAAGACCACTTTGCTCAGGCTGATCAACAGCCAGATCGTAAAAACATCGGGCGAGATTTACAACAAGGACCGATTGATGCGCTTTGGCAAGCCCGGCATCAAGATCGGGGCCCTGGTGGAATCGCCCGGCTTGTATCCGGACTGCACAGCGCATGACAACATGATGTACAAGTGCGTGGCGCTGGGCGTGTACAGCCGGAGCTATGTGAGGGATCTGCTCAGGCGGGTGGAGCTGCACGATACCGGAAAAAAGACCGTCAGGCAGTTTTCACTGGGCATGAAGCAGCGCCTGTCCATCGCCCTGGCCCTGATCAACGAGCCGGATCTGCTGATCCTTGACGAGCCGATTAACGGCATGGATCCGCAGGGCATCCGGGATATCAGGCAGATGCTGGTGAACATCAACCGCGAGATGGGTGTGACCATCCTGATATCCAGCCATATCCTCGACGAGCTGGCGAAGTTTGCCACCAGCTACGGCATCATCAAGGACGGCCTGGTGCTGCGGGAGTTCAGCAAAGAAGAGCTGGAGCTTGAAAACCGCTCCGGCATCGAGGTGGAAAGCCCCGAAATCGACGCCATTGAAAGCTTGCTGCGCGAAGAGATGTCCCTGTCGGACATCAGCCGCATATCCGGAGAGCGCCTTTTGATCCGTGAAGGGGTGGACCGCTACCGGGAGATCAGCCGGCTGCTCTTTGACCGGGCCATCTATGTGTCACAGTTTTCAGTGCGCCACGAATCGCTGGAAGATTATTTTATGGGCATGACGGGAGGCGCGCAAGGATGATCCGCTATCTGTCGATGGACCTGCGGCGGCTGTTTAAAACGCGCAGCTTTTATACGGCGATGATTGTCGCCGTGATCTTTCTGGCTATTTTTGCCCTGGCTGCCTATTTTGTCACCGGTATTGCGCAGGATGTGATGCCCGGCAGCGAGCGTCTGATCAACGAGCAGATGATGAACCGGGCGCGCGCCCAGATGACCTTCAATTTTTTCTTCAGCTTTTTTTTCAGCCTGCCGGGCATGCGCATGCTGCATGTGCTGCTGGCACTGTTTGCTTCGGGCTTTCTGTCCCGCGAGCATCATACAGGCTATATCAAAAACCTGCTGTCTCTGCCCCGCATGCGCAGCAAGTGGATGCTGTCAAAGACCTTGACCATGCTGCTGGCCACCCTGGTCTTTTACGCGGTGTTTGCCGGGGCCTGCGCGCTTGTGCTGGTGCTTTACCGCAACCCCCTCGTGATCAGGCTCTCCGAGTTTGGCCCCTATGTTTTGGGACAGATCCTGGTCGACATGGCCCTGTACGCCGTGATCATGCTGGGGGTGATTTTGTTTCAGTCCAAGGCGGCTTCGGTTGTCATAGCACTTCTGCTTAGCCTCAATGTGCAGGGGCTGTTCTATTTGCTGATCGACTGGATGGGCCTGCTGCCTTTCAGGCTCGGCACCTACGGCATGATGAACCTGGCCGCCCGGTCCCGTATGCCGGGCAGCATATCCAGCCTGATGGGTGAAACGGGCATGTCTATTCTCAGCAGTTCAAGCGCCGTAAGCGCGGATCCCGTGCTGCTGTGGCAGATGGGCGGCGGCGTGCTGGTGCTTTTTTTACTGCTGAGCGCTCTGGCGCTTTGGCGGGTGGATTATAAGGGTTAGGCGGCTATGCCGGCTCAGGCTATCGATATTTAAGAATATTTACAACAAAATAATCATATCATAATCATATAAATTCACTTAATATGTGAATTAGGGCTTTCTTTTTTTAAAAAGTAGTGATAAAATTATTATTAATTCAGCTATTTCTTGTTTGAGATGCCCTTGATCGGGCAATATTTGTAGAGGAGCGTCTGCGATGGGAAAATTGATTGATGAACTCAAGGACATGGGCTATGAGTTCCAGGAGGGAAACCTCGTATTGGAACTGGAGTCCGCCGGCAGGCCCGTTGAGATACATGAGCTGCGCGTCAAGTCATCCGAAGGTCAGATCATTCTGTTGAAGAGGGATATGACGCCCATGCTGTTCCCCGGCAAAGACAGGGAGGATGTCAGAACCACCTGCGGGGATGTCTACCGTGATTTTTACGGTTTGGATGACGAAGGCATGGCGATGTTGCTGTACAATCATTCGCTGCGCACGCACAACTACCTCAACGAGCAGCGGGAGCGCATCGGATTGATATCCATCAAGGAAGGCCCTCCGGAAAGCTTCTTCGTGCTCGATGAGTTTGATGTGGGCATGGGCGTCGGGCTGATCGAGACAGGGCGCTATGCGGACGGGCGCTTTGTTGCCCAGAGTGCCAATGAAGGCTTCTATGAGGATGCCGATGTGCTGCGGATGCACTTTACCCATCTGCCCGACGAGAGCGATGTGGAGATGGCCCTGCTGATCCGCAAGACGGAGCGCGACTTTAAGCTGGGTCGCCACCGGGAAAGCTTTGAATGCGCGGTCTGCGGGCAAACCAAACACTGGCTGGATATTCCCGGCACGATGAAAGAAAAGCTGAGTCTGCGTTCGGAGCAGATATGCGGCTGCCAAAACAATAAATAGTTAGGGGTGGACATGATGGAGAACATGATGAACAGAAACGCAAAAGAAAGAGCAAGCGATGCGATGATGCGCCGTATGCCGGCCTACTACCGCCGCCTGCAGGAGCTGGAAGCGCTGGGCTTCACAGTGATCTCCTCCAAGGAGCTGGCCAGGCGCATGAACCTGACCGATTCACAGATACGCCACGATTTCAATGCCTTTGGCGGCTTTGGGCGCCGCGGACGCGGCTATACGGTGGAGCTCCTGCGCAAATCCATCGGAGACATCTTGGATATCAACCGCAAGCACAACATGATCATCATCGGCGCCGGCAACATGGGCAAGGCCCTGGCACAATACAAGGGTTTCGGTGAAAATGGCTTCAACCTGGCGGGCATCTTTGACGCGGACAGCGAGCTGGTGGGCAAGCGTTTCGGCGGCGCCCGTGTATACGCCATCAACGGGCTGAGCAAATTCCTTCAGAAGCATCCGATCGACATCGCGGTGATCGCGACCCCGGCCAATGCCGCGCAGTCGCTGGTGGAGCCCCTTGTCGCCGGCGGCGTCAAAGGCATCTGGAACTTTGCAGCCATCGATGTGACGGCGCCTGAGGAAGTTGTGGTGAACAATGTCCATCTCACCGACAGCCTGATGATGCTGACCTTCCGCATGCATGAGAAGGTTGTGCTGGAAGAGAACACCAGCTGGGTCAGCAGTGAGGAAGAGGCCTGAGTACCGGTAAAAACACCTGTGTATCAAGCGAAGGGTCCCGCGATATATGACGCGGGGCTCTTCTCAATGGAATGTTTCACGTGAAACATTTTTGATTACTGAGAATTTAAAACTGCCCGGCGCGGGGATACCGGCCGGGCAGCTGACAGAGATTTAAATCAGAGTTTTGCAATCAGGGCGTCGATCACGCTCTTGAGCAGGGCACGGGTGCCCTCATTCTTTACCTTGCCTTCACCATCCAGCAGGCTGACTACGTTGGCAATGTAGACTTCGGGCTGCTGCACGGGCTGAACATTCAGGAAGGTCAGCACCTGACGCAGGTGGTGGTTGGCGCCGAAGCCGCCGATCGCGCCTGGTGACACGCTGACGATGGCGGCGTACTTGCCGTTCCATTTGTTCTCGGTGTAGGGGCGTGAGGCCACATCCAGCGCGTTTTTGAGCACGGCGGGGATGGAGCGGTTGTATTCCGGAGTAGCAAATATAAATGCATCGAAGCCTTCCACCTGTTTGCGGAAGCTCGCATAACTCTCAGGAAGCGCGCCGGGGGCTTCATAATCCTGGCTGAAGAGGGGGAGGTGGCCGATCGGGACGATCTCGCCTTCGTAGCCCTCGGGCAACAGATTTTTCATTTCATTGGCGATGCTCGCCGTAAAGCTGCCTTTGCGCAGGCTGCCGACAAAAATGCCGATTTTCTTAGACATAGTACCAAATCCTTTCATGTCGCCTTATAACAGCGACTGAGATCAATATACCCGCGGGGAGTAATGCTTAAGCAAAAAATCACCCTGCAGGGCTGTACCTGCAGCAGGGTCAAAGATGAAAATTAAAAAGTCAGGGCAGGGAAAATACTCTTTCCCCGCCTGACTTTTTAACCGGTCCGGCTGACCGGATTATTCGCCGTGGTCCTCCGTCGCGTGGTCGAGGCAGCCCTGCAGCATCAGATGGACATGATCATCGGCGATGGTGTAAAAGACCATCTTTCCCCGGCGCTCCGCCTTGACCAGGCTGTTTTCCCGCAGCCTGCGCAGCTGATGGCTGACGGCGGACTTTGTCATCCCCAGCGCCGCGGCCAGGTCGCAGACACACATCTCCGCCCGGTCAAGCGACCAGAGGATCTTGAAGCGCGTGCCGTCACCCATCACTTTGAAGAAGTTGGCGGCATCATAAAACACCTGCTCTGCGGGCATCTGCTCCACCACCTGTCTGACGACGTCCTCGTGGATGGTGTTATTTGAACAGGAATATGCCGGCGCTCTGTTTCCCATCGATATCCCCCCTCTTGCGGCATCTCTATCCTAACACGAATGGAATGAGGGCGCAATCGGGGCACTTTTCAGGGAAAACCAAAAAAAAACATTGTTAAACCGTTCCTATGGGTTATAATGATCGGCAGGATCATTAATAATAAAAGGAGGAGCCGCAGGATGGCATGCTGCGGCAAACAGGTATGAGAGATCAGTTGCAAAAGCGATATGGTTTGCCCATGGCCATCGCGATGGTCATCGGCATTGTGATCGGCAGCGGCGTGTTCTTCAAGGCGGAGACGGTGCTGCGCGCCACCGGCGGCGATGTAAAGACCGGTATCCTGGCCTGGGCCATCGTGGGCGTGGTGATGATCATCTGCGCCTACACCTTCTCGATCATGGCTTCGCGCTATGAAAAGGTCAACGGCGTGGTGGACTATGCCGAGGTGATGGTCGGATCACGCTACGGCTATTACATGGGCTGGTTCATGACCTTCATCTATCAGCCCGCGATCACCTCGGTGCTGGCCTGGGTATCCGCGCGCTATACCTGCGTGCTGATTGGCTGGGATATCACCGGCGGCGCCTGCATGACCATCGCGGCCTTCTACCTGATCATGAGCTACGGCATCAACACGCTGTCGCCCGTCATCGGCGGCAAGCTGCAGGTATCCACCGCGGCGGTCAAGCTGATCCCCCTGATTGCCATGGCCGTCATCGGCACGGTGATGGGCCTGATCCGGGGCACGCTGACAGAGAACTTCGCGGCGGCGACGCAGCTGGCCGCGGGGAGCTCCTCGGGCCTGTTTACCTCGGTGGTCGCTGTCGCCTTTGCCTATGAGGGCTGGATCATCGCCACCTCCATCAACGCGGAGCTGCGCGACGCCAAGAAGAACCTGCCCCGCGCGCTGATCATCGGCAGCCTGATCGTGGTGGTTGTCTATATTCTCTACTATATCGGCTTGGCCGCTGTGGTACCCACCAGCACGCTGATGCAAAACGGCGAACAGAGCGCACGCCTCGCCTTTTCACAGGTATTCGGCAGCGTGGCGGGCACTCTGCTGTTTGTATTCGTGATCATCTCCTGCCTGGGCACATTGAACGGCCTGATGATCGGCTCGATCCGCGGTCTTTACTCTCTGAGCGTGCGCGAAGAAGGTCCCCGGCCCGGAATGTTCAGGTCGCTGGATGAAAAGACCAATATGCCCGCCAACTCTGCCGTCATTGGCCTGATGGTCTGCATGGCCTGGCTGGTCTATTTCTTCGGCGCCAACCTGGACGGGGCGTCCTGGTTCGGCCCCTTCAGCTTCGACTCGTCTGAGCTGCCCATCATTACCCTGTATGCGGGCTATATTCCGGTGTTCATCCGCATGATGCAAAAAGAAAAGGATCTGTCCTCCTTCAAGCGGGGGCTGATGCCCGTGCTGTCGATCCTGTCCTGCCTGTTCATGGTGGCGGCGGCCATCATCGGCCACGGCATGGCTGTGGCCTATTACCTGGTCATATTCGCGGCGATCATGCTGACGGGCGCGTTCTTTGAAAAGAAAAGAAGATAAAGGGCGCCTCACAGTATCACAGAAGGCCTCCGGATGTCCGGAGGCCTTTTGTGATGTCCGCTGAGATCAACGATCGGCTGTTTCGCCTGCCCTCTCAGGACAAGACCCAGACGCCGCTTTTCTCATACTCTTCGCTCAGGCGAAAGGCATGCTCTGTGATCCTGTGATCAAAACCCATGCTGCCGAGCAGGCGGATGGCGTTGCGGCCCGTGGCCGGGCCCCGGCGGATCAGGTAGTCAAAATGCACGCCGTGCTCATCCACGGTTTCCGTGAAGTGGGCGTTATGATAGCTGTCCTTCAGCATCTGTGTCAGCTCGATATCATGCGTGGCGACCATGCACAGCATGTTGAGATCGCTGACGACGCTGAGCACGGAGGCGGAGGCCGCGATGCGCTCCACTGTGTTGGTGCCTCGGAGGATCTCATCGATAAAGGCCCAGACCATGTCCCCGCGCTGTCCCGCTTTGATGATGCGGCGCAGGCTTTTGATCTCGGCGATGAAATAGCTTTCCCCCGCGGTCACGCTGTCGCGGATGGCCATAGAGCTCATGACCCTGCCGCGCTTCATGCTGAGGGACCGGGCAAAACAGATGCCCAGGGACTGGGCCAGGATCATGTTGACGGCCGCTGCCTTGATGAAGGTCGATTTGCCGGAGGCGTTGGCACCGGAGATCAGCATATTCTTATCCCAGGAGCAGTCATTGGGCACGGCATTTTTGATCAGGGGGTGGCGCAGCGCCCGGGCATCCATCCGCGCTTCTTCGTGAAACAGGGGCCTCGTCCAGCCCTTTTCCCTGACCTTCAGCTGGGCGAGCGACAGGCAGGCATCGATCCGCCCGATCAGGGCATAGAGTCGGCGGACCTCCTCGCCATGACTGTTGAGGCTTCTGACGATGCCGCAGAGGCTGATCATGTCCAGCATGAATGCGATCTTCAGGTAATCGGTGATGAAGTCCATGTTGTTTACCCGCTCCATCCCAAACAAAGGAAGCCAGAAGCGGAGGGCTTTCAGCCGGGAAGACAGCTCCTTGATCTCCTTGATTTCATGGGAGAGCTGCTCGGGCCACTCAAGGGCCGACAGCTTTTTTGCGCAGCGGAGGACCGCCCCGATATGGCGGATGGCGACCAGCTCCCTCTCCCACTGCGACCGGGTGACATGACAGACGATGAGATTGACAAGAAACATCAGGATGGCGCCCAGAAAGAATGGAGAATAGAAAAAGCCCGCCAGGATCAGGGAGGCCGGCAGCGCGCCCAGCAGATAATAAAGCCGGGGCCTGTCGGGGTATTGATACTTTGCCTCAAATAAAAACCTGGACGCACCATGGAAGGCCTGATAGCCGATGGCGCTGAGACAGGCCTGTACCTCGCTTCGCAAAGCGGGCAGGCTGATGAAGGCATCCGACAGGCTGTCCATCCTGTCGAGCTCCTTGCTGCCGCGTCCCTGGTCGTGCAGCATGGCATAGAGCAGCTCGCTGCCCACGATGCTGCGGCTGCAGTCGATGGAACCGAAGATCAGGTCCATGTCCAGATCGTTCCAGGTCGTGCCGTCCGTTTCCCGCAGGGGCGGAGCATGTGAACGCAGGGCCATATGATACTGCGCGATATCATCGATCTGCTCCCCGTCCGCACGGCGTAGAGCATCCTCTTTGCCCCATATGCTGTCAAGATGCTTTCTCAGCCGCCCGGCGGCATGTCGTTTTGTCAGTGCATAAGCCAGGATGAGCGCAAGCAGGACAAGGGGGGCCATCAGCCATTTCATCACAATCACCTCTCCTGCGGATTATAGCATATGAGCAGGGCGGAGAAGGGTGAAAGAGCTCGGCCAATTCGGGGTTTTTCCCTGTGAAAATGAGAGGAAATGAATCGAAGTGCATAAATAAAACAATGGTTAGACATGGCTAACAATTGACAATCTTACTTCTATGTGGTATCTTTCGCACAAATCCAGAAAGGTAAGTATGTGATGAACCCTTCCGTCCGCCGCAGCGTCATCGTAATTAGCAGCCTCGAACTACTACTCGTAGTTCGGGGTTTTGGTGATGCTTTTAGGTGTACAGCTGCGATGTAGTCAGGGATCATGCCACGTTCGGCCCCTTGCAGTGTTCACTGCAAGGGGTCTTTTTATACCCGGAGGAGCCGGAGAAGTTTGTGAAAAGACGGAGGAAAGCAAGTTGAAGAAGACAGGCGCGGAGATCGTCATCGAGGTGCTGTGCGAACAAGGTGTCGACACCGTGTTCGGCTATCCGGGCGGATATGTGCTTAATATCTACGATGAGTTGTATAAAAATGCAGACCGTATCAGCAGCTTCGTCACCTGCCACGAGCAGGGCGCGGCCCACGCGGCGGACGGCTATGCCAGGGCCTCGGGCAAGCCGGGCGTGGTGATCGCTACCTCCGGCCCGGGCGCCACCAACCTGGTGACAGGCATCGCCGGCGCCTATTTTGACAGCACGCCCATGGTGGCCATCACGGGAAACGTGCCTGTCAACATGCTGGGGCGGGACAGCTTTCAGGAGATCGACATCACCGGCGTCACCATGCCGGTGACCAAACATAACTACATGGTGAAGCATGTGGAGGAGCTGGCCGACACCCTGCGCGAAGCCTTTGAGGTGGCCATCTCCGGCCGGCCGGGCCCGGTGCTGGTGGATATCCCCAAGGACGTGCAGATCGCCGCCTGTGACTTCACCCCCAAGGGCAGGATGAAGCCCCGGCCCTTCCGCCCGGTGTGCGAAGCAGCTGTTGAAAAGGCTCTGGAGGCTATCAGGCGCAGTGAGCGCCCCTGCATCTATTCCGGCGGCGGCGTGGTCGGCGCCGGCGCGCAGGAGGAGCTGCAGCGCCTGGCCGACAGGATCGACGCCCCGGTCTGCGCCAGCATGATGGGCCTGACGGCGCTGCCGCACGACCATCCGCGCTTCCTTGGCATGATGGGCATGCACGGGCGCTACGCGGCCACCAAGGCCATGGCGGAATGCGATCTGCTGATCGCGGTGGGCGTACGCTTTTCGGACCGGGCGACGGGTGACAAGCTCAAGTTTTCAAACGGCAAGACCATCCTGCACATCGACATCGACCCCGCCGAGATCTCCAAGAACATCGGCGCGCAGCAGGAGATCCTGGGCAATGTGAAGCAGGCGCTGGGCCTGCTGGCAGACAAAGCGCAGGGCGTTTCCCGCCCCATATGGGCCGCCCGCGTCCGTGAACTCAAGGAAAGCCCGGACAACTCGGTCGACATGCAGCCGTTTGAGCTGCAGCCCCAGTATATCATCGAAGGCCTCAGCGAAAGAATGGATGAGCATGACCTGGTGGCGACCGACGTGGGCCAGCACCAGATGTGGACCATGCTCTACTACCGCTTCCGCAAGCCGCGCACCCTCTTGACAAGCGGGGGCCTGGGGGCCATGGGCTTTGGCATGGGCGCCGCCATCGGCAGCTGTCTGGCGCAAAACAGGCAGCGAACGGTGCTGTTTACCAGCGACGGCAGCTTCCACATGAACCTGAACGAACTGGCCACCGCCGTCTCCTGCGAATTGCCCCTGATCGTGGTCATCCTCAACAACAATGCCCTGGGCATGGTGCGCCAGTGGCAGACCCTCTTCTTTGAGGGGCGCTACGCCGGCACCAGCCTCAACCGCCGCACGGACTATGTGAAGCTGGCCGAGAGCTTCGGTGCCGGGGGCGGCCGCGCCGCCACCAGGGAAGAGTTTGACCGCTGCCTGGATGAGGCCTTCGCCTCCCCCGGCCCCTATGTGATGGACTGCGTGATATCCGCGGACCAGAAGGTGCTGCCGATGATCCCCGCGGGGAAGGGGATCGACGATATCATTCTGCGGTCGTAAGCAGGGCAAAGCAATTGTATAACGAGGTTTCTCCCGGTTTCGTTCCTTTTCGCGGCTGCGAAGCAGCCACTTTGCCACCATTTCGCAATTGTTTCGCAAACTTCGAGCACCTTTCTTAGGAGGACAAGCAAATGGATTCATCCCAATTCACCGTCGCGCTCCTTGTCGCCAACCATTTCGGCGTACTGACCCGCGTGTCCGGGCTGTTCGCCCGGCGGGGTTTCAACATCGACAGCCTGACCGTCGGGGCCACGCAGGATGCGCGCTTCTCGCGCATGACCATCACGGCCAGGGGCGATGACTATATCCGTGGGCAGATCGTCCGGCAGCTGGAGAAGCTGGAGGATGTGAAGACCGTGCAGCTGATGGACGATGAGAAGACCGTGCTGCGCGCGCTGATGATCGTGAAGCTCGCCCTGGTGCCGGGCAAGCTGTCCGAGATCGTCGAGGCGGCCAACACCTTCCGCGCAAGCGTGATCGACCTGTCGCCGGACTCCGTCCTCATCGAAGTGACCGGCGCGCCCGACAAGCTGCAAGCCTTCCTGGAATACGCGAAGAGTTATGGCATCATCGAGATATCGTCTACCGGGCCGACGGCGATCGGGCGGTCAAACTATTGCCTGGGCGGGGAGGCGAAGCCATAGAGAAGCAGCCGCAAAGGGGCTGCGGAGGACATTCGTTCGTCACTTTTTCGCCATTGCTTCGCGGCTGTGAAACAGCCTCTTCGCGCGGCCAGAGGCCGCACTTCGCGGGATCATATACCAGACAATGATCAAATCAACTTACATAAAGGAGAACTAAAAATGGCCAGGATGTATTACGAGAAGGATTGCAGCAGGGAATATCTGGAGGGGAAGACCGTCGCGGTCATCGGCTACGGCAGTCAGGGGCATGCTCACGCGCTCAACCTGCGCGACAGCGGATATCGGGTGGTGGTCGGGCTGTATGAGGGCTCCAGATCCGCTGCGGCGGCGAAGGAAGCGGGGCTCAGCGTGATGCTGACCGCGGAGGCCGTCAAGTCGGCCGATGTGGTGATGGTGCTGGTCAACGATGAAAAGCAGGCTGCGCTCTATCAGCAGGACATCGCCCCCCACCTGAAACCCGGCGCGGCCCTGGCCTTTGCCCACGGCTTCAACATCCACTACGGCCAGATTCTGCCGCCCAGGGACGTGGACGTCATCATGATCGCCCCCAAGGGGCCCGGCCATACCGTGCGCAGCGAGTTCAAGGAAGGCAAGGGCGTGCCCTGCCTGGTCGCCGTGCATCAGGACGCCACGGGCCATGCAAAGGATGTGGCGCTCAGCTACGCGATGGGCATCGGCGGCGCGCGCTCGGGGGTGCTGGAAACCACCTTCAAGGAGGAGACCGAGACGGACCTCTTCGGCGAGCAGGCTGTGCTCTGCGGCGGCGTGACCGAGCTGATGAAGGCCGGCTTTGATACCCTGGTGGAGGCGGGCTATCAGCCCGAGAGCGCCTACTTTGAGTGCCTGCACGAAATGAAGCTGATCATCGACCTGATGGTGAAGGGCGGCCTTTCTTACATGCGCTACTCCATCAGCGACACGGCGGAGTACGGCGACTACCGCACGGGCAGGCGCATCGTCACCGAAGAGACCCGCAAGGAGATGAAGAAGGTGTTGTCAGAGATTCAGGACGGCAGCTTTGCCCGCGACTGGATCCTTGAAAACCAGGCCAAGCGCCCGCATTTCAACGCCGTGCGCGCCCGGGAGAAGGAACATCTGATGGAGAAAACGGGGGCCGAGCTGCGCGCCATGATGTCCTGGCAAAAGGCGGACGCCTATGAAAAGTGATTCGGTCAAGCGGGGCCTTGCCCGCGCGCCGCACCGCTCGCTGCTGAAGGCCCTGGGGATGGATGACCGCCAGATCGACAAGCCTTTCATCGGCGTGGTCAACTCCTTCAACGAAGTGGTGCCCGGCCACAGCGAGCTGAACCGCATCGCGCGGGCCGTCAAGGACGGCATCCTGATGGCGGGCGGCACGCCCTTTGAGTTCAACACCATCGCCGTATGCGACGGCATCGCGATGGGGCACGAGGGCATGCGCTATTCCCTGGCCTCCCGCGAGCTGATCGCGGACACGGTGGAGTGCATGGTCAGGGCCCACGGCTTTGATGCCCTGGTGTTCATCCCCAACTGCGACAAGGTGGTGCCCGGCATGCTGATGGCGGCTGCCAGGCTCAACCTGCCCTCCGTCTTCGTCTCGGGCGGGCCGATGCTGTCGCTGGATGACCGGCAGGGCAGGCCCATGGACCTGAGCCTCGTGTTTGAGGCCGTGGGCGCGGTCAGCACGGGGCGCATGGACGAGGGAGAGCTTGACTACATCGAAGACAATGCCTGCCCCGGCTGCGGCTCCTGTTCCGGCATGTACACGGCCAATTCCATGAACTGCCTGTGCGAGGCCATCGGCATGGCCCTGCCCGGCAACGGCAGCATCCCGGCGGTCTATGCCGCGCGCCTGCGCCTGGCCAAGCAGACGGGCATGCAGGTGATGAAGCTGCTGGAAGAAGATATCCGCCCGCTCGACATCCTCACCCCGGAAGCCTTTGACAACGCCCTGCGGGTGGACATGGCGCTGGGCTGCTCCACCAACACGGTGCTGCACCTGCCCGCCATCGCCCACGAAGCGGGGATCACATTGCCGCTTGAGATGATCAACCGCATCAGCGCCGAGGTGCCCAACCTCTGCCATCTGGCCCCGGCGGGTCACCACCACATGCAGGACCTGGACCGCGCGGGCGGCGTCTACGCCGTGATGAAGAGGCTGCTGGAGGCGGGCCTCCTCAAGGGCGGCCTGCCCACCGTGACCGGGAAAACCGTGGCCTGCAACCTGAAGGGCGTGAAGGTCTGGGATGATGAGGTCATCCGCCCGATCGACAAGCCCTATACCCGGAGCGGCGGCCTCGCCATTCTCTTTGGCAACCTGGCGCCCGGCGGCTCCGTGGTCAAGCAGAGCGCGGTTGCACCGGAGATGCTGGTACACAAGGGGCCTGCCCGAGTGTTTGATTCGGAAGAGGCGGCCATTGAGGCCATCATGGGGGGCAAGATCGTCGCGGGCGACGTGGTGCTCATCCGCTATGAGGGCCCCTCGGGCGGCCCTGGCATGCGGGAGATGCTCTCCCCCACCTCCGCCATCGCGGGCATGGGCCTTGACAAGGAAGTGGCCCTGGTGACGGACGGGCGCTTCTCGGGCGCGACGCGGGGAGCCGCCATCGGGCATATCTCGCCGGAGGCGGCGTTGGGCGGCCCCATCGCCTTTGTAAAGGAGGGCGACATCATCGCGATCGACATCCCGAACTGCAGGCTGGACGTGGAGATCAGTGAGGTGGAGATGGAAAGGCGCAAAGCTGAGACAGACTACCGGAAAGAAAAACAGCTTTCGGGCTATCTCAAGCGCTATGCCCGCCTGGTATCATCCGCCGACCGGGGCGCGATCATTGAATAGAGAGAGAACGAAATCGTGAAAGAGCAATCAACATCAACACTGACAGGAAAGGAGGAATTGGTCATGGAAAATCGAAGGATCCGCATATTTGATACCACGCTGCGCGATGGTGAACAGGCGCCCGGATGCAGCATGAACCTGCAAGAGAAGCTGGAGGTGGCCAAGCAGCTGGAACGCCTGAAGGTGGATGTCATCGAGGCAGGCTTCGCGATCTCTTCTCCCGGCGACTTTGAATCGGTATCGGAAGTCGCGAAGATCATCAAGGATTGCACCGTCGGCTCGCTGGCCCGGGCGCTGCCCAAGGACATCGACGCGGCCTGGGAGGCTGTGCGCCATGCCAACTCCCCCTTGATCCACGTCTTTTTATCCACCTCTCCCCTGCACATGGAATACAAGCTCAGGATGAGCCCCGAGAAGGTGCTGGAGCGCGTGGGCGAGATGGTGAAGTATGCCGCAGCCAAGTGCCCCAATGTGGAGTTTTCCGCCGAAGACGCCACGCGCAGCGACTGGGCCTTCCTGGCCCGCGTGGTGGAAAGGGCCATCGCCGCCGGCGCCGCCACCATCAACCTGCCCGATACCGTGGGCTATACCGTGCCCGAGAAGATGGCGGAGCTGATCACCTACATGAAAAACACGGTGCCCAACGCCGACCGCGCCGATTTCTCCGTGCACTGCCACAACGACCTGGGCATGGCGGTGGCTAACTCCGTCTCGGCTATCGCGGCGGGCGCCGGGCAGATCGAGTGCGCGGTCAACGGCCTGGGCGAGCGCGCGGGCAACGCCTCGCTTGAGGAGATCGTGATGGCGCTGAAGACCCGGCGCGATCACTTCCGGGCGGACTGCCGGGTGGACACCACCCAGCTCTACCGCACCAGCCGCCTGGTCTACGGCATCATCGGCATGACCCCGCCGATGAACAAACCCATCGTGGGCGCCAATGCCTTCGCGCATGAAAGCGGCATCCACCAGCACGGCGTCATGGCCAACAAGGAAACCTACGAGATCATGACGCCCGAATCCGTGGGCTTGATGCAGAACAAGATGGTGCTTGGCAAGCACAGCGGCCGTCACGCCTTTGAGGCGCGCGCCCGGGACCTCGGCTATGACCTGAGGGATGAAGAGGTCAGCCGGTTCTTTGAAGAGTTCAAGCGCATGTGCGATCTGAAAAAAACGGTGTCAGATTCCGACATCGAGGCCATCATCAACGCGAAGATCGCCCTGGGCCAGGGACTTTATAAGCTGGCGCGCTTTGACCTGCAGTCGGGCAACAAGGTGAAATCCACCTGTGCCGTGCAGCTTGAAAAGGAAGGCGAGATCCTGGAGGATGTGGCGCTGGGCGACGGCCCCGTCAACGCCGCCTTCAATGCGGTGGATAAACTGACCTCCCCGCGGGACCGTAAGCTGGTGGACTATGCCATACACTCCATTTCACAGGGCGAGGATGCACTGGGCGAAGTGGCGGTCAAGGTGCAGGAGGGCAAGCGCCGCGTCAACGGCCGCGGCCTGTCGGTGGACATTATCGAGGCCAGCATACTGGCCTATATCAATGCCATCAACAAACTTGCGGAAATGGGAGAGCGCTATGATGAAAAAATCAGCCCGGAATTTGGAAATCCTTGATACCACGCTGCGCGACGGCGCGCAGGCGGAGGGCATCTCCTTCACAGTCTCCGATAAGATCGAGATCGTGAAGACACTCGACAGCTTCGGCCTTAAATACATTGAGGCCGGCAACCCGGGCAGCAACCCCAAGGATGCGGCCTTCTTTGAGGAGGCGGCGAAGCTGCAGCTTGAAAACGCCCGGCTGGTGGCTTTCGGCAGTACGCACCGCATCGGCATCCGGCCGGAAGAGGACGCCAACGTGATGTCCCTCCTGTCCGCCAAAACGCCCTGCGTGTCGATCTTCGGTAAGTGCTGGGACCTGCACGTTACCGAGATCCTGAAGGCCACGCCGGAGGAAAATCTGGCCTGCGTGCGCGACACCCTGCGCTTTTTTAAAGACCGGGGCAGGGAGGTCATTTTCGACGCGGAGCACTTCTTTGACGGCTACCTTCATAACCCGGACTATGCCGTTCGGGTGCTGGAGGCCGCGGTCGAAGGGGGGGCGGATGTGCTCTGCCTGTGCGATACCAACGGCGGCACGCAGCCCCTGAAGCTCTACGAAGTGGTGGATATGCTGGCCGCCCGCTTTCCGGATGTGCGCCTGGGCATCCACTGCCATAACGATACGGGCTGCGCCGTGGCGAACTCTTTGCTTGCCGTTGAAGCCGGCTGCTGTCATGTGCAGGGCACCTTCAACGGCATCGGCGAGCGCTGCGGCAACGCCGACCTCTCCGTCATCATCCCAAGCCTGCAGCTGAAGATGGGCCTGCCCTGCGTCAGCGGCGACATGGAGGGCCTTTCCAAGGCGGCGGCGCGGGTGGCGGACATCGCCAACATGACTTTGCCCGGCGACAGGCCCTATGTAGGCGCCAGCGCCTTTGCTCACAAGGGCGGCATGCATATCGACGGCGTGGACAAGGTGAGCCATTCCTTTGAGCACCTGTCCCCTCAGGCGGTGGGCAACGCGCGGCGCTTCCTGCTCTCCGAAGTATCGGGGAAAAAGGCGGTGCTGCTGAAAACACGGAGCTTTGCTCCCGAGCTGACCAAGGATTCACCTGAAACAGGCGAGATCCTCTCCCGTGTGAAAGAACTGGAGCATCGGGGCTATCAGTTTGAGGCGGCGGATGCCAGCTTTGAGCTGATGGTGCGCCGGATATTGGGCAGCTACACGCCTCACTTTGAGGTGACGATGTACAAGACTAGCGGCGAGTTCCCCCCGCATGAGGACAAGCTGTCTTCCAACGCCATGGTCAAGGTGACGGTGGGCAAGGAGACGGAGATGGCGGCCGCCATGGGCAAGGGGCCCGTGCACGCGCTGGACCAGGCGCTGCGCCGGGCCATCGGTACCTTCTATCCGCTGCTGAAGGACGTGTACCTGGTGGATTACAAGGTGCGCGTGCTGGAGTCGGGCGAGGCCGCGGGCTCCCGCGTGCGGGTGCTGATCGAAAGCACGGACGGCGTGTACAAGTGGACCACCGTCGGTGCCTCCACCGACATCATCGAGGCCAGCTTCGCGGCCATCGTGGATTCACTGGAATATAAATTACTGAAGGAGAATGTATAGTATGGGCATGACCATGACACAGAAGATCCTGGCGGCGCACTGCGGCAGGGAGAGCGTGAAGGCGGGCGAGATCATCATGGCGGATTGCGACATGGTGCTGGGCAACGACATCACGGCCCCCGTCGCCATCAACGAATTTCACAAAACGGGCAAAACGCAGGTGTTTGACAAGGAAAAGATCGCCCTGGTGCTGGATCACTTCGTGCCCAACAAGGACATCAAGTCGGCCCAGAACTCAAAGCAGGTGCGTGAATTTGCGCGCGACATGGGCATCGTCAACTTCTTTGACGTGGGCGATATGGGCATCGAGCATGCCCTGCTGCCCGAAAAGGGCCTGGTGACGGCGGGCGATGTGGTCATCGGCGCGGACAGCCATACCTGCACCTACGGCGCGCTGGGCGCCTTCTCCACAGGCGTGGGCTCCACCGACATGGCTGCCGCCATGGCCATCGGCAAAGCCTGGCTGAAGGTGCCCGGGGCCATCCGCTTTCACCTGAGAGGTGAGCTGAAGAAGTATGTGACGGGCAAGGACCTTATCCTCCATATCATCGGCCTGATCGGCGTGGACGGCGCGCTCTACCGCTCGATGGAGTTCTCGGGCGAGGGCGTCCATAGCTTATCGGTCAGCGACCGCCTCTGCGTCAGCAACATGGCCATCGAGGCGGGCGCCAAAAACGGCATCTTCCCGGTGGATGAAAAGACCCTTGACTATCTCAAAGCCCACGGGGCCAAGACGCCCCGCGTCTATCAGGCCGACCCGGACGCGGAGTACGAGCGCGTGATCGAGATCAATCTTGGACAGATCGAGCAGACGGTGGCCTTCCCCCACCTGCCCGAAAACGCCCGCACATTCGAGGATATCGGCGAGGTAAAGATCGACCAGGTGGTCATCGGCAGCTGCACTAACGGCCGGCTGGAGGACCTGGCACTGGCGGCGGAGGTATTACGCGGGAAGAAGGTGGCCGAGCACGTGCGCGCCATCATCATCCCCGCCACTCAGAAGATCTATCTGGACGCCATGGAGCAGGGCTATGTGCGGGCCTTCATTGAGGCGGGCTGCGTGGTCTCCACCCCCACCTGCGGCCCCTGCCTGGGCGGCTACATGGGCATCTTGGCTGAGGGTGAGCGCTGCGTCGCGACCACCAACCGCAACTTCGTGGGCCGCATGGGCCATCCAAAGAGCGAGGTCTATCTCGCCAGCCCCGCCGTCGCCGCGGCGTCGGCGATCGCCGGGAAGATCGCGCCGGCGGTCTGATATGGAACAGAGATAAGGAGAGTGACAGATATGGCTATGACAGGACAGGTGATCCGATATTTTGACAATGTGGACACGGATGTGATCATCCCGGCGCGCTACCTCAACTCGACCGACCCAAAGGAGCTGGCCGCCCATTGCATGGAGGACCTGGACCCCACCTTCGTTGCCCGCGTGAAGCCGGGCGACATCATCGTGGCCGGTGAGAACTTCGGCTGCGGCTCCTCCCGCGAGCATGCCCCCGCAGCCATCAAGGCCAGCGGCATCGCCTGTGTGGTGGCGAAAAGCTTCGCCCGGATATTCTACCGCAACGCCGTCAACATCGGCCTGTCCATCGTGGAATGCGATGTGGAGGCGGAGGACGGCGACCGATTGTCGGTCGACTTTGACAAGGGTGTGATCAAAAACCTGAGCCGGAGCACCGAGGCCCGTTTCGCGGCCTTCCCGCCCTTTTTGCAGACCCTGCTGAATGCGGGCGGCCTGCTCAATGCCGTAAAGGAGGGCAAGCTATGAAACACTTTGATATCGCGGTCATCGAAGGCGACGGCATCGGGCCGGAGATCACGCAGGCTGCCATCCGCGTGCTGAAGAAGGTGGGCGAGCAGTCCGGCAACAGCTTCGGCTTCATCAAGGTGATGGCCGGCGGCTGCGCCATTGATGCCTTTGGCGAGCCTCTGCCCAAGGAGACCATACTGGCCTGCATGAACAGCGACAGCGTTCTCTTGGGCGCGGTCGGCGGCCCCAAGTGGGAGACGCTGCCCGGCCATCTGCGGCCCGAGCGCGCGCTGCTGGGCCTGCGCAAGGAGATGGGCCTTTACGCCAACATCCGCCCGGCCAGGCTGTTTAAGGAGCTGAAAAACGCCTGCCCCCTGCGCGAAGAGGTGGCGGAGCGCGGCTTTGACATGGTGATCGTGCGCGAGCTGACGGGCGGCATCTACTTCGGCGAGCGGGGCCGCCGCGAAGGCCCCATGGGCCGGGAAGCCTACGACACCGAATGCTACAGCGAGCAAGAGGTGGAGCGCATCGGCCGCATCGGCTTTGACATGGCCCTGCGCCGCGGCAAAAAGCTGGTGAGCATCGACAAGGCCAATGTGCTGGAAAGCTCCCGTCTGTGGCGCGAAGTGATGCACAGGCTGAGGGAGGAATACCCCGGTGTGGACTATGCCGACATGCTGGTGGACAGCGCCGCCATGCAGCTGGTGCGCGACCCCGCGCAGTTTGACGTGATCGTCACCAGCAATATGTTCGGCGATATCCTGTCGGACGAAGCCTCCCAGCTGACGGGCTCCATCGGCCTTTTGCCCTCCGCATCGCTGGGTGAAGGCACGCGCGGCATGTATGAGCCCATCCATGGCTCCGCCCCCGACATCGCGGGGCAGAACAAGGCAAACCCCATCGCCACGATCCTGTCGGCGGCCATGATGCTGCGCTGGTCCTTCGGCCTGGAAGAAGAAGCCAAAAAGGTGGAGGATGCCGTCGCGGCCGTGCTCAAAAAGGGATACCGCACAGCGGATATCAGCGGCGGCAAGGATGCGCTGGGCTGCGCGGAGATGACGGAGAAGGTGCTGGAGGAGATGGGCTGAGACGGGGCTCACGGAGGGCACAGAGGCACGGAGGCGCTTCACTTTTCACGAAGGGTGTTTTGAAGTCTCTGTGAAAGGCGGTTTATCCGTTGCCTCTGTGCTACCGCACGGCTTTCGGACAGAAGCAAGGACACATTGAACATTCCTTTATAAACTTTAAAGAATTTGAGATTTTAGCTTCCCAGTTTTAAATAATTACATCATAATTTTCATTTTTTCAAGATATTTTCAATATTTTTCATTTCTTCGGTTTAAATTTTAAATATCAAGGGAAATTTTTTTATAATTGAATATTTGAAACGAATAACTCAAATGTCAAAATGAATTATTTCAACATTTGAGTTGTTTTCTTGAAAGGTTCAGCTGTTTGCTGAATAGTTTTATTGATTCAATGCCTCCCATACGGCCGCCAGGCTTTCCGCCCGGTGGCCGTCCCGCCCTTCAACCGCCCGGGCGCGGAACATGGAGCTCAGCACGGCTTCCTCCGTGGCCTCCGCGATGGCGTGAAAGGGCAGGCCGATGTGCTCCTCGTTGAGCTCCTGAACAGTCCTGAAGGGTGCCTTGTCAAAGTGGCGGATGCGGTTGCCTGTGGAAAAGCACAGGGCGATCTCGCCGCTGCCGTGGCCAATGGCGCTGCCCGTTCGGCTGAGGCCGGCCGAGGCGCGCCTGGCGACGCGCTTCAATTGCGCCGCGCTCAGGGGCAGATCGGTCGCAGCGACGATGATCACCGAGCCTTTGTCTTCCTCTGGCGGCAGGCCGCGCTCGATCAGGGTCTTGGCCTCTTTCCCGATGGACCGCCCGGCGACGCAGAGATCCCCCAATTGACCGTGGTTGGTGAGGGCCAGCACGCCCAAGGTATAAGGCCTGCCCATGATCTCGAATACACGGGAGGCGGAACCGATGCCGCCCTTGAGCCCGTGGCAGACCATTCCGCGCCCGGCGCCCACGGCCCCTTCTTCAAACTGCTCACCTGCGGCTGCGATTGCAGCCAGGATGTCGTCTTCCGTAATATGCAGGCCGCGGATATCGCTGAGCCAGCCGTCGTTGCACTCCAGGATCATGGGGTTGACGGTGCCCGTTTCCCGCCCGATCGCGGGGTTATTCTCCATCATATAGCGGCACAGGGCCGTGAAGGCCGTGCCCGCCGACAGCGTGTTGGTCAGGATGATGGGCGTTTCAAGCTGGCCCAGCTCACCCGCCTGCACCAGGCCTATGGATTTGCCGAAGCCGTTGATGATGTCAAAGCCCAGGGGCAGCTTCTCCTCAAAGCAGTTGCCGCCGTGGGGCAAGATAGCGGTGACGCCCGTCTGCACCGGGTCCTGTGCATACGTTACATGCCCCACGCGCAGGCCGGGCACGTCGGTGATCAGGTTCCTCGGGCCTTTTTCCATGCGTCCGACTCGGATATTCAACGATCGATCCAGTCCCATCGAGCCCTCCTCCTATGTCTCAAGCCATTGTGTTTTCCCGTTGATGTACAGATATTATCAGCGAATGTGCGTGAAAATGCAACGCCGCAGCAGTGGGCGAGCTCAAATAGAAAATTAGAAAGGTACCTTGACAAATGGAAGGATCGGCCTTATACTGATAATCGACAAGGTACCTAAGCAATAAAAACGGAGGAATTTAAGTGAAAGACAATATGAAAAACAAACATCCTTTCCGGGGCTTTGACCCCGTGGATATGGAAAGCCTATCGACGGAGGAGCAGCTGGTGATCCGGCTGCACAAGGCCCACTACGGCTTGCGCCACAACGCCGAATCGCGAGGCGGGCAAGGCAGGATCCTCTCCCTGCTGTTGAAGCGCGGCGGCATCTCTCAGCGCGAGCTGATGGACATCGTCTCTGTGCGCGCAGGATCCCTCAGCGAGGTATTAGGCAAGCTGGAAGACAGCGGCTACATCAGCCGCAGCCCCAATGAGGAAGACCGCCGCCGTGTGGATATCGTGCTGACACCCGAAGGCGAAGCCGCCGCCCGCGAAGCTGATGAGAGGCGTTCTGCCGGCCGCCGGGCCTTCTTCTCCCCCCTCAGCGAGGAGGAAAAGGCCCAGCTCAATGGCCTGCTTGACAAGCTGAGCGAGAACATCGAATGGCCCGGCGACTCAGAGCGCCGCCGCCGCTACAACTGCGGCAGGCACGGCTCCGGCGGCTATGGCTATGAGGGCCGCAGGCACGAGGGATATGGCCACGGGGATGGGGGCCGGGGACATCACCATATCCACCATCACTATTACCAGGGGCAGCCTTATGGGCAACCCTACGGCCACCACCGCTGGAAGAGAAAGAAATACGAAGGCTGAGGAGCCTTATTTCCTGAAGGCGCGGCCCCGGCGGGCGATTCTGTCCGCCGGGGCTTTTGCAATGCCGCAGATCCGCCCCCTGCTTCGCGCGGCCGGATCGGTTTTGCTTGACCTTGATCCGGCAAACATGATAGCCTGAATGACCGCTTTGAATCAAAGTGATCAAAGGCACCAACAGCAGCCCTGAAGAATAGTCCGGCGACGCCTTCACACGCGTGAGGCAGGGGTTCGACTCCCCTTACAAAGGTGCCTTGTATGTTTAAAACCCGAAGGAGGCAGACATGGACGCAGGCAGGCCAGCGATGCCGGATGCCGTCAAGAGGCAGGCGAACTACGCCCTCACCGAGAATGAGGCGCTGACGCATGCCTCCACCCTGTCCGACTGCCTGGACCTCTTCGCGGCCATCGGCGCGCTGCGCGGCGGCCGACAGGCCGACATACTGCAGCGCTTTGAGCGGGCCTGGGCTGAAGACCACCTCCTGGCCATGAAAATACTGTTCTTTGCCCGGGATATCCGGGGCGGCCTGGGCGAGCGGCGGGTGTTCCGCCTGATCGCCGGGTGGCTGGCCTTCCATCATCCGGACACCCTTCAAAAGAACCTTCAGCTGTTCGCGGAGTTCGGCCGCTTTGACGATTTGCTTGTGCTGTTTGATACCCCGCTGGAGGGGGAGGTGCTGTCGCTGATCGGAGAACGGCTGCAGGCGGATATAGAGGTCTGCGATGAAGGCGGGCAGGTGTCGCTGCTTTCAAAATGGCTGCCCTCCGTCAACGCCAGCAGCAGGAAGACCGTCCGCCTGGCTAAACGCGTCGCAGCGTCGCTTGGCATGAATGACGCGGAATACCGCAGGACGCTGTCGCGGCTGCGCGCCCGCATCGACCTGCTGGAAAACCGCCTGCGTGAGGGGGACTACAGCTTCGACTACGAAAAGCAGCCCTCCCGCGCCATGCTTAAATATCGCAAGGCCTTCTTCAGAAACGACGAGGCGCGCTACCGGGCCTTCCTTGAAAGAGTCAAGGCGGGCGAGGCCGGGCTGAACACGGGCACACTGATCCCCTACGATCTGGTGCGTCCCATCCTGCGCGGCAGTGCTGATGAAAGCGAGCGGGAAAGCCTGGATGCATCCTGGAAGGCGCTTGAGGACTTCACGGGCGGTGAAAACGCCCTCTGCGTCATCGACGGCTCAGGCTCTATGTATATGGTTGACGATCCCTCACCCGCGGCGGCGGCCCTGTCCCTCGGCATCTATTTCGCACAGCGCAACCGGGGGGCCTTTCACAATCACTTCATCACCTTCAGCAACAGCCCAAGGATGGTGGAAATCAAGGGGAGGGATCTATGGGAGCAGGTGCGCTACTGCAGAAGCTTTGACGAGATGGCCAATACCGACATCAAAAAGGTGTTCGAGCTCATCCTCCAGGCCGCTCTGGATATGGACGCGGCTCAGGCGGACCTGCCCGAAACCCTGTACATCATCTCCGACATGGAGTTTGACAGTTGCACCGACAACGCCGATCTGACCAACTTTCAGTACGCTGAAAAGCTCTACGTGTCCCACGGCTACCGCCTGCCCCGGATCGTCTTCTGGAACGTGGCCAGCCGCGGCACCCACCAGCCCGTAACCTTCAACCAGCAGGGCGTGGTCCTGGTCAGCGGCTTCAGCCCCAGGCTCTACATGATGGTGGCCGGCAAGGAGCTGGAGCCCTACCGCTTCATGATGGAGACGCTGAATGAGAAGAGGTATGACTGCGTGAGGGTCTGAGGGAGAGCGCTTCATATTTGGCAGAACTTGTTTTGCGTGTGCTTATCTGTTTATCTCACGCAATGGATAACAGCAAAAAAATCTCACAATGTCAGTATCAAAGGGCGGGGTTTCGTCTTCGTATGTGATGAAAAGGGAAAGAGTTGCATTCATTAGAATGTTGTTGCATACAGACAATGGCTTTGAGTCTACTAACCAATTATCAGTCAAACAGGCACGTCGCCTGACTGTCTTTGAAGTGACCTCTCAAGCGCTGAGAATCATACTGAAGAATGACCAATCAAATACTCCCGGATGTAATGGAAAAGTAAAACCCAGCGATAAGGGAGGACATGAGGCGGTTCAACATCCATCGAAATGATGATTTTGCCAGGCGGCGAGCAGCCGGGCAAACCTGTAGCAACTGGCTGCCGACGGGAGGCCGAGAGCCTGGAAAACTACGGGTGATTGATATATGCCTCTGTCCTGAGTACAATAGGAATAGAAACAAGGTTCCGCAAAGATTCGCCGGCCCCGTGCCGCGCCTTTTGAATTTCATTGAGGTGGTGATAGATCATGATGATCAGCGTCTTATCCGAAAACACGGCAGCCTCCGATGCCTTCAGCTGCGAGCATGGGCTGAGCCTTCATATACAGACGAAAAAGCACATCCTGCTGTTTGACACGGGGGCAAGCGGCCTGTTTGCCGAGAATGCCAATAAGCTCGAGGTCGACCTGGCGGCGGTGGATATTGCCGTCCTGTCCCATGGGCACTATGACCACGGGGGAGGGCTTAAGACCTTTCTTGATATCAACCCCGCCGCCAAAGTGTACGCGCAGGAGCGGGCCTTCGGGCCGCACTACGCCGCCCGTCCGGAAGAGCACATGGGCTATATCGGCCTCGATCCAGGCCTCCTGCCGAACAAACGCTTTGTGTTATGCGACCCGCACTGCGTCATCGACGATGAGCTGGAGCTGTTTTCATCCCCCGAAGAACATTGGCCCGCCCCCTCCGGCAACGCGGAGCTGTACCGCAAAGAAGGGGATGAGTTCCTCCCGGACGACTTTTCGCATGAACAGAACCTGATCATCCGCGAAAACGGGCAGACGGTCCTGATCGCCGGCTGCGCGCACCGGGGCATCCTGAATATTGTAAACCAATTTCACAAGGATAAGGGGCATTTCCCGGATGTCCTCATCGGTGGCTTTCACCTGCACAGCCGGGGCTCGGGCAAAAGCGAAAACCCCGAGGCTGTGGACGCGCTGGCGCGGGAACTGCTCAGGACCGGCACCCTCTGCTATACCTGCCACTGCACGGGGCTGGAGGCCTACCGGCAATTGAAGGCTCTGATGGGCGACCGGATCGGCTATCTGCCGGCCGGAAGCCGCCTGGAGCTCAAACCCTAGGCGGCGGAGGGAGCCGCGCGCTCCATCTGGCAGAAGCTGCCTGCTTGTGTTACACTTCCCCCAGTTCAACGCCGGCGGCGCAGGGGGAAGTTCTTCATGGGCGAGGTAAAGGGCAGGAAAGTCAGCGGAGCCGTCTATATCGTTCTGGCCGGTCTGGTCTGGAGCTTCGCGGGGATGCTCAGCAAGTGGGTGCCCTGGTCGGCCTTTTCAATCATCGGGGCCAGGGCCTTGTTTACGGCCCTGTTCTTCGGCTTCGTCCGCAAAAGCTTCAGGCCTTCCTTCACAAAGGGCAATCTGCTGGGGGCCTTCGCGGTGGCGGCGACCTCCATCCTCTTCATCATGGCCAACAAGCTGACCAGCGCCGCCAACGCCATCGTGCTGCAGTACGCCATGCCGGTGGTGGTCATCCTGGGCTACTGGGTGTTCAAGGGGCAGAGGCCCGGGCGGCTGGATGTCACGGCCAGCCTCTGCGTCATGGCCGGCGTCGCTCTGTGCTTCATGGGCGGGCTGGGGCGCGGGGCCTTCTGGGGCGACGCCATCGCCCTGACCAGCGCCTTCACCTATGCCCTGGTATTTTTCGCGGCCCGGATGCCGGGGGCCGATCCGGCGGATTATACCTATCTGGGCAACCTGGTGTCCGGCCTGTTTTTGCTGTACATCCCCTTTGATCCCGGCTTTACGACGAGCCCGCAGGCCCTGGCTGCCGTGCTGCTGATGAGCCTGTGCCTGTCGTTTGGCTATTTCTTTTTCACGGCCGGCATGCGCGCGGGCGTCCACCCGGTCACGGCCTCCATCCTCTCCAACGTGGAGCCGGTGATGAACCCGCTGTGGGTCTTTTTGTTCCTGGAGGAAAACCCCGGCTTCTTCTCCCTGCTGGGGGTCGTGGTGGTGCTGGCCAGTTTGACCGTTTATAATATGTTAAAAAGCAAACAGTACCCTAAGAGGGCATAGGAACGGAAAGGACATATACCCGCCATGCGCGCGGAAGACCCGGGGGGCTGTTTTCGTGCTTTCGTCCCAACCCCTGTTCGGGTGTTTTTCTTAAAAAGCGGGGGGCTGCCTGTACGGCAGCCCCCTTTATCTTATGCTGTCTGCGGCAGGCTCAATATCCTGTAGGCCCGTGTCATGTCTTCCTTGCTGGCGTCGGGCACCCCATCCAGGGGATACTCATAGCCCAGCTCCTCCCATTTGAACTTGCCCATGGTGTGGTAGGGCAGCAGCTCTACCCGCTGGGCGTTGGGCATGGAGAGGGCGATACGGCGGAAGGCCAGCAGCTCTTCCTCGCTGTCGGTCAGGCCGGGCACGACAACGTGCCGCAGCCAGACGGGCTTGTTGATGTCCCGCAGCTTCTCGGCGAACTCCAGAATCATGGCGTTGTCCTGGCCCGCGACGCGCATGTGCAGCTCGGGGTCTACCGCCTTGATGTCCAGGATCACCAGATCCGTCACGTCGATCAGCTCCTTGACATCATCAAACCTGCAAAAGCCCGAGGTATCAAGGGCTGTGTGCACACCCGC
Organism: uncultured Christensenella sp.; assembly: GCA_964630465.1. Lineage (GTDB taxonomy): Bacteria > Bacillota > Clostridia > Christensenellales > Aristaeellaceae > UBA1038. The sequence goes on from CAZVUU010000004.1 coordinate 64,211, forward strand.
TTCCTTCAGCTGCGTGAACAGCCTGGTGATAAAGCGGTGCTGCAGCACGGGGTCGCCCCCCGTGGCGGTCACGCCGCCGCCGGAGGTATCCATATAGGGCTTGAAGCGCAGGACGAAGTCTCTCAGCTCCTCCAGCGCCCATTCGCGGCCGCCGGCCGTGTCCCAGGTGTCTCTGTTATGGCAGTACTGACAGCGCATCGGACAGCCCTGAAAGAACAGCACCACGCGGATGCCCGGGCCGTCCACCGTTCCAAAGGTTTCTATGGAATGCAGCCTGCCTGTCAGGTTCAGATCTTTTTCCATTTTATTTTCCTATATATCAGGCATGCCGACATGGCGTTTTCCACACCCATGGCTGCGGCCTGTCGCCGTTCCCTGCAGGGGTTTCAGCGCAGGTACAGCAGCCGGCCTCCCCGCCGGATCGTGAAAGATCCGGCGGCGGCGCGGGAAAGCCCTGAGTCGGTATGCTTAAGCAGTCGTATGGATGGTGCGGTTGATCACATCCAGCTGCTGCTTGCGCGTCAGCTTGATGAAGTTGA